>JADIMW010000035.1 GCA_017694415.1 Candidatus Caccoplasma merdipullorum
GTATAAACAACGTCAAGGATAATATTATTATTTTTGCAAAAAAAATAATTTAGTATATGGCTATAAGAATAGTTGGTGTCGATTTGCCTCAGAATAAGAGAGGAGAAATTGCGTTGACCTATATCTACGGAATAGGTCGTAGTAGTTCAGCAAAGATTTTGGAAAAAGCAGGTGTTGACAAAGACCTGAAGGTTAAAGACTGGACTGATGATCAAGCAGGTAAGATTCGTGAGATCATTGCTGCTGAGTACAAAGTAGAAGGTGATCTTCGTTCAGAAGTTCAATTGAACATCAAGCGTTTGATGGATATTGGTTGCTATCGTGGTGTTCGTCATCGTATTGGTCTTCCTGTAAGAGGCCAGAGCACTAAGAACAATGCTCGTACTCGTAAGGGTAGAAAGAAAACCGTTGCTAATAAGAAAAAAGCTACTAAATAATAATTGTTGATATGGCAAAAAAAACAGTTGCAGCAAAAAAGAGAAATGTAAAGGTGGATGCCAACGGTCAGTTGCATGTTCATTCATCTTTCAACAACATCATTGTTTCTCTGGCAAACAGTGAAGGTCAGATTATCTCCTGGTCTTCTGCCGGAAAGATGGGTTTTAGAGGTTCTAAGAAGAACACTCCGTATGCAGCACAGATGGCTGCCCAGGATTGTGCCAAAGTGGCTTATGATCTTGGTTTGAGAAAGGTAAAGGCTTATGTTAAAGGTCCCGGTAACGGACGCGAATCCGCTATCCGTACCATACATGGAGCCGGAATTGAAGTAACAGAGATAATCGACGTTACGCCGTTGCCACACAACGGTTGCCGCCCCCCGAAAAGAAGGAGGGTATAATTTATTAACCCGACCTGCCGGTAGTAGATGAAATAGATTGCCTACTATAATCCTCTCGCAATCGCGGCTGCATCGAATCGGCGGTTAAAAACACGAACTTTAATAAAACTATTTAGAAATGGCAAGATATACCGGACCTAAATCAAAAATCGCACGTAAATTCGGCGAGGCTATTTTTGGCGCAGATAAAGTGTTGTCGAAAAAGAATTATCCTCCCGGACAACACGGGCAAAACAAAAGAAGAAAGACTTCGGAGTACGGAACGCAGCTTGCTGAGAAGCAAAAAGCAAAATATACTTACGGAGTTTTGGAGCGTCAGTTCCGCAACCTCTTCGACAAAGCTTCACGTACCAAAGGTATTACCGGTGTGGTACTGTTGCAACTTTTGGAAGCACGCCTCGACAATGTTGTTTACCGCCTGGGTATAGCACCGTCGCGTTCGGCTGCACGTCAGCTCGTTTCGCACCGTCATATCGTAGTGGACGGTAAAGTCGTAAACATCCCCTCTTTCTCGGTTAAACCGGGTCAGATTGTAGGTGTGCGTGAAAAATCGAAGTCGCTCGAGAACATAACAGATGCTCTTGCAGGGTTCAACCACAGCAAATATCCGTGGATAGAGTGGGATGAGACTTCGAAGAGCGGCAAACTGCTGCACCTTCCAGAAAGAGAGGACATCCCCGAGAATATCAAAGAGCAGTTAATAGTTGAGTTGTACTCTAAACAGTAATAGGAATTATGGCGATATTAGCATTTCAAAAACCCGAGAAAGTCTTGATGCTGGAGGCTACTCCGTTCTTCGGCAAGTTCGAATTCCGTCCTTTGGAGCCGGGTTATGGTGTTACCGTGGGTAATGCGCTACGCCGTATTCTGCTCTCTTCGCTCGAGGGGTTTGCAATCACTTCAATACGTATAGACGGTGTCGATCATGAATTTGCAACCATCCCCGGCGTAATCGAAGATGTTACCAATATCATTCTTAATCTCAAAAAAGTCAGGTTTAAACAGGCCGTAGAGGATGTTGAGAACGAAAAAGTTACCATATCCTGCTCAGGTACCGAGTTTAAGGCCGGCGATATAGGCAAGGCGCTTACCGGATTCGAGGTTCTCAATCCCGATATGGTTATATGCCATATGGACGAGAGCGCGAAGTTCAATATCGATTTGACCATAAACAAGGGACGCGGTTATGTTCCTGCCGATGAGAACGCCACGCCAAATGATGCGATAGACGTTATTCCCATCGACTCGATATATACTCCTATCAGAAACGTGAAGTATTTTGTGGAGCCGTATCGTGTAGAGCAGAAAACCGACTATGAGAAATTGGTATTGGAGATTTCAACCGATGGTTCGATTCATCCCAAGGATGCCCTGAAAGAGGCTGCCAACATACTGATACGCCATTTCATGCTGTTCTCCGACGACAAGATAACGCTCGAAATGACCGACAACGACAGCGGCGACGAATTCGATGAGGAAGTTCTGCACATGCGCCAGCTTCTCAAAAGCAAGCTGACCGATATGGATTTGTCGGTACGTGCGCTGAACTGCTTGAAATCGGCTGATGTCGAGACGCTTGCCGAGTTGGTGGTTTTCAACAAGAACGACCTTTTGAAGTTCCGCAATTTCGGAAAAAAATCGCTTAACGAGTTGGATGACCTGTTGGCCGGATTGAATTTATCTTTCGGAATGGACATCTCAAAATATAAATTAGATAAAGATTAACGACGATGAGACATAATAAGAAATTTAACCATTTGGGAAGAACAAGCTCGCACAGAGGCGCAATGCTGGCCAATATGACGTGCTCTCTTATCATGCACAAACGCATATTCACCACGCTGGCAAAAGCAAAAGCCCTCAGGGTTTATGCTGAACCTATAATCAACAGGGCCAAGGAAGATACTACCGCTTCGCGTCGCGTTGTATTCAGCTATTTGCAGGATAAGAAAGCTGTTACCGAGTTGTTCAAGGAGATAGCACAGAAGATAGCAGAGCGTAACGGCGGTTATACCCGTATCATCAAAACCGGTACCCGTATGGGCGACGGCGCAAAAACCTGCTTTATAGAACTTGTCGATTACAACGAAAACATGCTTAAGGACAAAGCTGCAAAGAAATCGACCCGTACGCGTCGCTCGAAGAAGAAAGATGCCGGCGAGAAAGTTGCAGCAGAGGCTCCCGTTGCAGAAGTAAAAGAAGAGAGTGTAGAAGAAGCTCAGGTTGTAGAGGAGAAGAGCGCAGAAGCAGAAGCTCCCGCAGCAGAAGTTTCCGACAAGGCAGAAGAGGCCAAGTAATAAGGATATTTAATATATCAGATAAAAGACGGGCGGCAATGCCGCCCGTCTTTTTATATGCCTTATTCATTGTATAGCTTAGAGCAACATCCGGCGTGTTCCCTTTTTCTTTGTTGACAAATATATGTTAATTGCTTTGTTATAGTTATCTATTTTACTGTCAGATTTTAATATCTTTGCATTCGGATTAAGAATAGTCTGTATTTTAAAAGGGAAAGACTAATACTATAAGTTTTTATGATACAAAAAAGTTACTGAACCACTATTGTGACTTTATTATTTTTGTCATAGCATTTCCTGTAAATAGATATAAATAAATAAAATGGAAAAAAGGAATTTGTCGCTTGATTTAATCAAGTTTATCGCGATGATAGGAGTTATTTGCCTTCATTCGCAAAATATCTCTTCTCCAATATCGCATTTTTTATATATAACAGCGGTCTTTTCAATCCCTTTGTTCTTTATGTCGAGCGGCTATATCTTATTGGGAAAGACGGGAATAAACTATAAATATTCGGCTAAAAAGATATTCGGGATTTTGCGCTTTGTAATAATAGTTACAATATCGTATCATTTGCTTATTGGTATATACCGTGATAATCCTCTTTTTGAATCAACATTAGGCACATTACTTCAAAAAGGTCCATTTTCTGCATATTGGTACTTTGGAGCGATGATAATTATATATGCTTTATTACCGTTAATTGATTATTTGTATAGAGAAAAGGAAAAAATATTTTTTGCGGTTACGCTATTCTTATTCGTAATAGCGAATGTAGTCTTTATATTGAACTTTACAAGCGGAATTCATGTTGAACAAAATACAATCCAAACTTTTAGATTATGGAATTGGTTGCTTTATTTTTGTTTGGGAGGTATAATCAAGCGTTATACATTAAAAGTAAATTGGGTTGTAGTTGTAATGTTTTTATTGATAAATTATATATTCCAGATTTATACTGCCCCAAAATTATGTTCCTTATATTGTGAATTTTTTTATCCATCACTTCCTACAATTATTTTTAGTGCTGTGTCTTTTATTTACCTTATTAATATTAGAATTGACAATAAATTTATAAGGGTAGTATCTGATCTTTTCCTCCCTTGTTATACTATTCACGGTTTTGTTATAACAAAAACAGGTGCAATTTTTAAAAGCCTGTTTTCGTTTGCGGGAATTTTTACTCCTGTGTTGTTCTGGATTTTTGTTTGTGTGGTTTCTATTTCTCTTTCGTGGGTTATAATGAAGATTCCATATATGAATAAGGTATTTAGGATATAAAAGTTTATTTGTATTGTCGCTTAATCTTACTTAAATATCTATAGTAAAAGAGTCTGCTATGTGCAGGTTTTTCGCATATATGTTGCCCTAAATTTGTCCGTGGAGGCCGGGATATTGTTTGGACTCGGATTATCGGCCGTTAATCTTCTTAATCGGGGCGGGAGTGCATCAGGCCTGTGCTTCCTTCCCGTTTTTTTGTCTGTATGATATTTCGACTGATGAACTAAACTTCAGTCTTGTCGGTTTTATTCTTGTTCTATTAATAGTTTTGTTTATGAAAATTGCAGAGGTTAAAGGTCGGGAGATTCTCGATTCGAGAGGAAACCCTACGGTTGAGGTTGATGTTATTTTGGACAACGGTATTTGTGCTTCGGCTTCTGTTCCGTCGGGGGCTTCTACCGGTAGCGGTGAAGCGTTGGAATTGCGGGACGGGGACAAGTCGCGTTATTGCGGCAAAGGTGTTTTAAAGGCTGTGTCGAATGTTTGCGGCAAAATAGCTCCTGCGCTAAGAGGCCGTTGTGTTTCCGACCAGACGGGTATCGACCGTATTTTGTGCGATTTGGATGCTACCGCGAACAAGAGCGGATTGGGGGCTAATGCCACGCTCGGCGTTTCGCTGGCTGTGGCGCGTGCGGCGGCAGCGGCTTACGGTATGCCGCTGTTTCGTTATATCGGCGGGTGTGATGCGCATATTCTGCCTGTCCCGATGATGAATATCATTAACGGTGGGGCTCATTCCGATTCTCCCGTGGCGTTTCAGGAGTTTATGATTCGTCCTGTCGGGGCTGCATCGTTTTCGGAGGCTTTGCGTATGGGGGCGGAAATTTTCAGCCGGCTTAAAAAACTCCTGTCCGATAAGGGGCTTTCTACGGCCGTGGGCGATGAAGGTGGTTTCGCTCCGGAACTTTCGGGAGTGGAACAGGCTTTGGAATTGATTATGGAGGCTGTTTCGTCTGCCGGCTATTCGGCGGGCGGGGATGTGATGCTGGCTCTCGACTGTGCTTCTACGGAGTATTACCGCGACGGGGTTTATGATTATTCTGTTTTTGAAGGGAAGGATGCTCCCCGGTATTCGTCGGAGGAACAGGCGGATTATCTGAAGCGTCTTGTGGACAATTACCCTATTGATTCTATCGAAGACGGCATGTCGGAGGGGGACTGGAACGGTTGGCGTTATCTTACTTCGCTGATAGGGGAGAGGTGTCAGTTGGTTGGCGACGACCTCTTCGTGACTAATACGGAATTGCTGTCGAGCGGTATAGAGATGAAATGTGCCAATGCCATATTGGTAAAGGTAAATCAGATAGGGACGCTTACCGAGGCAATGCGTGCCGTGGAGCTTGCGGTGCGTAACGGTTATGCTGCTGTTATTTCGCACCGTTCGGGCGAGACGGAGGATAGTTTTATTGCCGATCTTGCGGTTGCCATGAATACGGGGCAGATTAAAACGGGGTCGTTGAGCCGTTCGGAACGTCTTGCCAAGTATAACCGCCTGTTGCGAATCGAGGAGATGCTCGGCAAATCCGCTCTCTTCCCGTCGTACGGGAAACTGGGTTGAGGCTTGTCTGCTGTCTTATTTTGTAGTACGGAAGATTATAGCAGGCAGGGTACGTCAAAACCCTCTTCATGGTATGGCGGATATTTATTCCGTATCCATACCGCTCTTGTATGCAACGGTAAAGCCATATCGGGCTCTCTTTTCGAGTAACGATATGGCTTTATCTGTTTGTCGGTTACAGCTTGCGGCTTTCCCGACTTCTCCGTTTTAGCTTCTGTATTTGCTGCTTGCGGGACGTTTCCCTGCCTGTTCGGATTTCCTGTGTATTCAGAGTATCTCAATGCTGTATTTTACATCGAACTCTTTGCCGGGGGCGAGGTGTTGCATCCAGTCTTTTTGCGAGTATTCTCCGGTGTAGTTCTCACGGTCGCAGCGTCCGTACCACGGCTCGATACATACGAACGGGGCGTATCCGTCGCGTGCGGGAGACCAGAGTCCTATTACGGGGGCTTCGTACCGTAGTGTGAGGTAGGCCTTTTTGTCGGCATCCAGCAGCGTTACGGAGTGTACCTGGTCGTTCTCGAGTATTATCGCGTCGTTGTCGAACGAATGGCGGTTTATCGGAAGGATTCCCTTGTCTGTGGCGAGTTGTGCGCGTTCTTCTTTCAGACACCCTTTTTCGCCGACCAGCGACAATGTGTATGTGTCATCTTCTTTGTCGAACTTGAAATACCCAATAGTTTCTGCCTCCGGGTTGTAGTTCATATAGTTGAAGGCGGGGTGTGCTCCTATCTGGAAATGTATCTCTTGTTCGGACGGGTTTTTTACCTTCCACTCTACGGTTACCTTGTTGTCTGCGAGTTTGTATCCTATTTCCAGAATGAAGTCGTACGGGTAGAGTCTTTTTGTCTCTTCGCTGCTTGTAAGGCGATAGCGCAGTGTGTCCGCGCTTTTTTCTATCAGCTCGAAATCCATGTCGCGCGCGAATCCGTGTTGCCCCATCGTGTATGTCTTGCCGTCCTGTCTCATCTCTTTGTTCCAGAGGCTCCCCACTATCGGGAAGAGAACGGGGGAGTGGCGTTTCCAGTACTCCGGCGAGGCTTGCCACATGTATTCGCGGCCGTCGCTTTTGCGTATTATGCTGCAAAGCTCTGCCCCGTGTTCTTTTACTCCTATCTCTAATTTTTGGTTGGATATTTTTTCCATATCGTGCAGGTGTTTGTTGGTTTGTGTACGTTTGTTATTCGGTCGCCCTCAGTATGCGTATGCCGCGGTGCGACGGGTAGTGCATAAGGTATTCGTACAGCGTGCGCGGGTCGAGGATTACTCTCTTCGCAGCCGACGATGCGTGCAGCAGGTGCGGCTCTCCGTCCTGTATTGCGGCTATGCCTACATGGGTTATGTCGAGGCCTTTTTTGTCGGTTACTATTGCTATTATGTCGCCGTCGCGAATCTCCTCCGATGTCAGTTGCGGCACTTTTTCCTTAGGGATGTAGCATACCGTATCGGTGCTGAGCTCTTTTTCTGCTTTTTGTATCTCTGCTATACGGCTTTTCTCTTTTAATGCGGGGTATAAATCGGCATGGCTGCTCATGAAGTTTATCTCCTTAGTTTCGCACCGTGCAATGCCGTTTTGTGGAATTATTTCCGTTATCCGTCCTTGTGCGGCGTTTTGTTTTATCCACAGCGAGAAATAATGCAGCCGTTTGGCGTATTTGTCGCTTTCACCGTTCTGATAGCGTATTGCGGCGAGGTTTTCCGCGAATCGGACGAACGTGGTGTCGCCTCTTGCCGCAGTTTCGCTCAGTGCAAGAATGGTCTCGACGAATGTGGTGCAGTCGAATTCCCGCAAGTTTATGCGCAGTCTTTCGGGTTCGCCTTCGAGCGTCCCTCCTTTATACGGGGAGTTGAGAAACGCTTCTGCCGTTTCCCGTATCCGCTTTCCCATATCGCAGTCATCGGCTTTCTGGTTTTTCAGCATCTGTACGGCAATGGCGGTATCTGCCGGCAGGAAGTCGCTTTCCGTACTTGCCGTTACTGCAGTGTTTGCTGTCGCTATTAACAGGAGCGCTGCGAGGAGGTGTTTCGCCGATTGTGGTTTCATCCTTTTTTGCGGTCTTGTTCAATGAACTCGAGGAGGCGTTTTACCGCGTCTTCTTCGGGTATGTTTTTTTCGATGCACTCTTTCCCTTTGTAAAGGCTGATGCGTCCGCGGGCTGCTCCTACATAACCGTAATCGGCATCGGCCATTTCACCGGGTCCGTTTACTATGCATCCCATTATCCCTATCTTTATCCCCACGAGGTGTTTTGTGGCGGCTTTTATTTCGGCTACCCGTTTTTGCAGTTCGAACTGCGTCCGCCCGCACCCGGGGCAGGAGATGTATTCGGTCTTGCTTATCCTGCGTCGTGCGGCCTGCAGTATGGTGTATGCCGTAGCCGTTATGTCGTCGGCCGATATTGCGTGCGTGCCGTTGCTTATTTCAATGCCGTCGCCGAATCCGTCGAGCAGCAGCGTGCCCATGTCTGCACCGCTTTTTATCTCGAACTCTTCCTTGTCGGTTTCGTTGTAGCGTCTTGCAAAAACTACGGGGTGCTTGATGCCGGCAGTTGCCAGCGCGTGTACCATGCTGCGCATTTCTCCCACGGGGTTAATGTGTGTGGAGCGCAGTATCAGCACCGTGTCGCTGAGTGCTGCTATTTTTTTCAGTGTGGTTTCGTCGGTGTCGCCGAGCGTTATTTCCAGAAAACGGATTTCGGCGTCGCTCTTTCCTATTTTTTCTATTTGCTTTATGGTGTAGAGCGGATAGTTGTTTTTGTCTCCCCGGTATTCGTCGCTGTCGGTTATGCTCTTCACTTCTCCGAGTTTTGCCGTGGGACGTTGTTTGCCCAGATAGATATAGTCGGGGCATGTTGCACCTGTCATGTCAGGCATCACGGTTGCATTCTCCGCACTGTATATTACGACGGGCGGATTATCTCCTCCTATCTCTTTTACTGCGATGCTCTTGCGGCGTTCCATGGCGCAGTGGTCGTATCCCGGCAGCTCTTTGCCGTTGATGTGCGGGTGTCCTGCCCTGTTGTTTATGTATTCGGCTAACTTGCGCGCTACCGGGACTTCGTCTTCGGGGGGCTCGCTGAGGGAGACTCTTATGGTGTCTCCTATGCCGTCGGCAAGCAGCGCGCCTATTCCTACTGCCGATTTTATGCGTCCGTCTTCCCCTTCTCCGGCTTCGGTTACGCCGAGGTGCAGCGGATAGTCCATTTGTTCGCGTTCCATCGCTTTTATCAGCAACCGTACCGATTTTACCATTATTACGGTGTTGGAGGCTTTTATGGAGATTGTTACGTTGTTGAATTCCTCTTTGCGGCAGACGCGCAGGAATTCCATGCACGATTCCACTATCCCTTCGGGGGTGTCGCCGTAACGGCTCATTATCCTGTCGGATAGGGAGCCGTGGTTTACTCCTATGCGCAGTGCTGTTCCGTGTTTTTTGCAGATTTGCAGCAGTTGCTTGAAGCGCGTTTCGAGTTTCTTTATCTCTTCGGCATAGCTTGCGTCGTCGTAATCGATATGTTTGAACGTACGTGCGTTGTCGGTAAAGTTGCCCGGATTGATTCTTATTTTGTCGGTTACGGCTGCTGCCGCATCGGCTACGTTGGGATTGAAGTGTATGTCTGCTACGAGAGGGGTGTAGTTCCCTTCGGCGTGCAGCCCTGCGCGTATGTTGCGCAGGGCTTCTACTTCTATTGTCCCTTGCGTGGTGAGTCGGATATAGTCGGCTCCCGATGCCGTTATGCGGCGTATCTGCTCCATGCTGGCGGCTATGTCGCGCGTGGAGGTGTCGGTCATGGTCTGTATCCTTATCGGATTTTCTCCTCCCAACGGCACATTGCCTATTTTTACCGTACTGCTTTTACGCCTATTGTAGTTGAACAGGTCCATCTGCGTTCGGATTCTCTCTTTTTAATTGGTCTTGAACGGGTATTTTATTTCTGCAAGTTCGCGGTTTGCCTTTACTATTTTTTGTGCGAGCGAACTTTTGTATTCTTTCAGTTTTGCGGCTGTTTTGGGATCGCTTTGCGCTATTATCTGTATGGCGAGTATGGCGGCGTTGAGTGCGGCGTTTATCCCTACGGTGGCTACGGGGATTCCCGGAGGCATCTGTACTATGGCGAGAAGTGCGTCCATTCCGTCGAGGGTGGAGTTGACAGGTACGCCTATTACCGGTACTGTCGTGGAGGCGGCTATTACGCCGGGGAGGTGTGCCGCCATGCCGGCTGCTGCTATTATTGCTTTTATGCCGCGCGACTCTGCCGATTTTGCGAATTTTTCTACTTCTTCGGGTGTGCGGTGTGCCGAGAGTGCGTTCATCTCGAAGGGGATTTCGAACTCGTTAAGCAGTTTTGCCGCTTTTTCCATTATGGGAAGGTCGGAGGTGCTTCCCATTATTATACTTACTGTTGGTTCCATTGTGTTGCGTTTATCGTTTATATCAGTATTACTCCTATGTATAGTGCCAGGCAGGTCCAGATGAAGCCGAATACCGCTCCGGCAAGCACTTGTCCGAGGGTGTGCCGCTTGAGGTAGATGCGGCAGCTTCCGAGAAGTCCCGCACTTATTATTATGGCTACGAGCCATTCTATGCGAATGACGAATCCTAATCTGCCGAGCATGAATATAAGTCCTATGTATGCGCCTATGCCGGCCATGTGTGCGCTTATTCTCCACCAACGGTTTATTATCGTCATGCAGATTATCATTATTGCGCCGCCTATCAGCAGGCTGGTCATCCACAGCGGGAATGCCATTCGGTGGAGTATGTATATGCATGCGGCGTATCCTATTACGGAGATTATGTACGGGATTGTACGTTCGTCGCTGCGCGGGTTGTCCATGTCGGACATCCTCCCGGTGTAGTGCAGCCACAACATTGCCGTTCCGGGGATTCCTGCGGTGAACAACGCTATGACTCCGATAAGTATCGATATGAATTCGGGCGGCAATGTCGCGAGAAACGTGCTGTAAACAAGTGTGAGGAATGCGTACAGCGGTATTAGTACCGGGGAGAGAATCAGTGATATTATTTCTGCTATTATTTTCATAGTTCTTTTCTTAATCGTGCTACTGGTATGCCGGCTTGTTCCCTGTATTTGGCTACGGTGCGGCGTGCTATTTTGTATCCTTTTTGTTGAAGTCTGTTGCAGAGCTCGTCGTCGGAAAGGGGACGTTGCTTGTCTTCTTCGGCGACCAGTTCCGTTAGTATCTTTTTTATTTCGCGGGATGATATTTCTTCGCCCGAACTGTTTTGCATCGATTCGGAGAAGAGGTATTTCAGCGGAAAGATGCCGAACGGGGTTTGTACGTATTTTCCGTTTATAGTGCGGGATATGGTGGAGATGTCGTAGCCTGTGAGGGCTGCCACGTCTTTAAGTATCATGGGGCGCAGGTCGTGTTCTTCGCCTGTGGCGAAATATTCTTTTTGTATCGACAGGATTGCCCGGAATGTGTTTATCAGCGTTTCCTGCCGTTGTTTTATCGCGTTGATGAACCATTGTGCCGAGTCGAGTTTCTGTTTTACGAACAGGAGCGCGTCGCGGCGTTCTTTGGTGCGGTTTTCCTTGTTTCCCTGATAGTCCTCGTACATCCTGACGTATTCCGGACTTACTTTCAGTTCGGGTATGTTGCTGTTGTTTAGCGTGAAACTTTGTTCGCCGTCGTTGCTCTCGACTATGAAGTCGGGAATGACGCGGTTGCCGTTGTCGCCGTACGACGTGTTCCAGATGTTCCCGGGTTTGGGGTTTAGCTGCGTTATGGTTTTTATGGCTTCCTTAAGGGCTTCGTCGCTTATGCCGAGTTGTTTTTGTATCTTGTCGTAGTGCTTTTTTATGAACGGCTCGAAATATCCGGTTATTATTTTTGTTGCGTTGCGGGTCGCTTCGCTCTCTTTTTCTCTGGATATTTGCAGTGCGAGGCAGTCTTGCAGGTCGGTGGCTCCTACTCCGGCGGGGTCGAACGTGCGTATCAGCGTAAAGAGCTTTTGCAGCTTTTCGTTGTCGGCGTCTATCCCTACTTGAAATATCAAATCGTCGGATATGGATGCAAGCGGGCGGCGGAGGTATCCGTCGTCGTCGATATTCCCTATTATGTATTCTGCTATTTTTTCGTCTTGTTCGTCGAGATCCTGCATTCCTAACTGCTGGAGCAGGTATTCGTGTATCGAACTTCCTCCTGCGAAAGGTATTTCGCGCGGCTGCGACTCTTCTTGTTTGCGTTCGTATTGTTCTATCTTGTAGTCGGGGATGTCGTCTTCGCTCAGATAATCGCCGAGGGAGATGTCGTCTTCGCCGTTCTCTTTTTCTCTCTCTTCGCCGTCTGCCGTGTCGTCTGCCGCAGCAGTTTCCCTACCGGAAGTCTCTTCGTCCGTTTCATCGAGTGCCGGATTGTCGATGACTTCCTGTTTTATGCGCTCTTCCAGTTCCACGGTGTTGAGTTCCAGCAGCCGTATTACTTGTATTTGCTGCGGCGACAGGCGTTGCAGCGTGCGCTGTTGCAGTTCTTGTTTAAGTTTCATGTTGTTTTTCGAACTCTTTGCGAAGTTACGTTATTTGGGGTAATCGTACAATATCCTTTTTGCGGTTTCAGTATTTGAAACTGCTGCCTCCCAAGAATTCTCTCGCCAATGATGTGGGGGGTATGTCGCGTTCGGGTATTTGCGTGAAGAGCCTGAGGAAGTTCATGAGCCGCGAGGCTTCGTTGTACTCTTCGGCATCGCGCGGTACGGATGCGAGCAGCGGGGTGGCGTGCCGGCTTATGACGGCGAGTTCGAATATCAGCGATGTGTTGAACATCGCATCGGCGCTCTCCTGATAGGGGAAAATCCATTTTTCTTCTCCGTTGCGTACGCTTCGCCAGCGCGATATGGTTTCGCGCGCACTGCTGCCGCGATAACGGGAGTCGCGGATTATTCTCCTTAACAGACGGTTGTCGGTTGTCGGTATCCAGTTGTGGGTGTCTATCGATATGGATGTGAGGGCGGAGACGTATATCTTGTATTTGTACCGTTCTTCTATGTGTGCGGTAAGTTCGGGGTTGAGGGCGTGTATCCCTTCGAGTATCAGTATGCTCGACGGGTCGAGTTTTATTTTGTTCCCTTTGTACGTCCGTGTGCCGCTTTCGAAATTGTAGGTCGGTATTGATACTTCTTTCCCCTGCAGCAGCGCATTGAGGTCGTTGTTGAAGAGCTCGAGGTCGAGCGCGTGAATTGATTCGTAATCGTGTTCGCCGTTTTCGTCCAATGGGGTTTGGTCCCGGTTTACGAAATAGTCGTCGAGCGATATTGATACCGGTATGAGCAGGTTGGTCAGCATTTGTATGGAGAGCCGCTTGGCAAATGTGGTTTTGCCCGATGATGACGGGCCGGCTATGAGCACTACTCGTGCATTGCCGTTTAGCCTGAAGCGATTGGTTATGTCGTCGGCTATCCGTGCTATCTGCTTTTCGTGCAATGCTTCCATTACTTTTATCATCGTGGGGGCATACCCTTCTTTTATCGCTGCGTTCATTTCGCCGATGTACTTCAGTCCGGCTATTTCGTTGAAACGTGTCTGTTCTTCGAAGGCCCCGAGCAGTTTGTCTTGTCGCTCTACCGTGTAGGGGCGTTTGGGGTCGCTGTCTGACGGGGGTATCAGCAGGTAGCCGTAGCTGTATTTTACGAAATCGAATATCTCCAGGCTTCCTGTGGAGAGTACCAGTTCGTACGGGTACATGTCGTTCAACCCGTCCATCGAATAGTACGTGGTATAGAGATTGTTGCAGCACTGTAACAGCTTTACTTTTTCGTCGGCTTTTTGCTGCGTGAATATTTCTATTGCTTTCGACGTATGTACTTCGTGTTTTTCTATCGGTATGTCGGCGGCTATTATCTCTTGCATCCGCGCTTTTATCCTTTGTACCATGTTCTCGCCGCACGGGGGGGATATTTGGCAGAAGTAGCCTTTGGAAATGGAGTGCTCGATTTTCAGCTCCGCTTCGGGCATTATGTCGTGGACGGCCTTGCTCAGTACGAAGCAGAGGCTGCGTATATATGTGCGGAGACCGTGGGGGTTGGTTATGTCGAGAAACTCTATGTCTTTGGGCCGGTAAACTCTGTAATCCAGCCTCTCGGTACGGTTGTTTACTGTTGCGCAGAGAACTTTTTCCCGCAGTTCTGTTCCTGATATTGCATATATCTCCGACAGTGTGCTGCCTCTGGCTACTGAAATCTTTCTGCCGTTGTTGCGGCAATATATTTCCACTTTGTCGTTCATCGGCTTTGGTCTTTTATGGGGACAGATGTTATGCTGCGGTTTTTTTGCCGGGATTATCGGTGTTGTTTGTTAATGTGTGGCGTTTTATTTCCCGACGTTTGCTGTTGTTACATTTTTATTTAATTTTGTAACGTTTTGCCTCCGCCTGTTCCGTGAGGCTAAAATAGCGATTTTTTATAAATACAGCAAATAAAGAGGATAGATGGATTATTCATTTTTCGATTTTTTGAAACTCGTAGGTTCTCTCGGACTTTTTTTGTACGGGATGAAGATTATGAGCGAGGGGTTACAGAAGGTAGCCGGTAACAAGATGCGGACTATTTTGTCTGCCATGACCACCAACCGTTTTGCCGGTGTCTGCACCGGTTTGTTGATAACGGCTCTTATACAGTCGTCTTCTGCCACGACGGTTATGGTCGTCAGCTTTGTTAATGCCGGTCTGCTCTCTCTTACGCAGGCCATTTCCGTAATTATGGGGGCGAACATCGGAACGACAATGACCGTGTGGATTATCTCGTTCCTCGGATTTGCCGTGGATATAAGCATTTTCGCCCTTCCTCTTATAGGTATCGCCATGCCGCTGATTTTCTCCGGCAAGAGCAAACGCCGCTCGATAGGCGAGTTTATAATAGGGTTCTCCCTTTTGTTCATGGGGCTTACCTTCTTGAAGGATTCGGTGCCCGATATTCAGAGCAGTCCCGAAGTCCTTTCGTTCCTGAAAGAGTATTCCGATATGGGGTACGGTTCCGTTCTCCTCTTTTTTCTGGTCGGCGCCTTGCTTACGATTATCGTGCAGTCGTCGAGCGCAACGGTGGCTATTACTCTTATAATGTGCAGCAAAGGGTGGATTTCCTTCGATGTGGCTGCGGCTATGGTGCTGGGCGAGAACCTCGGTACTACCATTACGGCCAATCTTGCCGCATTGTCGGGTAACGTGTCGGCCCGACGTGCCGCTCTTGCGCATTTCGTTTTCAACATGTTCGGCGTTATATGGATGTTGATTGTCTTTTTCCCGTTTATCCGTTTTATCAGCGGCCTTTCGGAGAGCCTTACGGGATATGCTCCCGATTCGCTGCAGGCGTTTATAAATGCCCAGAGTCCTGATACGATGGCTCGTATATCTTCGGCTGATACGGCTTCGCTGACTTCTTCGGAACTTGCGTTGAGGGATGAGTATATGCGGTTGCAGACTACCGTGTCGTACGGGCTGGCGCTGTTCCATACAATTTTCAACTTCGTCAATGTGGTGATTATGATATGGTTCGTTAATATGTACGCCAAGATTGTCTCGTTCCTTATCAGGCAGAAACATTCCGACGATGAGGAGTTCCAGTTGAAGTATATCTCCTCCGGCATGCTCTCCACATCGGAACTGTCGTTGTTGCAGGCCAAAAGGGAGATTGCCGTTTACGGCGAGCGTACAGCCCGCATGTTTGAAATGTCCAGAACATTGCTTGCGGAAAAGCCCGACAGCGAATCGTTCAACAAGCTCTACAGCCGGATTCAGAAGTACGAGCAGATAAGCGACAACATGGAGATTGAGATTGCCGAATACCTGAACCGAGTTGCGGACGGCCGTCTGAGTTATGAGGCGAAACTGACGGTAAGTTCCATGATTACGATGACGACCGAGATAGAGAGTATCGGGGACAGCTGTTACAGCATTGCACGTACCGTATCCCGCAAGAACAGCGAGGATATAAAGTTCAACGATTACATGTCGGAGCATCTGGATGCCATGTTCCGCCTTGTGGGCGAGGCCCTGGCCAACATGAATGCCATCCTTTCCAAGTCCGACATAACCGATGCCGACGTAAATGCCGCATACAACAAGGAGATGGAAATAAACAATTACCGCAATATGATGCGTGCGGCCAATATGGAGAATATAAACAGCAAGAAATACGAATATCAGGCAGGAATCCACTTTATGGATATAATCTCGGAGTGCGAACGCCTCGGCGACTATGTCATGAACGTAGTGGATGCGGTACGCGAAAGCCGGCACGGGAAGGTTGCAGGCTGAGCAGTCGTGCCAGGATGAAGGACCCCGGACTATGTTGTTCAATTCTTTTGAGTTCATAATATTCCTGCCGGCAGTATTCTGCCTGTACTGGTTTTTGTCCAAAGGGCGTCTGTCGTTGCAGAATCTGATAATAGTAGTGTCGAGCTATGTGTTTTACGCATGGCTCGATGCCCGTTTTCTCGGGTTGATAATGCTTACTTCCCTTTCGGCGTGGCTTACGGCCCTTTATGTCGATGCTTCAGGGGGGAAGCGTACCGGGCGGTGGTGGGTCAGCCTTGCCAACATAGTCTTGAATATAGGCATTTTGTGCGTATTCAAATATCTCGATTTTTTCGGGGAGAATTTTGCACGCTTATTCCAGCTGTTGGGGTTTGAGTATACGTGGGTTACCCGCAACCTGATGCTTCCCATAGGGATAAGTTTTTATACGTTTACGGCATTGAGCTATTCGCTGGATGTTTATATGGGGAAGCTTAAGGCCGAACGGAATCCGCTTACGGTCTTTTCGTACGTGGCGTTTTTTCCGCAGCTTTTGGCAGGGCCTATCGCGCGGGCCACGCAGCTTATGCCGCAGTTCCGGGGCGTGAGGGTTTTCGATTACGCTTCGGCCGTGGAGGGTATGAGGCAAATATTGTGGGGGTTGTTCAAGAAGGTGGCGATAGCCGACAACATATCGGCGATTGTAGCCGGGGTTTTCGATAATTATCAGGAGTATTCGGCTTCCACATTGTTGCTGGGGGCATTCTATTTTACGATACAAATCTATTGCGATTTTTCGGGATATTCCGATATGGCGACAGGCCTTGCCCGGCTGTTCGGCATACGGCTTCTGCCCAACTTCTCCACCCCGTATTTCTCGCGTAACGTGGCGGAGTTCTGGCGCAGGTGGCATATTTCGTTCAACATGTGGTTCCGCGACTACATATATATACCGCTCGGCGGAAGCAGGGTGTCGCGTCCGGTTACGATTCGCAATACCATGATAGTCTTTATCATTTGCGGATTATGGCACGGCGCTTCATGGACATTCATAGTATGGAGCATTTATCATGGGCTGTTGTGCTCCTTTTTGATCTTAACGGGCGGGAACAAACGCTACAAGGGGGTTATATGCGAAAATTCCACCTTTCCTTCACTGAGGGAGGTCGCGGGGGTGATAATGACTTTTCTGGCCGTAGTGTTCGGGCGTATAATTTCCCGCAGCGAAACCCTTTCCCAAGGAGTGGGGTATCTGTGCGGCATTTTCGATGCCTCTGTTTTCAGTATCCCCGATTTCATAGATATAAAAGTCCTGCTCCTGACAATATTCATGTTTGTCGTAGAGTGGCTCGGGCGTAAGCACGAGTTCGCCTTCAATGTTGGGGCGATAAGGCCGGCATGGGTGCGGAGGGGAATTTACCTGTCCGTATTGCTGTTGATATTCCTGTTCGGCCGCACATCGGAGAACTTTATATATTTTAATTTCTAACATCGCGCATGCCATGTCCGCTGAATCCGACAATAAACCGCTTTGGAAGTTCATATGCAAGACTTTGTTGTTTGCCGTGCTGCCGGCCGTGTTGTTCCTGTCGGCTTACGAGGCCGCATACCGTAATATCCCGAACAGCTATTCCCTGAAAAAGGAGTATCTCGACACAATGGCCGACAGCGTTGAGGTGCTGGTATTGGGGAGTTCGCACTCTTACTATGGCATCAATCCCGAGTATCTTTCGTTGAGGACGTTCAATGCCGCGAATGTTTCGCAGACGCTCGATTATGACGCCCTGATATATAATACATGGTTCAGAGGGAAACCTGCACCCCGGTATGTCGTCCTGACAATATCGTATTCTACTCTTTGGGGCAGAATATCCTTAGGCAAGGAGCATTGGCGTTCGCGCAAATATTCCATTTATATGGGGTTCGGCTCGTGGCGCGACTGGTTTTCTCCCGACGGATACGAATTCCAGCTCGGAGACAGGACCGTTCTGGGGTATTATCTGTTGGGGAAAGATTTTGTAGGGTGTTCCGATACCGGGTTTGGAACGGTGTACAAATGCGGTTCCGGAGAAGATTTATATGAAACCGGAGTCTCCGCCGCGGTAAGGCATTCGCTCATGTCGGCAGCTACTGCGGAGCTTTGTAGGAATAATATTGCTTTAATAGGCGATATTATTGATGATTGTGCGGAGCATGGAAAGAAAGTGTTTTTTTTGATTACCCCGACATATATTACGTACCGTGAGGCATTGCCGCCTGTCCAGGTGCGGCGTACGCACGAGGTATTGGATTCCCTGCATGCTGCATACCCCGATAACACGGCCATATTGGACCTTTCTTCCGACCCGCGGTTTGCGGCGGCCGATTTTTATGACGGCGACCACCTTTGTACCGACGGTGCTGCAAAGTTGTCTGTTATTTTAAATGATACTCTTCCAAAAGTGTTTAACCGTATTCCCTGATTTTTATTA
>JADIMW010000036.1 GCA_017694415.1 Candidatus Caccoplasma merdipullorum
CAGATAGACGAACTGACCGAATTCGTAAAACGTCCGCAAATAGGAGCAAAAGGCCTCGTATATGTAAAATGCGAGGAGAACGGAACCTATAAATCGTCGGTCGATAAGTTCTACTCGCAAGACGACCTCGCACGTTGGGCAAAAGAGTTCGGAGCAAATCCCGGCGACCTTATCCTTATCCTCGCCGGAAAGAAAACAGCAACACAAAAAGCCCTTTGCGAGTTGAGGCTCGAAATGGGAAACCGTCTCGGACTTCGCGACAAGAACACGTTTGCCCCGTTATGGGTAATCGACTTCCCGTTGCTCGAATGGGACGAAGAGACACAACGATATTACGCAATGCACCATCCGTTCACATCCCCCAAGCCCGAAGACATACCGTTGCTCGATACCGACCCCGGGGCAGTACGCGCCAATGCATACGATATGGTATTCAACGGCATAGAATTGGGAGGCGGTTCCATAAGGATACACGACAGCGCATTGCAGGACAAGATGTTTAAAGTACTCGGCTTTACACACGAACAGGCAGAGTATCAGTTCGGGTTCCTTATGAACGCATTCAAATACGGTGCGCCCCCTCACGGAGGGCTGGCGTTTGGGCTCGACCGTTTCGTATCGCTGTTGGCAGGGCTCGATTCAATCAGAGACTGCATGGCATTCCCGAAAAACAACTCCGGACGCGATACAATGAGCGGAGCACCGTCGATACTCGACGATTCGCAGTTAAAAGAGTTGCAGATAAAACTCGATTTACAACAGCCCGCAACAAAATAGCAGCAAAGAGCAAATGAAAATATCCGACATAACATCAGCCATAGAAGAATATGCTCCGTTGTCGTTGCAGGAGAGTTACGACAACAGCGGGATGCAGGTAGGCGATAAACGCTGGGAAGCAACCGGTGCGCTGCTCTGTGTCGATGTTACCGAAGATATTGTAGATGAAGCCATAGAGAACGGCATCAATCTGATAATATCGCACCACCCGTTGCTCTTCAAGGGAATAAAAACCCTTACCGGAAGCAATTATATCGAGCGTTGCATAATAAAGGCCGCAAGCAACGACATAGCCATATATTCGGCGCATACCAACATGGATAATGCAACGAAAGGCGTAAGTTGCCGTATGGCCGAAAAACTCGGGTTGGAGAATATAACCGCACTCGCGCCGGTATCGGGAATGATGATGAAGATAACGGTCTTCGTCCCCGAAACACATGCCGATACCGTACGTTCGGCTCTATTCTCCGCAGGAGCAGGCATGATAGGAAATTACGATTCATGCAGTTACAATATGGCCGGATACGGAACATTCCGTGCAAGGCAGGGAGCCAATCCGTATTGCGGTGAGATAGGCGAACTGCATCACGAGAACGAGACACGGATAGAAGCCGTATTCCCATCGTACAAAAAATACGAGGTAGTAAGGCAGATGCAGAAAGCACATCCGTACGAAGAACCGGCATACGATATAATAAAGTTGGAAAATCCGATAAAAAACACAGGAGCCGGAGCAATAGGAGAGTTGATGTGCCCGATGGACGAAGTCGATTTCCTCGAAAGAATAAAGAGCGTATTTCACTGCGGAATATTGAAACACTCAGCCCTGACAGGAAAAAAAGTACGGCGCGTCGCCATGTGCGGAGGATCCGGTTCATTCCTGATAGAAGAAGCCATAAGAGCCGAAGCCGATGTATATATCACGGCCGAAATAGGGTATCACGATTATTTCAGGGCCGAAGGCGATATACTGCTTGTCGATGCCGGACACTACGAAACCGAACAATATACAAAAGATATATTTTGTGATATAATTACGAAAAAATTCCCTACCTTTGCGATTCATTACACGAAAGTCGGGATGAACCCAGTAAATTATTTGTAAAATGACAGCAGCAAAAGAGAAAGAATACACTGTTGAAGAGCGTTTGAAAGCTCTGTATAAATTGCAGACATTACTGTCGGAGATAGACAGAATAAAAACCCTTCGCGGAGAACTACCGCTGGAAGTAAAAGATCTTGAAGACAGCATAGTCGGTTTGCAGACACGACTGGAAAATTACAAGAACGACATAAAAGAGTTTCAGTCAGCCATAGCCGCATGCAAAGTCGATGTACAAAATGCGCAGGCATTGATAGCAAAATATACCGAGCAGCAGAACAACGTCCGCAATAACAAAGAGTTCGATCATCTTTCAAAAGAGATAGAATACCAAGGGTTGGAGATAGAAGCAAAAGAGAAAAAAATAAAAGACGTAACAAAGCTCATAGCCGACCGCAAGGCCGAAGTGGAAGAATTGCAGAAACTTCTCTCCGACAGATCTCTCGATTTACAGGACAAACGCAAGGAGTTGGAAGAAATAGTATCCGAAACCCGCAGCGAAGAAGAGACATTACGGGCAAAAGTAAGCGAACTGGAGCAGGAGATAGAACCCCGTTTGTTGAATTCGTTCAAACGTATCCGTAAAAACGCCCGCAACGGATTAGGCATAGTTTACATACAGCGCGATGCGTGCGGAGGCTGTTTCAATAAAATCCCGCCACAAAGACAGCTCGATATAAAATTGCGCAAGAAAGTTATCGTATGCGAATATTGCGGACGAATACTTATCGACCCCGAACTCGCAGGAGTAGAGCAGTAAAAAACAGAAAATCAGAAATAAGCAGAAGTCCGACGGAACATAAGAGCCGTCGGACTTTTTTCATCAAACGAATAAAACGGAATTATCAATATACAAAGTTCCGGCACGGCAACAACAGGCAGAACATACATACATTTAAGAACAAACCGCAGGCATACGCCGATATGAAAAAATGCGACGCTCCGGAATTTTATTTTCAAATTCCGGAGCGTCCATATTGTCTATAAAAACCAACTAACAGCGTAACGCAACAAATACGTTACAACATTGTCAGTTACGGAATCAAACTCCAAGCAACCGTAAGACCGGCCATAACGATAGCGACCATACTCATAAGTTTAATCAAAATATTGAGGCTCGGGCCGGAAGTGTCCTTAAACGGGTCGCCGACCGTATCGCCGACAACAGTTGCACGATGCACGTCGCTGTGTTTCCCGCCGAAGTGTCCCTCCTCGACATACTTTTTGGCATTATCCCATGCCCCGCCGGCATTAGCCATAAAGATAGCCAGGACAAAACCCGCGCTAAGTCCGCCAACCAGCAACCCAACGACACCCGCAACGCCGAATATCAAACCCGTTAAAATAGGTGCGATAATAGCCAGCAGCGACGGAAATACCATTTCGCGCTGAGCGCCGCGAGTAGAAATCTCCACACATTTTTCATAATCCGGTTCAGCCTCTCCAGCAAGAATCCCCTTAATCTCTCTAAATTGGCGGCGAACCTCTTCAACCATGTGTGCCGCAGCGCGACCCACCGCATTCATGGTAAGGCCGCAGAAAAGAAATGCCATCATCGAGCCGATGAACATACCCGACAAAACTTTCGGATTCATCAGCGTAATATCATAGTAACGCATAAAATCGGTAAACGTAGCTTCCGCCACCTTTATCGACGAACCGTCGCTGAAATCAAGCACCGTCTCACCGATACGCGTCAAGCCTATTCTTATCTCCTCCATATACGAAGCCAGCAGGGCAAGACCCGTAAGAGCCGCCGAGCCTATGGCAAACCCCTTACCGGTAGCCGCCGTAGTATTGCCGAGCGAATCGAGTGCATCGGTACGTTTGCGAACCTCTTCGCCGAGGTTGCTCATTTCGGCATTACCGCCGGCATTGTCGGCAATAGGGCCGTAAGCATCGGTAGCCAGAGTAATGCCGAGGGTGGACAACATCCCTACTGCGGCAATCCCTATGCCGTACAATCCCATTGTAACATTGCTCATGTCGAACCCGGAAGCAAACAGGTACGAAAGGATTATGCCCGCAACTATGGCGATAACCGGAATCGCAGTTGAAATCATGCCGAGTCCGATACCCGAAATTATTACCGTGGCAGGGCCGGTCTTTCCGCTCTCCGACAATTTTTGAGTCGGGCGGTAAGAATGAGACGTATAATATTCCGTACTGCGGCCTATTATGATACCAATCAACAATCCCACCACAACAGTACACCCAATGTTAAACCAGTTCTCCAGACCAAGCGCATACAATATGCCGAACGACGCTACGGTTATAAGAACCGAACTAAGGTTCGTCCCGAACGCCAGCGATTTAAGCAACTCTTTCATGCCGGCATTCTCTTTAGTCTTGACAGAATATATGCCGATTATGGACAAGATTATGCCGACGGCGGCAATAAGCATAGGAGCGATAACAGCCTTTATCTGCATGTCGGTTTCGCCCGCGCCGACAAAAGCCGCCGCGCCGAGAGCCGATGTCGCAAGAATAGAACCGCAGTACGACTCATAAAGGTCGGCACCCATACCGGCCACGTCTCCTACATTATCCCCCACATTATCGGCGATAGTAGCCGGGTTGCGCGGGTCATCCTCCGGAATACCCGCTTCGACCTTACCCACAAGGTCGGCACCCACATCGGCAGCCTTAGTATATATACCGCCGCCCACGCGTGCAAACAGAGCCTGAGTCGAAGCACCCATGCCGAATGTAAGCATCGTTGTAGTTATCACGCAAAGCTTGTGAGCCGGCGTAACAGCATCGGCAGGAATCACCGCGTTAAGAAAAATATACCAGAACGAAATATCAAGCAGGCCGAGTCCGACTACAACAAGCCCCATCACAGCACCGCTTCGGAATGCTATGCGCAGTCCTCCGTTCAACGAAGTACGGGCGGCATTAGCCGTTCTTGCCGAAGCGTACGTGGCGGTTTTCATGCCGAGATAACCCGACAGACCCGAAAAGAACCCGCCGGTAAGGAAAGCGATCGGCACCCATTCGTTCTGCACATTGAACCCGAACGCCATTATCGAGAAAACAATTACCAGCGCGAGGAATATAAGTCCCACAATCTTATACTGTTGGCGCAGGTACGACATAGCCCCGCGACGTACGTACAGAGCTATCTTCTTCATTTGAGGAGTCCCCTCGTCGGTTTTCAACATTTGTCTGTAAAACAGCCACGCGAACAGTAACGCCGCGACCGATGATACAGGCACTAACCAAAATATAGATTCAGTCATGGTAGTATTTTGATATAATTACAAGATACAGTAAAGTTACCGCACTTTGTCATAATATCCAAATACAACGCCGCTAAAAAGTTTCAATTTGTTATTACTTACATAAGTTTAACTTCTGCCTATAAATAATCCATGTTAATCCGCTCTTCGTTCAGGAACGGCATTGATGCCTATTTCAGAAATAATTCCGTGTATGGCATCCAGCATCCGCAACAATCCGTTCTCAGCCTCAGCCGAAAGACCCATGCCTATTTTGCGTATATTCCTGACACTCATAACCACAAGTTCAATATGCGGAACATTACCCAGCAGGTGCATTGCATCGACCATCTCCTTAATGCCGATTTCGTGCGCGCTCATAAGAACAGGGTAATCGTGCGAATAACGCGGTGTAATACGCCTTACAGTCCCCGGCGGAAAATTGTCCAGTGCGGCATCCGCCATGATAACATGTTCGTACGATTGCAATATGCCTAATATTGCAAGTCCCCCGGTACCCCCGTCAAGAGTCTCCACGCAGTCGTATGGATTGTTCCTGCCGAACATCTCCACCGCATGTATCCCAACACCTTCGTCCGACAGAATAATATTCCCGAGACCTAAAACAAGAATCTTTTTCTTTATATCAGTTCCCATATCCCGTTGTTGTCATTTCCCCTTTTTCATCTCCCTTTTCCTGCGTTCCAGAAAAAGCCGTTTGCGGTAAAGGCGCACCAAACGCCTGTCTATAAACTTCCAGCCTCCGATTATGGACGATGCCACCCCGTTGCGCTCTATATAGTCGTGATAAAAAACAAGATAAACGTGAACAACCATAAACAGCACAAAAGCCCACATCAGGACATGATGAACGTAGCGAACCGGGAAAAAACCGCCGACGCTTTGCAAGCCGTTTACAAAAGCCGGAGCCACGATGCTGTCCGACGAAGCATAAAACATGCCCAGTCCGGTAAGCGACTGAATAGCCATAAGTACGAAAACACCCGAATATGTAAGAGCCGCAAGACTGTTGTGTCCAATATCGTATATCGGTTTGGGAGTAAGCAGCAGCACATCCACCTTGACTGTTTCGAAAATGCCGCGCCATTGCCTTTTAGTAAGCGGAATATAATTGTTCCAGCGGGCGAACATGTTCCCCGCGAACATCCAGTATATCCTGACTATAAAATTCGTCATAAAGACGAAAGCCGCGATAAAATGCGCAAGCCTTACCCAGCCGAACCAGTAGTTTTCCTCCGGCTGCGTAGCATGCATTATTGCAGGCGGGTCTCCGATAACAAATCCCGTAACACAAAGAACAACAATACATAAGGCATTCACCCAGTGAAATATCCTTACGGGCAGTTGCCACACATAAACCTCTTGCAGTTGAGCATTCGTCGTAATCATCAGTCTCGGTAAATTTTACAATACAGATATTCGGTGAACATGCTCGCCGGTTTCGTCGTAGGTATGGACGGCACAAGCCATGCACGGGTCGAAAGAGTGGATAGTCCGTAAAATCTCCAGAGGCACCTCCGGGTTTATAACCGGAGTTCCAACAAGCGAGGCCTCGAACGGCGACAACTGTCCGTTGGCATCCCTCGGCGACGCATTCCATGTAGTGGGGACAACCATCTGGTAGTTGCAAACCTTTTTATCCCTTATATCCACATAGTGAGCCAGCGACCCCCTCGGAGCCTCTGCAAGACCGACCCCCTGAACCGATTCGGGCCAACTCTCCGGCTCCCAATAAATGCCGTTGAACATCCGTTCATCGCCCGATTTTATATTTTCCACAAGTTGAATGTAGAACTCCTTCTGCCACGAAGCGATGAGCGTTGCCTCCATTGCACGGGCAAGAATCCTGCCGATAGTCGAAAAGAGAGCTTTTCTCGTTACCCCCAACTTCTTAAGGCAACGGTCGGTAATCTCGCGGTAATCATCCCTGCCCGAAGCAAGTCCGACGGCAAAGCGAGCCAAAGGACCCGTTTCCATGGCAGCACCCTTATACCTCGGAGTCTTTATCCAACTGTACGGCTTGTCCCCGCCGAGCCACGAATAAGGAGGTTTCGGCCCGCTGTAATCTAAGCGGGTTTCACCCACCGACGGGTGGAGACCCTTGTCGCGTCCCGCCGAATAGTCGTACCACGAATTATATACGAACTCCTTCAACCCGTCCATATCATAAGGGTCGAACTCGGCCACCTCGTTGAGGTTACGTCCCATTACTATACCGCGGGGCGATTTATAAGTCGATGTCTCGCCGTAACTTCCCGTCGGATAATCGCCATACGACAAGTAGTTTACAACCCCGCCGCCATATTGCGTCCATTCCGGATAATACGATGCAATAGCAAGCACGTCGGGCAGATAAACCTTGTTTACGAATTCCATGCCCAGTTCTATAATCTCGGCCACAAAACTCAGCCGCTCCATGTTTATTGCATTCGGGCTGTTTATATCCACGGCACAAGCCATGCCCCCCACGAGATAATTCGGGTGTGGATTCTTACCCCCGAAAATAGTCTGAACCTTTACAATCTCCTTCTGGATTTCGAGCGCATCAAGATAGTGTGCCGTCCCAATCAGATTCACCGCAGGCGGAAGTTTATAAAGCGGATTCCCCCAGTAGCCGTTTGCAAAAATCCCGAGAGAACCGGCATCGACGAAATTTTTCAGTTTTCGCTGGACGTCCTTGAAATAACCTGTGGAATTTTTGTCCCAGTCCGACATCGATTGCGCAATGGCAGCACTCTCGGCAGGGTCGGCCTTTAAAGCCGACACCACGTCAATCCAGTCGAACCCCTGCAGCTGGTAAAAATGCGTAATATGGTCCTGAAGCGTCAGGGCAATCTGCATAAGCGACCGTACCCGTTCGGCGTTAGGCGGAACAACTATGCCGAGGGCATTCTCCACGCTGCGAACCGAACACAGCGAATGAATAGACGTACATACGCCGCATACCCTGCCCACATACGCCCATACCTCGCGCGGGTCGCGGTCGCGGGCAATTATTTCTATTCCCCGAACCATAGTCCCGCTGCTGAAAGCCTTCTTAATAATGCCGTTTTCTATTTCGGCCTCAATCCTTAGATGCCCTTCGATTCTCGTTACAGGATCAACTACGACTCTTTGCATGATTCATCAGTGTTACTTTAGTTGCTTACCGTCGGTCAAACTATTGTCATCGGAAATACCACAGGAATTACCCTTCTCCGACAACTCCTTATCCCTCTCATACTCTTCCACATTCAGAGATATGTCGTCCATGCGGTTCTTTATAAGTTTATGCTTTATTATGTTGGTTGCCGCAGCATGTGCCGCAATACCCCCTACGGCTACCCCCGTAAGGATACCGCCAATCTTGTCGGCTGTCGATTCTATGCCGATGCCGTGGATATTCGACAAGTGCCGGTACATTGGTTTATAATCCCAAAATCCGCTTTCCGAACACCCTATGCATCCATGCCCCGACTGTATAGGATAACTTACACCCTCGTTCCATTTAATTATGGCGCACGAGTTGTACGTGTTAGGACCCTTACACCCCATGTAATACAGACAATATCCCTTTTTGGCATTCTCATCGTCGAAACTCTGGACAAACAATCCGGCATCGTAAGCCGGCCGCCTGTAGCAGCTGTCGTGAACGCGACGGGCATAAAAGTTCGACGGGCGTCCGGCATTATCCAGTTCCGGTAACCGTCCGAACGTAACGATATATGTTATTACGCCTGCCATTACATCGGCAATAGGGGGGCACCCCTGTACGTTTATTATCGGTTTCCCCGAAAAAAGTTTGTGGACGGGACGCGCCCCCGTCGGGTTAGGGTAGGCAGCCTGAATACACCCTGCCGAAGCGCAGTTACCCCATGCTATTATGGCCTCGGCACCTTTCGCACCCTCCTCGAACAGGCTTAAGGCATCCTCTCCGGCTATAGTGCAATATCCCGGATTCCCTGTCGGGATAGCCCCTTCCACCACCATTATATATTTTCCGTAATACTCTTCCAATGCTTTGCGTCGCACATCTTCGGCCTGCTTGCCTGCCGCCGCCATCAAAGTATCGGTATAGTCGAGCGAAATCATCTCCAGCAATATCTGCTCCACAATAGGGTGCGACGCCCTCAGGAAAGATTCGCTGCAACAAGTACACTCCTGAAAATGATACCACAAGACATGTTTTTTAGGCTTGTTCTCGAATGCTTCCACAATTTGCGCTATACCGCTCTGTTGCAATCCGAAGAATCCCCCCATTATCGTACAAAACTTCAAAAAGTCTCTTCGGGAAATCCCTTTCGATACAAGTTCGTCGTACAAACTCTTTTCCTTAATCTTTTCCATACGCTGTCTCAACAAATACGCGGAAACTGCTCGTTGGCGAGTGTCGGTAAAATCCTTTCCGTTCCTATAATGGTTTTTATGTAAACTTCACCCTCTCCGTCATCCATGACTTCTCCCACTATTGCAGCATCCTTTCCGTGCCTGTCCCGTTTCAGTGCCGACAGAGCCTCTGCCGCCCGTTCCATGGGGAGGATTATTACCATTACCCCTTCGTTTGCGACATATAACGGGTCCAGTCCGAGCAGCGCTGCGGCGGCTGCCGCATTCTTGTTTATGGGAACAGCCTCCTCATCTATTATTATCGTCTTGTCCGACGCTTCGGCAATCTCGTTTAAAACCGTGGCTACACCTCCTCGAGTAGCATCGCGTATGGCGCGTATGTCCGGCACGTTGAAAAGCAGATTCGTTATCATTGTCTTTAACGAAGCAGTATCGCTCTGGATTTTTCCTTCAAATCCCAAACCCTCGCGCGAGGTTAGTATGCTGATGCCATGTTCGGCTATCGGGGCAGTAACGATTACGGCGTCCCCGCATTTTATGTTCTTTGGCGAGAGCGATACCCCGTGCAATACGTTACCTATCCCGCACCCCGAGATATATGTACCGTCGCATTTCCCCCGTTCCACTACTTTCGTGTCGCCTGTAACGATATACATGCCGTTATCCTTTGCAACTTTGGCCATGCTCGACGCAATAACATTAAGTTTCGATATTTCGAATCCCTCTTCTATTATAAAGGATGCCGACATAAACATAGGAACGGCACCACAGCAAAGCAAATCGTTTATTATACCGTTTACAGCCAGTTCGCCAATATTGCCTCCCGGGAAAAAAAGAGGATTTACTACAAACGAGTCGCTTGTCATGGCCAAATTCCCATTAGACCACGGCAGCACGGCTCCGTCGTTAAGTTCCGACAAATACGCATTGTCGAAATTGGCGGCGAAAACCTCCTCAATCAACCTTTGAGTAAGAACCCCGCCGTTTCCGTGCGCCATTGTGATTTTCCCCTTTTCCATTTCGGGGATATTGCATCCTAAAGGTAGTTTCATGTATATCTGTTTTTATATCGACCGACAGTATATGCAGTAAATAAAGGGCGACCCTATCTGATAACAGCCGCTTTCCCGTATTTAACCGATGAGTAGTTGTAAAGAATAGAGCATACCCCTTCGGCCGTTATCATGGCAGCCCCCAGCGGGGTCTCGGGAGTACATTGTTTCCCAAAATATTTACACTGGCCGGCTTGCATCTTTCCCTGCATTATCTCCCCGGCCGGACAGATAAATCTGTTTTTGTCGTCCATTTTTGCCGTTTTTAACGAAAAACGTTTTGCAGCATCGAATTGTTCATACTCTTTTTTAAGCCTGAGTCCGCTTTCGGGAATCAATCCAATCCCATGCCATACGCTGTCGCACGATTCAAACACCTCGTACATTATTTGCCGAGCCTTTATATTTCCCTCTTTCGCAACAGCTCTCCGGTATGCGTTTTTGCTCGTGGCCATTCCGCATTGCAGCAGTTTCAGGCAAACATATATTCCGAGCATTATGTCGGCAGGTTCAAAGCCTGTAATTACGACAGGTTTGTTTATTTTCCTCGAAAGAATCTCATACTCCCGTTCACCCGTTATCGAGCAGACATGACCGGCGGCAAGAATACCGTCGATACGTGATTCGGAATCGGATGCAATTGCACCTATGGCCGCAGGAACTGTATATAAAGAAGATAAAAAAGAGAGATTCCTTATTTTCCGTTTCCTCGCCTCAGTTATTGCAAAAGCATAAAGCGGGGCGGTAGTCTCGAAGCCTACCGCCAGTATTACGAATTCCCTGCCGGTATCGGCTGCGGCAAAATCCAGCGCATCGAGAGGAGAGTATATTATCTTTACCGAATTACCTCCGGCACGATAATCCGACAAAGGTTTGCCGCCGCTGTCCGGGACTCTCATCATGTCGCCGAACGTGAGCAACGTAACACCGCGGTTTTTCACAAGCGATACAGCATCGTCGATAACCACCGACGGAGTAACGCAAACAGGACACCCCGGGCCGTGGACAAGTTCTATTTGCGGAGGCAACAAAGCCTCCACGTTGTATTTTACGATAGAGCGGGTCTGCCCTCCGCATACTTCCATTATGCGCCACTTACGGTCAATGATACGGCAGATGCGTTCGGCAATTATTTCCACCTCGTCCTGCGAAGAAAAAGTACCGTCATTCAGTTTCATGACTCCCGTTGTTCTCTTTGTATAACAATTTGATATAGTCGATACTCTTTTCAGCCTCCGCATTATCGACCTTACAGATGCCCATTCCGCAGTGCGACAATATATAGTCGCCCGTACCGGCATCATCCAGCCATGATATGCAAACACGCTTTACCAGTCCGTCAAAATCAACGTCGGCCATTCTGAGGCCGTTTACCGATTTAACTTCCAATATTCTTCCGGGTATTGCAAGACACATTTTTCAAGATTTTATAAAATGAACAAATATTCCGGGTTTTTGTTTTAAGCTAAAGTGTTTATAAAATATGCTAAAACAATATTTCATAGAGATTAAGGGAGTAGTGCAAGGAGTCGGATTCCGCCCGTTCATATATCGTATGGCTACCGAAATGGGAATCAACGGTATCGTTTACAATGATAACAGCGGAGTAACAATATCTGTTCAAACCACAAAAGAAAAGTGCGAGAGTTTTATCGAAAAGATAAAAGTCCATGCCCCCGCAGCCTCCGACATAGTATCATTTACCGTACACGAAGAGCCTGTTACCGACGTGTTCGAAGGATTCCACATAGACAACAGCCGCGAATCGGGAACAGGTGTAACCGCAATATCCCCAGATATAGCAGTCTGCGACGACTGTATGGGAGAAATAGCCAATTCCAAAGATAAACGGTTCCGTTACCCGTTCATAAACTGTACCTCGTGCGGGCCTCGCTTTTCAATAATAAAAATGTTGCCGTACGACAGAAATGCGACGACAATGTCCGATTTCGGAATGTGCAAAGATTGCTCATCGGAATTTACCGATATATCAAGCCGCCGCTTCCACGCACAGCCCGTTTGCTGCGACGATTGCGGACCGCACTATACCATGTGTCGCGGAACAGACAGAGAAAACGACTACGGGAAAATATTGCAGAAGATATGCGATACATTAACGAAAGGAGATATAGTGGCCATAAAAGGCATAGGAGGGTACAACTTGCTTTGTCGGTCGGATTCGTACAAATCCGTAATGAAAATACGGAGCATAAAAGGAAGAAAGAGCAAACCGTTCGCGGTTATGTTTAAAAATACCGACTCGGTACGCCGCTACGCCGTCCTCGGAAAAGAAGAAGAAATTGCGCTTACTTCGCCGAGGCGTCCTATAGTATTGCTGCAACAGACAAGAATGACAGGAATAGGAGTCAATGACGGATATAAGACAATAGGAGCCATACTGCCGTACATGCCGGTACATTACCATATTTTTGAAAATACCGGAGCCGAATCGCTGATATTTACGAGTGCCAACAAGGAAGGCAGCCCCATAATAAAAGACGATGCAGAAGCATTGGCCTTTTTTGCCGGGGAAGATATTCCCGTAGTAATACACGACAGGGCTATATACAACAGGGTAGATGACTCGGTAATTACCTTTATAGGCGGCAAAGAGAGGATAATAAGACGTTCCCGCGGGTATGCCCCCGAAGAAATAGACACAGGCCGCAACTGCGAAGGGATTCTGGCAATGGGAGGCGAGATGAACTCGGCATTTGCAATAGGCAAAGGGACGAAAGCCATACCGAGCCAGTATATAGGCGACATTAACAATCGCAATACAATAGATTTCTACAAGGAAATGATAAAACATTACTATATGCTGTACCGGTTCATACCCGAAAAGATTATTTGCGATTATCATCCCGGATATTTTACCACGAGGCTTGCCGAAGCAATCTCGACAAAGCGGAAGATCCGTTTGCAAAAAGTGCAGCACCACCATGCCCATACCGCCGCTGTAATGGCCGAATACGGATTGGACAAAGAAGTCCTATCACTCGCTTTCGACGGTTTGGGATTAGGAAACGACGGGAGCATGTGGGGCGGAGAACTGCTTGCATGTACCCCCGAAAGCTATCGGCGGATAATGCACCTGCCGGCCGTTGCAATACCCGGCGGCAATATCGCGTCGCGGATGCCGTGGCGCATGGCCATATCGTACATTGATTCGATTTGCGGGCACGGCGTATATCCGAAAGGGTTTGTCGAAAGGGTAGGAGAATATAACGTAGCCGGCGTAGAGCACATGATACATGCAAAAATAAACACCCCTTACGGTTCGGGAGCCGGCCGGCTGTTCGATGCCGTCTCTTCGTTGCTGGGTATATGCGATGAAAACGAATATCAGGGCGAAGCAGCAATAAAACTCGAACACATTGCAGATATGTGCGAAACACACCGTTATCCTATAGACAAACATGCCCCGATGACTCTTCACCTCCTCTTCGATGCGATACTATATGATATGAGGCGCGGAGTTGAAGTATGCGAAATAGCTGCCAAGTTCCACAATACATTAGCCTATATGATGAAAAGCGCAGCAGTAATTGCTGCGAAGAAAAACAAGATTTCGGATATAGTATTATGCGGAGGAGTTTTCCAGAACAAAATCCTGTCGGACTTGTTAATAAAGAGTCTGCAGGAATGCGGGCTTAAAGTTTATTATCCGTCCAGATTGCCGTGCAACGATTCGTCATTGGCCGTCGGGCAGATGTTTATAGCCTCTAAAAAAATTTGACGTATATGCATGAACTGGGACTTGCCTATTCGGTTTACGATGTTGTGGAGCAGGAAATGTCTTGTCGCCGGGGCGGAGTTTTAAAACAGATAAAACTTTCAGTCGGCAGATTTTCAGGAGTAGATGCCGGGTTCCTCAAATTTTCACTTGAAGCTATATTGCGAGCCTCGCCATACATGTCGGCACGCGTTGAAATTGAAGCGGTAAAAGCATATTGCCGGTGTGCAAGATGCGGAAGCCTTTTCGAACCGCCGTCGTATTACAGCACATGTCCCGGATGCGGGTCGTACGAAACGACACTTGTGCAAGGAGGAGAACTTAAAATCAAATCATTGGTAATAGAAACAGAGTAAAGAATAAGATATGTGTAAAAATTGCGGGTGCGATACAGCATCATCAAAAGGAGCGGCAGACAACAACTTTGCCGCAGGCACAGGAGAAGACATAAAAATAAAAGTAGAGCAGGACATGCTGCATCGAAACAACAATGCAGCCATGGACAATCGCCTCTATTTTACCGACAGGAACATCTGCACAATAAATCTTGTAAGTTCGCCGGGCTCAGGCAAGACAGCCATACTGGAAAATACAATAAAAACATTGTCGGCATTACTTCCGGTATTCGTAATAGAAGGAGACCAGCAGACCGACAACGATGCGCGTAGGATTAAGGCAGCCGGAGCCGGTTCGTTGCAGATTAATACCGGCAACGGGTGTCATCTCGATGCGTTTATGATAGCCGATGCCCTTACCAAAATACAACTAAAAGAAAATTCAATCCTCTTTATCGAAAATGTAGGCAATCTTGTCTGCCCCGCCATGTTCGATTTGGGCGAACAGTTGCGTACCGTAGTAATGAGCGTTACCGAAGGAGATGACAAACCTCTGAAATATCCATATATGTTTGAGCGGTCCGATGTCTGCCTTATCAACAAAATCGATCTCATCCCGTATCTGAAATGCGATATGGATATTATCAGAGGCAATCTCCTTAAGGTAAACCCCGACATAAACATTTTTGAAGTATCGGCCGCAACAGGAGAGGGGTTGCTCGAATGGTGCGGCTTTTTGTACGGACAGGCAGTAACAGAAAAATAAACCATGAAAGAGATAGTATCATATTTCGACGAGATGGCACCAATATGGGATGAGGCCGTAATACGCAATGCCGAGAAACTGCGTCATTTCATGACGCTTGCAGGAGTCAGACAAGGCGATGAAGTGTTGGATGTAGGCGGAGGAACAGGTGCGCTTATCCCGTACATACGGGAAAACAACGTAGCCGGACAGATAACCGAGGTGGACATATCGAGAAGGATGCTCAATATGGCACGTGCCAAATTCCATAACGACACCGACATCCGCTATTTAAATGAAAATATAGAAGAATATTCCGAAGGAAGAGAATATGACAGAATCTTTATGTACGGAGTCCTGCCGCATCTTGCCGACAAAGTGGGGACAATCGTCCGGCTTTTCAGGAGCAATCTCAAGGGCAACGGATCGATACTTGTTTCGCATCCGTACGGCAGGGACAAGATAAACAAACTGCACTCGCACGGCGACAAGCGAGTTGCCGACGCATACCTTCCGCCTATGCGCGAATTTATTTCAGACTGCGAGAAACAGGGACTGAAAGCGGTATTCTCTGAAGACACCGACCGCGACTATACGATTCTGTTTAAATAGAAAGGACAAACCCGCCAATAAAAGCGGGGGCGGAAACATACCTGTATCAACTGTTCTGGTACAGGTATCTTTTTATGCTCCTTTTGGCGGTTTTTTCAAACTCTTCGTAGTATATCTTTATCCTGCTTATTTGAGAATATGCGGGGAGATTCTTGTTAAGCATCAAACGGTTCTCCTCCATTTGAGCCTCAACCTCTTCGGGCGGTATTCCCATTTTCGCCCCATTTTCAAAGTCGGGATATATCAAGGCAATAAGTTTACCTCCGTGCTCTATAATCAGCGATTCGTTTACAAGAGGCATATTGTTTAGCTGGTCCTCAATCTCTTCGGGGTATATATTCTGTCCGGACGGGCCGAGAATCATGTTTTTGCTGCGCCCCTTAAGGAACAGGAATCCGTCTTTGTCTATTATGCCAAGGTCTCCCGTGTTCAACCAGCCGTCGCGCATAACCTTTTGTGTTGCAGCTTCATTCTTGTAGTATCCGTGCATGACGTTACCTCCTTTTACCCATAATTCCCCGGGAATATTTTCCGGGTCGGGAGAATCTATTCGGGCTTCGTTATAAGGCAGAATAGCTCCGCAGGACATTGGTTTCGTCTTGTGCCACGGAGAGTAGGAGATAAGAGGAGCACATTCGGTCATGCCGTACCCGACGGTGAGAGGGAAATGCATCTTTTGCAGGAAGAGTTCCACCTCTTTGTTCAGCGGTGCTCCGCCGACAATAATCTGCCGTATGTTGCCGCCGAAACTCTCTTCGAGCTTTACTCTGATTTTAGCCAGAAGCTGGTCGTTTATATATGGGGTTTTCAGCATTATTTTCATCAGCGGCTTTTCCAACAGCGGGAATATCCTCGTCTTTATAATTTTCTCTATAACCAGCGGAACCGTAATTATTACAGAAGGCTTTGCATAAGCAAAAGCATCCATTATTACTTTCGGCGACGGAACGCGGGTAAGGAAGAATATGTGGCATCCTTTCGCGATAGAGAGACAAATCTCAACCATAAGACCGTACATGTGAGCCATCGGAAGCATCGACACCACATTGTCGCCCGGCTGCATTTCAGGCAGATTCTTTATAAGATAGTCGAGATTGGTAGTAAGAGCCCTGAACGGAAGCATTACCCCTTTCGAAAAACCCGTCGAACCCGAAGTGTAATTTATCAAAGCCAAATCTTCCGGCTCATCCTTATAATAACATACATCGTTGGGTGTAAAGCGGCTCGGATACTTCTTCCCGAACAACTCGTTAAGGTGTTGGCGCGCATATATCAGCGAATCGAGTTTGGTCGATATTACCGAAAAGTCGTTGATAAGAATTATGCCCGAACTCAAATTCATTTTCTCTTCGTTGAGATTCTCCCATGCCACATCGCCTACAAAAAGAAGTTTGGCTTCGCTGTGATTGACTATATTATGGACATTGTCGGGTTTGAACTCGTGAAGAATAGGAACGGCAACAGCCCCGTACGACAGAACTGCGAAAAAGGCCACGGCCCAGTGCGAAGTATTCTTTCCGCATATTGCAACCTTATCCCCCCCTTTTATATCTGCATTTTCGAGCAGAATATGTATCTTGGCGATTTTTCTTGCAATATCCTTATACTGATATGTAACGCCGTTGAAATCGCTTACGGCAGTAGATTCCCAATTCTTTTTGATGCTGTCTTCAAGATAGCTGTTGAAACTTTTGTACATAATATAGATAAACTGTTTTATTTCCGTTATTGTTCGTTGCCAATCCTAAGATATAGAGGCAAATATCGCATAATAACTAACAGTAAGCCGGAAATGCGTAGTCTCCGGATTAAAAACGTTACAATATATATAAACGGATGCAAATATAACTTTTTTATAACGTAATGAAAGCAAAAACGGGGAATATTGTAGATATAAAAAATGACAATTCCATGTATCTGTTTTAAAATTAGAACAGTAGCAGATATGGATAATCTGTTTTGCCTGCCGCTGTTTTTTATTAACTTTGAACCCGGAAATAACAATCGAAAAAGATTAATGAAAGATATACGCAATTTTTGTATAATAGCGCACATCGACCATGGAAAGAGCACTCTTGCCGACAGATTGCTCGAATATACAGGAACAGTATCGGGCAAGGATTTGCAAGATCAGGTACTGGACGATATGGAACTCGAACGCGAACGCGGGATAACGATAAAGAGCCATGCAATACAGATGGAATACAAAACAGGAGGGCACAATTACAGGCTTAACCTGATAGATACCCCGGGGCATGTCGATTTCTCGTACGAAGTTTCCCGTTCGATAGCCGCCTGCGAAGGAGCATTGCTGATAGTCGATGCATCGCAGGGCATACAGGCACAGACCATATCCAACCTGTATATGGCCATAGACAACAACCTCGAAATAATACCGGTAATAAACAAAATAGACTTACCCAGCGCACAACCCGAAGAAGTAGAAGACCAGATTGTGGCGCTGCTCGGTTGCAAGCCCGAAGAGATAATACGAGCCAGCGGAAAGACAGGCGAAGGCGTAAAAGAGATACTCGATGCCATAGTAGAACGCATTCCGGCACCCGAAGGAGACGAAAACGCCCCGTTACAATGTCTGATATTCGACTCGGTATTCAACTCGTTTCGCGGAATAATAGCATACTTCAAGATAGTAAACGGTGTCATACGTACAGGCGACAAGGTAAAATTCGTAGCCACAGGCAAAGAGTACGAAGCCGACGAGATAGGAGTGCTGAAATTGGACATGGCACCCAAAAAAGAACTTGCCGCAGGCGATGTAGGATATATAATATCCGGCATAAAAACCTCCCGCGAAGTAAAAGTCGGCGATACGATAACCCACATAGCCCGTCCGTGCGACAAAGCCATAGAAGGATTTCAGGAAGTAAAACCTATGGTATTTGCCGGAGTCTATCCGATAGACAACGAAGATTTCGAAGACCTCCGTTCTTCGCTCGAAAAATTACAGTTGAACGACGCCTCGCTTACATTCCAGCCCGAATCGTCGGTAGCCCTCGGATTCGGATTCCGGTGCGGATTCCTCGGGTTGTTGCACATGGAGATAATACAGGAGCGTCTCGACAGGGAGTTCGACATGGATGTCATAACCACCGTACCCAATGTCTCGTACAGAGTATTCGACAAAAAGGGGAACATGACCGAAGTCCATAACCCGTCAGGATTACCCGACCCGACGTTGATAGAACATATAGAAGAACCCTATATCAGAGCTTCGATAATTACCGCCACCGATTATATAGGCCCGATAATGACCCTGTGCCTCGGAAAGCGCGGAGAACTGGTAAAACAGGAATATATCTCCGGAAACAGGCTGGAACTCATATACGACCTTCCGTTGGGCGAAATAGTAATAGACTTCTACGACAAGCTGAAAAGCATATCCAAGGGATACGCGTCGTTCGACTACCACCTGCACGACTTCCGGCCATCAAAACTTGTAAAGCTCGACATCCTGCTCAACGGCGAAACAGTAGATGCCCTCTCCACGCTGACGCATTTCGACAATGCCGAACCCTTCGGCCGCAGAATGTGCGAAAAACTCAAGGAGTTGATACCGCGGCAGCAGTTCGACGTAGCGATACAGGCCGCCATAGGAGCAAAGATAATAGCGCGCGAAACGGTAAAAGCCGTAAGAAAAGACGTAACAGCCAAGTGTTACGGAGGCGACATAAGCCGTAAGAGGAAACTCCTCGAAAAGCAGAAAAAAGGCAAGAAGAGAATGAAGCAGATAGGTTCCGTCGAAGTACCGCAGAAAGCCTTCCTCGCAGTTCTCAAACTCGATTGACGAACAATCGGAAACAATAAAAAACGAGAGGGGAGAGAAACATTTCAAAAAAAGAGTTTCTCCCCCCAAATCATAATATAGCCATATACTTGTTGTATCCTGTCCGTTACAAAGAAACAGGGCATACATCCCCGACACGTATATAAACCCTAAACCCCATACCGTTGTTAATAGAACAACATAAAGGCAAAGCAGATGAAAGATACTATCTATGCAGTCCGCAAGACATTACAGCACTATGCCAACAGCGGATATTTGCTTATAATAGCCGCGATACTCGCATTTATTGCAGCCAATACCCCGTTATCGGACATGTACTTTTCCATGTGGGAAAAAACCATGTATTTCAGAATAGGAAACTGCGACATACTCACACATCACGGCGAGCCGCTGACAGTAATGCAATTTATCAACGATGCCCTGATGGCGGTTTTCTTTTTTGCCGTAGGGCTCGAAATAAAGCGCGAAGTGTTGGTAGGCGAACTTTCATCATTCAAAAAAGCCGTTCTCCCGGTAATTGCGGCAATAGGCGGCGTAGTACTTCCTATAACCATATATGCCGTAATTGCCGATGAAGCATCGCAGATGCGCGGAGCAGCAATACCAATGGCAACCGACATCGCCTTTTCGTTGGGAATCCTCTCCCTGTTCGGACGACGTGTACCGATAGGGTTGAAAATCTTCCTCGCCACCCTTGCCGTAGCCGACGACCTTATGGGAATACTGGCGATAGCCACATTCTATACCGATGCGGTATATTACGAATATCTCATATATGCGGCAATACTGTTGGGAATAATGATATTGGGAATGCGCTTTTACAACAACAGCAAGATGTTCTACATAATACTGGGAATAGCCGTATGGTTTCTCTTCCTCAATTCGGGAATACATCCGACGATAGCAGGAGTACTGACGGCATTCTGCGTTCCTGCGCGACCGCTGATAAAAACAAGCAGGTTCATAGACGAGATAAAAGAAGTCATGGCCGACTTCCCCCCTTCGAGCGGGCAGAAAAAAGGCCGGAGCTATATCCTTACCCCCGAACAGATGAACATGCTTAAAAGCGTGGAATCGGCTTCCGACAAAGTCATCTCCCCGTTGCAGGATTTGGAGGATTCCGTTCATCCGCTGGTAAACTATCTGATAATCCCGTTGTTCGCATTTGCCAATGCCGGAGTATCACTCTCCGGGCTAACGGCGCACGCTCTGCACGAGGGCGTAACGCCTGCAGTTATAACCGGGTTGTTTGCAGGCAAGTTTGTCGGGATACTTCTGTTCTCGGCAATTGCGATATGGCTTAAAATATCCGCACTTCCCGAAGGCGTAACATGGCGAAGTCTTGCCGGAGTAGCCGCGCTCGGCGGAATAGGATTTACAGTATCGTTCTTCATCTCCTCTCTGGCATTCGGCGAGAACTATCCCGAAATGTTTGCCGAAGCCAAAATAGGAGTAATCGTCGGCTCGCTATTATCCGGAATACTCGGATGGGCGATATTGAAAAAATCGCTTCCCGAAATAGCACAAAACAAAGTCGCCCAATAAAAATATTTGAATTATATTTGCCGATACAAAATATTAGTTGTTATGAAAACCGGAAATAAAATTATTGCGACCTTATTATTGGTCATGCTGGTAGGATGTGGAGCGAAAAAGAGCGTATCGCCCGAAGATATTATCGACAAAGAGTGGACGTTGAAATCGTGTAATGTAGCAGGAACAGTCATGGAAACCGGACAGCAACCGGTAGTATTGTTTTTCAACGATTCGACAAATGTCGGAGGTTCGGCGGGATGCAACCGAATAATCGGAAATTACGAATTGAAAAATGACAGTCTGACGATAAACATAATCGGAACTACCCGTATGGCATGTCCCGATATGGAATTCGAAGCCAAATATCTCGACATAATGCAAAATCCGATGGCTGTAAAGATTGAAGAAAACGGCAGCAGGATGATTCTCGAAAACAGCGAAGAAGGAATAGACCTGATATACGAATTGCCCGTAGTACAGGAGACCAAATAAGAGAAACGGACATATAACGCAAATACGGCACAGGGCCTTCATCAAAAAAGCGATACCGGTCCTTTGCCGTATTTTTATATAGAAGGAGCAACATGATAGAAATATATAAGGGAGACATAACCAAATTGGCCGTAGATGCAATAGTAAATGCCGCCAACAACACTCTTTTGGGAGGCGGCGGAGTAGATGGCGCAATACACAGAGCAGCCGGAAGAGCTTTGCTGGAAGAGTGCCGTACTTTGGGCGGATGCGCGACGGGAGAAGCCAAAATAACAAAAGGGTATAACTTGCCGGCAAAGTGGGTAATTCATACGGTAGGTCCCGTATATTTCAGTTCGCAGAAAGACAAACCCGCACTCTTGTCCTCATGCTATCGTAACTCGATGCGTCTGGCACACGAAAACGGAATAAAAAGCATAGCCTTTCCGTCTATCAGTACCGGAGTCTATTCCTATCCCGTAAAAGAAGCCGTAAAAATAGCCGTTGCACAAGTAAAAAAATCGCTCGTAGAATACCCAGATATAGAAAAAGTCATATTTGTATGTTTCGACGAAGAAGTATATGACGCATACCGTAAAGAGTTGGGGGTATAGCTCTGATATACGGGTAAAAAGGCAATACGGCTTAATCAAAAAAATAGACGTTACGACTTGCGGCTTGTGCCCGAAACACTACAATACGGTCGTAACAGAATACCTCCGTTCGTCACCCCTCCTTTAACCTGTAAGCAGTATTACATATCATCGTCCAGCAGGTTAGGGCGCAGACGTTTTGTCCTTTCAACCGACTGCTCGTGCAGCCATTCGTCTATCTTCCTCTGGTGTCCCGACAACAGGACGTCGGGGACACGCCACCCCTTATATTCGGCAGGGCGCGTATATACCGGCGGAGCAAGCAGGTTATCCTGAAAAGAGTCGGACAGGGCCGATTGCTCGTCGCCTATCGCACCCGGAATCAAACGGATTATCGAATCGCATATAACGGCAGCAGCCAACTCTCCCCCCGTAAGGACATAGTCGCCTATCGAAATCTCTTTCGTTATCAAATGTTCCCTTATGCGGTAATCAATACCTTTGTAGTGCCCGCATAAGATTATCAGGTTCTCAGCCATTGAAAGTCCGTTAGCCATAGGCTGGTTGAACATTTCGCCGTCCGGCGAAGTATATATTACCTCGTCATATTTCCGTTCACTCTTAAGTGCCGATATTGCTCTGTCAACAGGCTCAATCTGAATCACCATTCCGGCAGAACCTCCGAAAGGATAATCATCGACCCTCCTGTGGCGGACATCGGTAGAATAATCCCGTAAATTGTGGACTACAATCTCGGCAAGGTTCTTATCCTGCGCCCTTTTCAGTATCGAACAGTTCAACGGACTCTCAAGCAGTTCCGGCAATACGGTTATTATATCAATTCGCATAATCGAACAATCAAGAATACTATATATGACAAAGAGACATGCCTGCAACGGAAGCCGGACATGTTCCGGCGCAAATTTACAAAAATGATACAGAATTAGCCCTATTCCCAACTCATGTAAAAACAGAGTGGCGAACCAATTTGCCAATAAGGACAAAAGCCCTGCTTCCGGTTTTTTTCAGCGAAAAGAGACACCCCGAACTGAAAGATAATTATTCCAAAACACGTATCTTTACATGCGAATTTACAGATATGGAACAGATAATAAAGGCCGAGATAGAAACTCTCAGAAAACAGCTCGACGAGCACAATTACAATTACTATGTATTGAATATGCCGGTCATATCCGATAAGGAGTTTGACGATATGATGGCGAAGTTGCAGCAACTCGAAGCCGAGCACCCCGAATATTACGATGCCGATTCTCCGACCCAAAGAGTAGGAAGCGACATCTCCGACGGTTTTGCTCAGATAGAGCACCGTTATCCCATGCTGTCGCTCGGCAATACATACACTGCCGACGAAGTAAAAGCATTTTACGAACGAGTCGCGACACTGCTCAACGAACCGTTTACGATAACTGCCGAATTAAAATTCGACGGCACATCCATATCTCTGACATACGAAAAAGGGCGTCTGGTTCGGGCGGTTACACGCGGCGACGGAACAAAAGGAGATGATGTAACGGCCAATGTAAAGACAATCCGTTCCGTGCCGTTGAGATTGCGCGGAAACGATTATCCCGACAATTTCGAAATGCGCGGCGAAGTCCTTATGCCGTGGAAAGTGTTCGAAAAACTCAACAAAGAGAGAGAAGAGCAAGAAGAACCCCTATTTGCCAACCCGCGGAATGCGGCATCCGGCACGCTGAAGCTGCAAAACCCCGCAACAGTTGCATCACGCGGATTAGACACATATCTCTATTATATGCTCGGCGAGAATCTGCCTACCGACAGTCATTACGAAAACATGCAGAAGGCGCGTAGGTGGGGGTTCAAAATATCGGAAGCGATGCGTTTGTGCAAAACCCTCGACGATATGATGGACTATATAGCGTACTGGGACGATGCACGAAAAAACCTCCCTGTCGCTACCGACGGCATAGTATTCAAAGTCTCGTCCATATCACAACAACGGCAGTTGGGATATACGGCCAAATCGCCGCGTTGGGCAATTGCATACAAGTTCCAGGCAGAGAGAGCATTGACAAAACTAAATTCCGTATCGTTCCAAGTAGGGCGGACGGGAGCTGTAACACCGGTCGCAAACCTTACGCCCGTTCAGTTATCGGGTACGACGGTAAAACGCGCGTCCCTGCATAATGCCGACATAATAGAAAATCTCGATCTCCACATAGGCGATATGGTCTATGTCGAAAAAGGAGGAGAAATAATACCCAAGATAACAGGCGTAGATAAAACAGCCCGTTCGATATGGACGGGAGAAAAGGTACGATTCATAAAAGAGTGTCCCGTATGCGGCACTCCGTTGATACGGTATGAAGGTGAAGCGGCGCACTATTGCCCTAATGACACCGGATGCGCTCCGCAGATAACAGGCAAAATAGAACACTATATAAGCCGCAAGGCCATGGATATAGAAGGGATAGGGAGCGAAACCGTGGAACTGTTTTACCGGATGGGACTGCTCAGAGACGCGTCGGACTTATATAAACTGCAAGCCGAACAGATAGCCTCATTGGAACGGTTGGGCGACAAATCGGCCTCCAACATGATAGACGGAATAAAAGCGTCGCTTAAAGTACCGTTCGAGCGGGTGGTATATGCACTCGGTATCCGCTTCGTGGGAGAGACCGTGGCGAAAAAACTGGCTTTTGCATTCAAAAACATCGACGCTCTGGTCGGTGCGACAGAAGAAGAACTGTTGAGCGTGGACGAAATAGGTATAAAAATAGCCACCAGCGTCAGAGCATATTTCGCCGAAGAACGCAACATGGAGTTCGTGGGGAGGTTAAAAGAAGCCGGAGTACAGATGTCCCTGTCGGAAGAACGCCTTCAGTCATTTAAAGACAAGCTGCATGGAGCGACAATAGTTATAAGCGGTACATTTTCAAAACATTCAAGAGATGAATATAAATCGATGATTGAAGCGTATGGCGGCAAAAACACAGGGTCGGTATCATCCAAAACAGATTATATACTTGCAGGAGAAAACATGGGACCGTCAAAATTGGAAAAAGCCGTAAAGTTGGGGGTAAAGATTATCACGGAAGACGAATTCCTGAATATGGTATCCGATTGACAGGGTGTATTTATTCATAACGCTGAGAGGAGGTATCGTTTGCATCGGCATAAAGCCGATTCCTTTTAAGGGCTTTCATGAAGAGTTTATGCCCTTTATGTATCCGCATCAACAGAGTCAGTTCCGATATGCCGAGCAGCGCAGCTATTTCCTCTTGTTTATATCCGGCACACAACAGACACATTGGCTTGCGGTATATCTCTTTTACCGATTTGGCGGCCACAGATATTTCTTGCATTGAGAAACAACCATTCGAAAAACCGGTATTACCGTCCGGCAAAAAAGGAGCATTGCATGCGATATGATTTTTAATCAATATCCTGTACGCTATTCTTCCAAACAAAACCTTTAACGCAGTTGTACTCATAATAAGAGACATATAATCAGCCTTAACCGCCGGTAACTACAAAACAATGCGGTTGATGAAACATACCGTTCAACAAAAGCGCGGTAAAGGAATAACAACTGATAATGCTAAAATGTTCATTTTGCAGTCGTTTTAAATGAAAAACAGTAAACGATGCTATGGTGTCGCATTAATAGGGAATCGGACGGCATTATGTAGTGCCACGATAAAAACGGTGTAAAACTTATTTATAAACCGGACATTGATTATTTAATAAAAAGAATAATTTTAGTAACTTCGCAACCAAATTACATAACATATATGGACAGAATTGACTTGAGCGGTTTGGGTATAGCCCTGATAACGCCATTTAACGAAGACGAGTCGGTCGATTTCGAATCGTTGGGCAGGGTAGTGGACCATTTGCTTAAAAACAAGGTAGATTATATAGTGGTACTCGGCACCACGGCCGAGACCCCGACACTGACAGAAGAAGAGAAAAGCAAGATTATAGCCTTCGTAAAAGAGCGGGTAAACGGAAGCGTACCGTTGGTGCTCGGGGTAGGAGGCAACAATACCCGTGCAGTCGCCGCTCAACTGAGGACAGGCGATTTCAGCGGAATAGACGCAATCTTGTCTGTAGTGCCATATTACAACAAACCGTCGCAGGAAGGAATATACCGCCATTACCAGACAATAGCCGAATCGACCGATTTGCCCGTTGTCCTTTACAATGTGCCGGGCAGAACAGGCGTAAACATGTCTCCCGATACGGTATTGCGTCTGGCACGCGACTACAAGAATATCGTTGCCGTAAAAGAAGCATCCGGGAACATAGTGCAGGTTGATGAAATAATAAAGAACAAACCGGCCGATTTTGCCGTCATTTCGGGCGATGACGGAATAACATACCCGCTAATCTCGCTTGGAGCAGTAGGCGTAATATCCGTAATAGGAAACGCATTCCCTGCGGAATTCGGAAAGATGGTACGGCTTGCCCTGAAAGGCGACTATGCAAATGCCCTGAAGATACATCACGAATTTACCGAACTCTTTTCGCTATTGTTCGTCGATGGCAATCCTGCCGGCGTAAAAAGCATGCTTGAAGCCATGGGGTATATAAAGAACAAACTTCGACTCCCGCTCGTGCCTACCCGCATAACCACATACGAAAAGATTCGAGTAATATTGGAAAATCTGAATATAAAGGCTTAAGGCGGAACTTCCCGAAAACAAAACAGTAAAGATATGATACAGAGAATACAGTCGTTATACCTTTTGCTGGCTGGAGCATTGATGTTTTGCATGTTCAAGATGCCGTTGGCAACATTCATAAACGAAGCCGGAGTATGGAAATTCTATGCCGACTCAATAATAGAAACGGCAAGCGACACATCGACAACCGCAACCATCGACACGTGGCCGGTAGCGATAATCATAGCTCTGGCAGGCGTTCTGTCATTTATCGCGATATTCGGATACAAGAACCGTCGCAGACAAATAAAAATCTGCATGTTGAGCGGATTGTTCATGCTTCTGTTTTATCCCATAGCATTTATCTACTGGTGGTTCGCAAAAGACATGCTGGCAACAGAAGCCTTCCCGTCGTTGGGGGCTGTGCTCATATTCCCGCTGGTAGCCTTAATACTTGTCGTAATAGCTGTACGCTCCATAAAAGCCGATGAACGGTTGGTACGTTCAGCCGACAGGATACGATAACGGTTCGGACTTCCGAACAAATAAACATAAACCGCATATATGCAATAACCGTGCGTATATGCGGTTTTTTCATGCAGTAACATACTCTGTGCTAAGCATGCGATAATTTTGCAGTTGCGAGATAACTATACAATGCTTATATTTGTAACAAAACATTATTTATACAATTTAAAATGAAAGCGAGGATAACGATTCTAATGCTTATGGCGGTTATTCTATCGGTAAGCGTCGAAGCACAAAAAAGAGTAGAACAGTTGCTGGAAAAAGGTTGGAAATTTACCAGAGAAGACAACCCCGAATTCAAATCGGAAAATTACGATGATTCGGAATGGCAGCAGGTAACAATACCGCACGACTGGGCAATATACGGGCCGTTCAGTATCGACAACGACAAGCAGAACGTGGCAATAACGCAGGACGGCCAGAAAGAAGCGATGGAACATGCCGGACGTACAGGCGGATTGCCGTTTGTAGGGGCAGGATGGTACAGACTGGAGCTGAATGTCCCGGACTTATCCGAAAGTTCCAAATACACGCTTGTATTCGACGGGGCAATGAGCCACGCCAGAGTATATCTTAACGGAGAAGAAATCTGTTACTGGCCGTCGGGATACAACTCGTTTTATGTCGATGCAACCCCATATCTCAAGAAAGGGACAAACACACTTGCCGTAAGGTTGGAAAATCTTGTAGAAAGTTCCCGCTGGTACCCCGGAGCGGGACTGTATCGCAACGTCCATTTTATAGAGACTTCCGATGCACACGTACCTGTGTGGGGCACATACATAACGACCCCCGAAGTAAACAAGGAATTTGCAAAAGTAAAACTCTGCACAGAACTGACATTCCCCGCAGAAAAGAGCATTAAAAACTACAAGATAGTAACCGAGATAAAAGATGCAGCAGGAGAAGTAGTGGCACGTGATACGCAGATAGGGAGCGGATACGACGGAAACGGATTCGAACAAAACATGATAATCCTATCACCCGCATTATGGTCTCCCGCAACCCCCAATCTCTATTCCGCGGAGTCGAAAATATATGAAGGAGACAACCTCAAGGACGAATACGTAACACGTTTCGGAGTGCGCAGCATAGAGATAATTCCCAATGACGGTTTCTATCTCAACGGCGAAAAAATAAAATTCCAGGGAGTGTGCAATCATCACGACCTCGGGCCGTTGGGCGGAATAGCCAATGAAGCCGGAATAAGACGTCAGGTAAGGATACTGAAAGACATGGGGTGCAATGCAATCCGCACATCGCACAACATGCCTGCACCCGAACTCGTGGAAGCATGCGATGAAATGGGAATGATGCTTATGGCCGAGTCGTTCGACGAGTGGAAAACCCCGAAACTCAAGAACGGATATAACCTCATATTCGATGAGTGGGCAGAAAAAGATTTGGTAAATCTGATACGCCATTACCGTAACAACCCGAGTATAGTAATGTGGTGTATCGGCAACGAAGTACCCGACCAGTGGAAAGTCGAACAAGGGCCGAAGCTCTCACGCTATTTACAGGACATCTGTCATCGCGAAGACCCGACACGCCCCGTAACACAAGGAATGGATGCCCCCGATGCCGTAGTGAACAACAATATGGCAGCAGTAATGGATGTGGCAGGATTCAACTACCGCCCACACAAATATCAGGAGAACTATGCCAAACTGCCGCAACAGATAATACTCGGCAGCGAGACGGCATCGACCATAAGTTCGCGCGGAGTTTACAAATTCCCCGTAGTACGCCGTTCCATGCATAAGTACGACGACCATCAGGCATCGTCTTACGACGTTGAACACTGCGGGTGGTCAAACCTCCCCGAAGACGACTTCATACAACACGAAGACTTGCCCTATTGCATAGGTGAATTCGTATGGACAGGTTTCGACTATCTCGGCGAACCGACACCGTATTATTCCGATTGGCCAAGCCACTCGTCGCTGTTCGGAATAATCGACCTCGCCGGTCTCCCCAAAGACCGTTACTATCTCTACCGCAGTCATTGGAACAAAGAAGCGGAAACCCTTCACATATTGCCTCACTGGACATGGCCGGGTAGAGAAGGCGAAAATACACCTGTATTTGTATATACAAACTATCCGACTGCCGAACTCTTCATAAACGGTAAAAGTTACGGAAAGAAGAGCAAAGACCTTTCCATTACAGTATTCAACAGCGCCGATTCGGCATCCACTGCCGATTTAAAGAGACTGCAACGGTATCGTCTGATGTGGATGGACGTAAACTACGAACCGGGAACAGTAAAAGTAGTAGCGTACGATAAAGACGGAAAAGCAGTAGCGGAAAAAGAGATACACACGGCAGGCAAGCCGTACGCCATAGAGTTGTCGCCCGACCGTACGACAATATCGGCAGACGGAAAAGACTTGAGTTTCGTAACCGTCAAAGTTGTGGACAAAGACGGCAATCTATGCCCGATGGCAGACAACGAAATAAAGTTCAAAGTAAAAGGCGCGGGAACATATTGTGCAGGAGCAAACGGAAACCCCGTATCGTTAGAGTCGTTCCAAAAACCGCAAATGAAAACATTCAGCGGAATGATGACGGCAATAGTCCGTTCATCGGAAAAACCCGGAACGATAGAACTCGAAGCAACCTCTAAAGGTCTTAAAAAATGCACAGTTAAAATAGCGGCAGAATAGATGTAAGAAAAGTTGCAATAATAAAAAGAGCATTCCTGTTTAACAGCTACACAGCGGCAGGAATGCTCTTTTATTGTATTTATTCTCAACAAAAACAAATAAATAACAGCACTGTAACTTGTCGGTCATACCCGTTTGATGGGTAAACAGAAAATAATTATTTATCCGATATAAATTCCAATATAAAATCAAATTCGCTCCTCAAATAATAAATATTATAGTTGCAGCATTGATGACATAAAGTTTGTGTTTTAATTTTATAATATTTATCCAATCCCCTTCCGGCCTTTAAGGTATTGATATAAGTAATAATACGGAGTAATTTAACAATCTCGCAATTTAAGATACAGGAATCTCCTATATCTTAAAACTTCGCGTTTCTAAAATTAAAATTTCTTGATTTTTTGGAAAGAAGAAACGATACAAAAAACTAAATAAATAGTTTTTTTACGTTATTCTTATTTGTTTCAAAAAAAGATTAACTCTTAATAAGAGAAAAACATTTTCTGCAAAGTTATATAAAATATTGTAATACTTGCCCAATAAAAAGAGTAAAAATAAAACATGAAATATTATTTTATTAGTTTGTTTTGCTTTTTTGTTTGTTATATGCTTTATATACAGGTATTTAGATTGCTGCTTTTTCTCTTATTAAGAGATATGTAAATTTATATTATAATAGATAAGAAAAGAAGTATGGGTCTTATAAACAATTTTATGGATAAGTTCAAGAATGCAGAATTTACCGTAGCACCACAGAAAAAATTGAAAACAATATCAGCAGATTTTAAAAAAGCTTTTAACCTGTCGCTTGTCTTTTATAAAGGAGTTCAGATTGCCGATGGGAATTTGACACTTGCCGCGCTTAATAAAAAAACGTCCAAAGACGTAAAGACGAATGCAGCTGGAATAAAAATCAAAGCAAGTATGAAGGTGGGAGAAGCAGAGAAGTTGTTTGATGAAGCTTTCGGTGTTACTGTTCAAATAAAAGATTTTGCAGGTTCTAAACTTGTTCCCAACGGAATTACCATTGGACAAGCTGCCCGCGGCGAATATTAATAAGAACACATGTCCAAACTCGCAGAAACAGTAAGAGAAGATATTGTCGCTTTTTTGAACAGTAATGGCGAATTACTCTTTAATGAACGCGATTTTCAAATACATCTTGCAGTTTGGTTGAAGAGTAACGGAAAATACTGCGATGTAGATGTAGAATATTACGTACCAAGAAAAGAACTTGTCGGCTATGTTTGGGATAGCGAACTAAAGTTGGATATCGTAGTTAAAAAATACGATGAATATTTACCCATCGAATTAAAATATAAAACAAAGTCGGTAAAAAAACACTTGACCCGTTTCGGTGAGAATATTGAGAATGAAGTTTACGTCTTAAAAAATCAAGGTGCACAGGATTTGGGTATGTATGATTTTTGGAAAGACGTTCGTCGTATAGAAATTGTGCGTAATCGTTTCGCTGCAGTGAAAGGAGGACTGGCTGTTTTTATAACAAATGACGACTATTATTTAAAG
>JADIMW010000003.1 GCA_017694415.1 Candidatus Caccoplasma merdipullorum
ATCTCCTACATACTAAAACTTATATATCATGAACAAAAGGGTAATAAGAAGTTTAAAGATTTTAGGAACCGCAATAGGCATAATAATTATCGCCATGTTGCTCCTGCCGCTTGCGCTTAAAGACAAAATAGGCGAGATTGTAAAAACAGAAGCGAACAACATGCTTAACGCAAAGGTGGATTTTACAAGTTTCGACATAGGGCTGTTCAGACATTTCCCGAACGCCTCGCTTTCGCTGTCGGAACTGTCGGTTAGCGGAATAGAAGATTTTGAAGGGGATACTCTTGTTTCTGCAAAGAACATAGATATTGTCGTAAACCTGATGAGTCTGTTCGGCGATGACGGGTATGAGGTTACCCGAATAATAATAGACAACCCTGCAATAACCGCCATACAGCTTGCAAACGGCAAAGCCAACTGGGACATAATGAAAAGCGACTCTACCGAAACGGAAACCGATACTGCAACAACAGGGTCGTCATTTAAACTGCAACTCAAGAACTTCTCGATAAACGAGGCGAATCTTACATATATCGACAGTTTGACGAACACTTCGTTGTCGGCCGAAGATGTAAATATTTCATTGTCCGGAAACATGAGCGCAAAAAGTACCGACATGAATCTCGATGCGGAAATTGAATCTGTCAGCGCAAAAATAGATAATATCGAGTACCTAAAAGAGGTGTCGCTCAAAGCCGACATTAACGCAAATGCCGATTTCGAAAACAACAAATATACGTTGCAGAACAACTCCATAACCATTAACGCCATAACATTGAGTATCGACGGGTGGGCTCAGTTGCTCGATGACGGTTCGACCCGAATGGATATAAACCTGAACTCGTCCGAAATAAACTTCAAAGACATACTTTCGCTCATCCCAGCCATATACAGCAACTCGTTCGACGACCTTACCGCCACTGGAGAACTTAAACTCGATGCGTACGCCAAAGGGTACATGAAGGGGGATACGCTTCCGGAGTTCAACGCCGTACTGTCTGTAAAGAACGGGAAGATGAGTTATAAGGGATTGCCCAAAAGCATCGACGCTATTAATATTGATGCTACGGTAAATCATCCGCAGGGTGTTGCCGACTTGACAGACCTGAAGGCAGACATGGGCTTTTCTCTGGCAAACAATCCGTTCAACATAAATCTGTCGGTTGCGACACCAGTATCCGACCCGGCATTCGACTTGCTGCTTAAAGGGTTTATCGACCTCGGTATTGTTAAAGACGCATACCCTCTGGGCGACAATGTGAAACTGAACGGGAAACTGACGGCCGACCTGCATTTTGCCGGACACATGTCGGATATTGAACATGAACGGTATGAACGGATTACCGGCAAAGGATACCTGAATATAACGGACATGTTATACACATCGCCGTCGTTGCCGGATATCAATGTAAACGAACTTGCTTTGACGGTAAGTTCTAAAGCTTTGGCATTGAATACTCTCGATGCGAAAGTCGGTAAAAGCGACATCTCGGCGAACGGTTCCGTTTCGCGCTACATTCCTTATCTTTTGAACGGTGGAACGTTATACGGCACGCTCAACATATCATCTTCGATGCTTGACCTTAACGAACTTATAGCTGAAAATACTGACAGCGAAGCAGAGTCCGAAGTGGCCGTGGAGAATGCAGCATCGGATACGGTTTCGGCTTCGGGCGCGATAGAAATTCCCAAAAACCTCAATCTCTCTCTGAAAAGTTCATTTAAGGAAGTTTTGTTCCAGAAAATAATTATCGAGAACCTTAACGGTAACATTTCGGTCAAGGACGGAACTTTAAGCATGAATTCTCTCCGGTTCGGGGCTTTTGGCGGCAACGTATCGGCCAACGGGTCGTACAGTACGGCCAAGGATATAACGAAGCCCGAGGCGGCACTCTCGCTGAATGTATCGAAAGGGGACTTCAAAACTACGTTCGAACAACTCGACATGGTTCGCCAACTTGTCCCCATATTTGAAAAGACAGGCGGTACGTATTCGCTGGATATGAAACTGCTGACGACATTGGATGCTGAAATGAACCCCGACTTGAACACCCTTACCGCAAGCGGTGTTATTCAGTCGAACGAAATAAATTTGGGCAACATTGAAGTTTTCAACCTGCTCGCCGACAAACTGAACAGCAACGCATTGAAAAATATCAGCGCAGTAAATGTCAAAATCCAGTTCGAGATAGAAAACGGAAGGGTTATCACTTCTCCTTTCGACCTAAAGGTAGGCGGGGCTACTCTGACCCTTTCGGGCTCAACGGGACTGGACCAAACCATCGACTACAAGACTACGATAAAATTACCGGAGGGGAGCAGCGTATCGGAATATGTAGGAAGTGTATCGGGTAACATAACCGGTACATTTACCAAACCAGTTATCTCTCTCGATATGAAATCTCTTGCCAAAGAGGCATTAAAGACTACGGTAAGCACGCAAATAGAGAAACTGACAGGCAAGAACAACGAGGAACAGATTGCCGCATTGCGTGAGGAGGCGGACAAAGCTGCCGAGAAACTTGTAGAGGTGGCAAGAACCGAAGGGCAGAAACTTGTCGATAAGGCTTCGAATCCTATTGCAAAGATTGCCGCACAGGCAGCAGCAAAGAAACTCGAAGAGGAGGCTCAAAAGCAGGCTGATGCTTTAAGGGCGAAGGCCGAAGAGGAAATAAAGAAACTGGAGGCTGCGACAGCAGAATAAGCCGAAGGGGTTATATAAGAATGAACTGTGCCGGGATGCAAAGTTTCGGTACAGTTTTTTTATTGCCGGGAAGTGATTGCATGGAAAGAGTTTGCAATGGATAAGCGGTATTACCGGCTCTTTTCTCGCCTGCAATTTGCGGCAGGCCATGTTCTGCCGTCTTCGGGAGGATTTATCGGGTTAAAGAGCCGATACGGTATCCGAACGTTTAACGTTTCTTGTTTCTTGCGGAATGTTTCTTTGGGAACGGCTGTTATTCGTTTTTCTTAAATCCTTCCTTTGTATGTTCAGGGACACATTTATTTTTTATCGTATTGCCTATACTCTTTCATTACGGTCTCCACGCTCTGTGGCGAAGCTCCTAATTCGAGAGCCTTGTCGAGATCATCGTATGCCGCCTCTTTTTCGTATTGCGCCCAGTTTATGCGACTGCGAAGTATATAATACAGAGGGTCGCCTTCGTTTAGTTCCATGGCTTTTTTTATATCCTCTCTTGCTTTTGCTATACGGCCTAAATAGAAATAGGCTTCTGCCCTGCCGAAATACAAATCGGCATCGTTCTTGTTGAACGATATTACCTGTGTATATAAATCGGCTGCTTCTTTGTGATAATTGCGGAACTTCATCAGTGTTGCAAGCCCGACTCTCGCGTCGGAACTTTGCGGATTGATTTGCAACATTCTTTCAAAATCTATTCTCGCGGCAAGCGTATCGTTTTTTTCGAGATATATCATTCCGCGGCGATATAACGCCTCTTCTTCTTTTGTGTCGAGTGATATTACCGAGGTATAGTCGATAAGCGCGGCATCGAGGCTGTCTATCTCGGCATAGAGTGCCGCGCGGTTTTTCAGCAGCGTAACGGAACGCGGCGTAATCATAAGGGCATTGCTGTATGAACGGATTGCTTCTTCATATTTGCCTTGTAACCGCTGTACTGTTCCCAAATTGGACAGGAGCAGCGAATTTTGTGGATTGGAGGGCTCGGCTCGCAGTGCGCCGAGTATAGACTCTTCGGCACACGCCCACTCTTCCTTGTCGATGCATGTGAACGATTTCTCGATATAATCATTATAACTCTGGGATACGGCGACAATACTGAATGCCGTTAAAAACATTGAAATAAAGAGCGTCCTTTTCATAACGGCGGCTAAAATAAACAATTATATTGTAGATATGAAATTTTATATATCTGCTCTTATATTTTTATAATATGATTTTGTATCTTTACAGTCGCTAATTGTATGCCGTAAGCAGAAAGCCTGTATTATTATACGTTTTTGCACCATATATCGAAGGCATATATTTTTAAAAACATCTTTTTCTTCCTGTTACAGCATGGCAGCGGATCGGATGTTTTTCTTGTGCGTTATCCGCACCCCGAGACTGATAGTAAATAAATAAACATATAAATGATAAGTAAATGGAATTACTTACCTCTTACAGACGATATGAAACAAATAAAAGAGCAGTTGTCGAGCGAACTTGGCATAAGCCCGGTTATTTGCGAATTGTTGGCCCTCCGAGGGGTAAGGAACGCAGCGGATGCGCAGAATTTCTTCTACCCGCAGCTATCGGATTTGCACGATCCGTTCCTCATGGACGGAATGGACAAGGCGGTTAAAAGACTTGATTCTGCAATAGGACAAAAGGAAAAGATACTTGTTTACGGAGATTACGATGTTGATGGTACTACGGCTGTTGCTTTGGTCTATAAATATTTGAGACCTTTTTGCTTCGGCATGGAGTATTATATCCCCGACAGATATGAGGAAGGGTACGGTATCTCCAGAAAAAGCATAGATTATGCGGCAGACAACGGTTTCAAACTTATAATAGCTTTGGACTGCGGCATAAAGGCTGTCGATAAGGTTGCATATGCAAAAAGCAAAGGCATCGACTTTATTATTTGCGACCACCATGTCCCTGATAAGGAACTGCCGGCAGCTGTTGCCATACTTAATCCCAAACTTAAAGATTCGTCGTACCCTTATCCGGAACTGTCGGGTTGCGGAGTAGGCTTCAAGTTTATGCAGGGTTTTGCCCGAAACAACGGTATAGATGAGGCTGCAACGCTATATCCCCTGCTCGATTTCGTTGCATTGAGCATTGCTTCAGACATAGTGCCGATAACCGGGGAAAACCGGATACTTGCATATCACGGCCTTAAGAGGATGAACGAAAAACCGAGTTTCGGACTGAAAGGGATTATAAATATATGCGGGTTGCAGAACAGGCAGATAACCACTACCGACATTGTGTTTAAGATTGGTCCGAGGATAAATGCTTCGGGACGCATGGAACAGGGGAAGGAAGCCGTGGATTTGCTCCTTTCGCACAACTTAGAGGAGGCTAAGGAGCGCAGCAAAAACATCAACCAGTATAACGAAGAGCGTAAGGCTTTGGACAAGAGCATTACTCACGAAGCCAACACTATCCTCGACAGCATTGACGATTTCGACAAACGAAAATCGATAGTAATATATAATCGCGACTGGAAACGCGGTATTATCGGAATCGTTGCATCGCGCCTTACGGAACTGTATTACAAGCCGTCTGTGGTATTGGCTTTCTCTAACGGGATTGTAACAGGGTCGGCACGCTCGGTACAGGGATTCGACGTATATAAGGCCATAGAGTCGTGCAAAGATCTGCTTGAGAGTTTCGGCGGACACACATACGCTGCCGGATTGTCGCTGAAAGAGGAGAACGTGGATATATTCAGGAAGAGATTTGAAGAATATGTCAGCGAAAATATTTCAAACAGCCAGACTACGCCGCAGATAGATATAGACTCTGTTATTTCATTCGGCGACATTACTGCCGACTTCCGGAAAAAGCTGCAGGAGTTCGCTCCGTTCGGGCCCGGGAATGCCAAACCTGTATTTGCAACTCATAACGTAAAGACTTACAAGGAGAGCAAACTGGTGGGTAAAGAAAACAGGCATATAAAAATGGAAATGATAGATAACGGTTCGGCCAGCATAATGAGCGGAATAGCATTCGGCAAGAGCGATATATTTGAAAGCATAAAGACCGATATGCCGTTCGATATTTGTTATACTATCGAAGAGATGACGTTCAATAACAAAACCCCGCACTACACCAACAAAAAGTCGATAATGCAACTTTCGATAAAGGATATTGTAACCGATACGAACGACAACTGCAGCGATTAAGTTTGCCGGATTGCGATTACGGTTAAATAAAGAATCGAGAGCCGTTTCAGCTTTAAATGCAGAAACGGCTCTCGATTTGCTTTCACGCCATATCCTGATAAGGGATATACGGCTGTATTATATTTTATTCCTCGTTTTCATCATCTTGTTTGAAATCGTCGAGGCCTTTCTCTACAAGCAGATTGTACCAGTTTATAATACGTTTTATGTCGCTCAGATATACTCGTTCCTTATCATAGTCGGGCAATACGGTGTTTAAATATTCCTTATAGGCTGCACCGTCGGAAGAGGACTGTATTTGAACGGTTTTTCCCTGCTCTTTCTGTTTTATCGATTCGAATACTTCGCGTAACGGAACATCTTCGCCCTCAGTATAAATAGAAATATCTGCGAGGGACGTAACTTTATCGTGCGCATAGGCAGGCATTCTCTTGCCGTTCAACAACGATTCTACTATTAACATCCCTTTTGCCTGGGAAACGAGTTTGAATAGACCGGGTTTACCGGAGATTGACAAGATTTTCTTTAACATATCGGTTTTTATTGTATTCTTTATTCTGCCGTAAAAATATAAATTATCCCTTTTCTCTTCGATATTTTGAGGGGTAAAATATTTATACGGGTATCATAATTTTTGTAAAATCATATATTGGGAAAATAGTTTAGCAGTTGCGGCAATACGGGGGTTTCGTCGTCATTGAGTATTACATGGGTGGCTTTTGAAAGCACTGTTTCGTCCGACAACTGCGAAGCCATTCTTTTTTCTATTTGTTTGCGCGGCATTCCGTTACGTTTTTCGACTCTTGCTATTCTTACTTCCTGCGGAGCCGTTACGCACCATACTTCATCGACAAACTTGTCGAATCGGGATTCGTACAGTATTGCCGACTCGATAAATACCGTATCGCTGTTTTGCTCGCTTCTCCAACGGTCGAAATCGGCAAATACGACCGGATGTATTATCGAATTGACGGATGTTCTGGTTTGGGCGTCGGCAAACAAACGTTCGGCTAGAAGTTTTTTGTTCAGCCCCTCTTCGCCGTATATGTTTTCGCCGAAAATGGATATAAGTCCTTTTTTTATCTCGGGAGAGATTGCTGTCAATATTTTTGCCCGTTCATCGCAGTCATATACCGGATAGCCCGATGCACGCAGGATATTGCTTACTACGGTTTTTCCGCTTCCTATTCCTCCTGTTATCGCTATAGTTTTCATCTGCTTTTTTCTTCCAGAATATATTCTATGCTGTCGGGTATTATATCGATATTCCTGACATAGTTAGGGAATCGGCGCAGATTGAGAGGCAGTTTGTTTGTACGTTTCTTGTTCAACTGCATGTAATCGACTACTATCTTGAAATCGGATGTATCGACTTTCGGGAACATGCTTAACGGTACGAAACACGACAGTTCGGCTGTGGCCGGGAATGTTATTACCGACATATAATCGGGGAAATTGACATTGCCTATCGGAAGCGTCAGTTTTTTGAGTATCAGTTCTTCCACTGGGATGGTTACCGTTACGGCATCGGGGACTACTTTCACTCCTTCCACCGGTTTTATTTTTACCGACATAACGGTCGTATCCTTGAGTTCCGTAAGTACCAACGGTTCGGTTTCGACATAATCGAGCGTTTTTATTATCGACGAATCGGCATATATCTTAACCGTATTCGGCGAGAGTGTGGCTTCTTTCGTCTGGATAAAATTGTGCGCCGTGGTAATATCGGAATTCAATCGTACGCTTATGATGTCGCCTCTCCTCTCGGCGAATGTTATTACTATCGAATCGGTATGCATCGATACCAGCTCGGCCGATGACGACATGCTGCCGTGGACAATAGACAACAGCTGCGAATGGTTTATGACCATGCGCCCGTGTTCTTTGTCATATCTTTCAAAATCCACGTTTATCGGGCGTACTCTATTCAGCGTGTAGTTTATAAGGTTTATTCCTTTGTCTCTAAGGACTACCGGGACATATTGCTGGGGATTGTTCGTAAAGATTATGTTCCGGGGGATATTGGTGTAATTCAACGGAATGTTTACCGCTACTTCTTCTTTGTTGTTGAGGGACTGCAATACCCAGAATATGGTCGATATGGCTACGAACAACAGGAATATCAACACTTGCTTGCTTTTTTCGCTACGCAAGGTTTGCATAAGAATCTTTACCGTTTCAGTTATGCGTTCGGATATTTTCTTTTTGCTGACCATGAATGTCTCTTTTTATTCCTTTTTCCTGCCGTTTTTTATCTGTTGCTCCCGTAACAAGCAACAGAGGCAAGGTTTACGGTAATTGCCTGAAACCTCGCCTCGATATTTGTTGTTGTTTTAACAGCCACTTTTATTTTTGCTCCTGCACTACTTCGGGTGCTGTTGCATATATGGAGGCTTTCTCTACTTTTACTCTTACGTTATCGGCTATTTCGAGAAGTACGGTATCGTCTTTTACCTCTTTTATCCTGCCGTGTATTCCTCCGGCCGATATTACCTTGTCGCCGACTTTCAACGATTCGCGGAACTTGCGTATCTCTTTCTGACGTTTGGATTGCGGACGTATCATGAAGAAATAAAAGATTGCTACCAATGCTACGATAAAGATAATGTTGCCCCACTGTCCTCCGGGTTGTTCGCCGGCTGCTGCGGCATTCTGGAGCATAATTGTCAAAATTGTATTCATACTTTATTTTTTAATTTGGGTTTTATTTTCTGTTTACTAAATTACAACATTATATTTACTCTTTTGTTAATCGCCCTTCTTTTTTTAATTTTTTTACCAATGTGTCGAGTATGCCGTTTATAAATGTCGCACTTTTTTCGGTACTGTACAGTTTTGCCAACTCGATATATTCGCTTAGCGTTACGTTTATCGGTATCGACGGGAACATTTTTATTTCTGTCAGCGCCATGCTCATTATTACAAAATCCATGTTTGCTATGCGCTCCGTCTCCCAATTGCTGGCGCACTCGCCTATCAGACGGGTGTTGGCGTCGAAATTGAGTATGGTGTCGCGCAACAGGTTGCCGGGGAACTCTGCTCCGGCTTCTGCATCGAACGACGATATTATGGGTTGCTCGACTCCTGAGGCTTCGCTGAAGCCTTTTATGGTTTTTATTATGAATGTAACGATTATGTCTATGTCATTGTTCCAATAGAGGGAACTTTCTTCGAGGGCTTCGTCTATTTCCGTCTCGCATGCCCACTCCTTTACTGTCTTTTTCCAGAAACTCTTGTCGGTTTCGTAATCGTCATTCTCGGATGATACGTAAAACCCGTATGTGTCTCCGGCGATTATTTTATCCAAAAGCGATTTTACCAGTGCCGGCGTAAGGACGTCGTTTATGTCGGAATGTTTGGCCAGATATGACATCAGCATCTTGTTTCCTGCAAGCTGGGCGGCAAAACGGTTATTCGCCAAACGTTTGTCTATGTCCTTGTCGGCTACGGGATTTATATATCTGGTACGCAAACGCTCTATGCGCTCCTTCTGCTCGTCGGTTATTTTCAGTATAAGCAATAGCAACAGGATATATAAATCGTACGTTTTTTGCATGCTGTACGCATATTCGGCTTCGGCCTGCTCGACTCCTTTGTCTTTATCGATATACGCCGAGAATGCTATCTGCAGTATTTTACAACGTATAAGTACTCGATTTGTCATTTTATTCCGTTTCGTTATAAAAGCAAAATGCAACCATTGTTGCAACGCGGCGCAAAGGTAGTTATTTTTTTGCTAAAGCCATACTTTTTTATTGCAAGTTATCAACGATACGGTATCACAATATCGCTCTTATGCTACATGAGACGGGGGATATTCATTTTTAACATTTTTTTCATATTTCCCAAACACCCCGTCATAGGCAACTTTCGGCTTATGGGGGGAGGTAAAAAGGGGTTGTGGCAAGCCCTAAATGGATAGGCAGCTATCATATTATCAAATATTTATTATAAATTTGCAAAGAATTTCATTATGTACTTTATATATCGTTTTTATCATGACTGCGAGTGATACAAAAGCTTCTACCGGAGATATTCAAGACAAGGAAATAGTATTCTCCAAAGTGCTTAAAGCCGGAAGCAGGATATACTATATCGACGTAAAAAGAAGTCGTAAGGAGGATTTGTACATTACTATTACCGAAAGCAAAAGAATATCGGCAAAAGAAGAAGAAGTTCCCAGATACGAAAAACACAAACTGTTCCTGTACAAAGAAGATTTCGACAAATTCAAGGAAGGTCTGAACGAAGCTCTGGATTTTATAGAGCAGGCAGAATAAGTTTCCTTAATTAGATAGTTCCGATGCAGCACAGCATGTTAATCGGGACATAAAACTGATACCGGTTGGAGCCATCCGACCGGTTTTTGTTCATTGTTACTGCTGCCCGGCCAACTCTTGCTTTAAATATCGTGTCGTATATGTGTCGTATTTGGCACATACTTCTTCGGGTGTTCCGCAGCAGAGTATCCTGCCGCCGTTGTCTCCGCCTTCGGGCCCCATGTCGATAATATAATCTGCTGTTTTGATTACATCCAGATTATGCTCTATTACCAAAATTGTGTTTCCTTTATCGGCCAAACGGTTCAATACATTCAACAATACGCGTATGTCCTCGAAGTGCAGACCGGTTGTCGGTTCGTCGAGCAAATAAAGGGTATTGCCTGTATCGCGTTTCGACAATTCCGCGGCGAGTTTTACACGCTGGCTCTCTCCTCCCGACAGGGTAGTGGAGGGTTGTCCGAGTTTTATATATCCGAGTCCCACTTCCTGCAGGACTTTTATCTTGTTCAGTATTGAAGGTACGTTTTCAAAAAATTCGACTGCGCGGTTTATCGTCATATCCAATATGTCGGCTATCGATTTTCCTTTATACCGTACTTCGAGCGTCTCGCGGTTGTATCGCTTGCCGTGGCATGTTTCGCACGGGACGAGTACGTCCGGCAGGAAATTCATCTCTATATTGCGATAGCCGTTACCGCAACATGTCTCGCACCGCCCGCCTGCTATATTGAACGAGAAGCGGCCGGACTTGTATCCGCGGATTTTGGATTCGGGCAGTTCGGTAAACAATGTCCTTATATCGGAGAAGACGCCGGTATATGTTGCCGGTGTGGAACGGGGCGTCCTGCCCAGCGGGGACTGATCGACGGTTACGAGTTTGTCGATATTTTCCAGTCCTTCTATTCTGTCGTACGGAAGCGGTTCGCGTAACGACCTGTAGAAATCCGAGCTTATGGCTGGTTGTAACGTGGAGTTTATCAGTGATGATTTTCCGCTTCCCGATACGCCTGTTACGCAGATAATCTTGCCGAGCGGGAGCATTAAATCGACACCTTTGAGGTTATTTCCTCTTGCTCCGTACAGGACGAGCGTTTTGCCGTTTCCTTTTCGTCTTTTTTCGGGAACGGGTATCGTCAGCTCGCCGTTAAGGTATTTTGCCGTAAGGGTGTCGGCTTTCATCATTTCCGCCGGCGTACCCGAAAAGACTACATTTCCGCCGAGTCGTCCCGCTGCGGGCCCGAGGTCTATCACGTAATCGGCCGCAAGCATCATTTCCTTGTCGTGTTCTACTACTATTATGGAGTTCCCGACATCACGCAGACGTTTGAGGGAGTTTATAAGTTTTATATTGTCTTTCTGATGTAATCCTATACTTGGTTCGTCGAGTATGTACAGTACGTTTACAAGCCGCGAGCCTATTTGTGTGGCTAACCGTATGCGTTGGCTCTCTCCTCCCGACAGGGTTGCACTTGCCCTGTTGAGATTTAAATAGTCGAGACCTACATCTATCAGGAATTTGAGGCGTACTTTTATCTCTTTGATTATCTCTGCGGCTATCGCGCGCTGCTTGTCCGTAAGCCGGGAGTCTAACGTCTCAAACCATTTGTACAGATGTGCTATGTCCATGCGGGCAAGTTCGGCTATTCCCTTGTCGCATATCTTGTAACTTAACGCTTCGCGGTTAAGGCGCATTCCCCGACACTCGTCGCACTGCTTTACCGACACGAACTGTCCTGCCCATTTCTGCGCCTGCGACGGGGCATCGGACTGCTGCTGCATCTCGATATATTTTACAAGCCCTTCGTATGGTGTAAAGAAATTGGATGATGCGCCGAGGACATGGTCTTTTATCACAAGTCGTTCGCCTGTTCCGTTCAGTATGTCGTCGAGTGCTTCTGCAGGCATTTCGTTCAACGGGGTTTTCAGTGTTACTCCGTATTTGTCGCATATAGCCTCTATCTGCCAAAAGATGAGTATGTTCTTATATTTTCCCAACGGGAGTATTCCTCCCTGATATATGGAGAGGGTCATGTCGGGCATAATCTTTTCGCGGTCTATTATGTTTACGTACCCGAGACCTTTGCATTTGGGACAGGCTCCGTTGGGGGAATTGAACGAGAAATTGTGCGGAGCGGGTTCGCTGTACGACAGACCTGTCTGAGGGTCCATGAGCATCCGGCTGTAATGCCTTAATTCGCCGCTATCGACATCCAATATCATAACCAGCCCTTCGCCTCGCTGCATGGCTGTTCGGAGGCTCTCTTTCAATCGTCTTTCGTCGCCGGCGGAGACCCGAAGTTTGTCCACTACAAGTTCGATGCTGTGGTTCTTGTATCTGTCGAGTTTCATACCGGGGAGTATCTCGCGCATCTCGCCATCGACGCGTACATACAGATACCCTTTTTTCCGCATGTTCTCGAATACTTCCTTGTAATGTCCTTTTCTGTTGCGGACAAGTGGCGCGAGGATATTTACGCGCTTTCCGGCATACCGTTCCATAACGAGGGCGAGTATCTGCTCTTCGCCGTATTTTACCATCTTTTCGCCGGTAAGGTATGAATATGCCTCTCCTGCGCGGGCATACAGAAGGCGGAGGAAATCGTATATCTCGGTTGTTGTTCCTACCGTCGAACGGGGATTTTTGTTTACTGTTTTTTGCTCGATTGCTATTACGGGAGAGAGTCCGGATATGTTATCCACGTCGGGGCGTTCCAATGCTCCGATAAAGTATCGGGCATAGGACGAGAAGGTTTCGATGTAGCGTCTTTGTCCTTCGGCGAATATGGTATCGAATGCCAACGATGATTTTCCGCTCCCGCTCAATCCCGTTATAACGGTAAATTCATTGCGTGGAATGGTTACATCGATATTTTTCAGATTGTTTACTCGGGCGCCGTGTACTTCTATGTATTTTTTTCCTCCCCCCATATTGTCCTTTTTTAATCTATTGTCCACTTATCGTAATAGACCGGTTGTTCGTTGCTGCTGTAATACAGGTCTCCAACACGGGGTATCAGCAATATATACGAATTGCCTTCTTTTACGGGAAGTTTCCTGTCGCGCAACCACGAATTGAACTCTTTCAACTGGGAATATGATATGCCGTGCTCGTTTGCGAAGACCGAAAGGTCGGGTATCTCTTCCGTTACTTCTACTTCGTCGAACCGTATTTGCGGGTATAGCTGGTTTTTCCTGATTACGAATCCGTATTTCAGAGGGTCTTTCATAACGGCTTTCATCGCCATAAGTCGGAATATATACCGCGAAGTTTCATCATTCAGCCATAAATCGAATGCGTGTTCTTGAACTTGCTTGTCGAGTTCGGTGGAGATTCTCCCCTGCCCTGCATTATACGATGCGGCGGCGGTTATCCAGCTTCCGTATCTTTTGTATGCCGACTTCAGGTATTTGCATGCGGCACGGGTTGCTTTTATTATGTGATAGCGTTCATCTACATAGTCGGAGACTTCTAGACCGAGGCTTTTTCCCGTCGAGGGCATTATCTGCCACATTCCTGCGGCTTTTGCCGGGGATACGGCTCTCGGGTTGAGGTAACTCTCTATTACCGCAAGATACAGGAAATCTTCGGGAACGCCCATTTCATCCAATATCGGTTTGAGTATCGGGAAATACCTGTTCGCCCTTTTTATTACAAGCAGCGTGTTGGTATGGTTGAAACAGAATCCTGTCAGTTCTCTGTCGAAGCGTTCCCGAATGTCGAAACGGTCGAGCACGACGGTTTCTCCCGCCCATTCGTAAGTAGCCGGTATTTCGGGGGTTGCGGAGAACGCCGAGACCATACTGCGGGTATCGTATTGCGATACGGCATTCTGCACCGATGCCGCAGCGACGAACAGTATTAAAACAATAATCTTTTTATATCGCATGTTTTCAGTTCCTTCCTCTTATTATATTTATATGGCCTTTCAGTTTGTATTCGTTACCGTCGGAGCCTCTTGCCTGTATTACATAGAAATATACCCCGGGAGGGGCGAGTTTTCCGTGATAATATCCGTCCCAGCCCATTGCCGGGTCTTCGAAACGGCATACTTCCTGCCCCCAACGGTCGAAAATAACGCATTTGAATTCTACTATCGACTTGTACGCCACCCGCCATTCGTCGTTTACTCCGGGTGATGCGCCGGGAGAAAATGCATTGGGGGCGTCGATATACGATTCGCTTATGGTTACGGTATATGTCTCGTATTCGCTGCACGTATTGTTCTCGGAATATAACCGTACGTAAACTGTTCCGGCATCTTTAAACGTATAGCTTAATTCATCTACCGGGTAGATTGCTTCTATTACGGGGTCGGGGTCGTCCGCTCCTGCCTCGCTGTGAAAAATCTGCCATGCCACGTAATTGTCTTCGTTTACGTATGCCTTGAAATTGACGGTTACGGGGGCGGAACCTCCGAGGACACCCGATTCGAGCGACACTTCCAACTCGTTATCGGCCCTGCGGTCGGACTGTGTTACAGTGGAATGCAGGAATATGGCTCGCGGTTCGAATTCTTCGGCGGTAGAGATTGCGGTTTCGACACTGCCCCAACTCTCGGGTATTTTATCGACTATCGTAAAGAGTGTTTTTTGATACGGGGATGTTACTACTATCTTGTCGTCGAGTTCGGGCACAACATCTTCTTCCACAAGAACGTCGGAGAGGGCAATCTGATTTTCTTCGTCCCATTCCCACGTATAGTATCTTACCGTACGGGGTACGGCATCCATACTTCCCGTTGTCGTATAATAGGGTATTGTTATCCCCTCTCCTGTTATTCGGGCAGACATGCAGATATTGGTATAGGAATAGTCGTTCTCGATATATGAAACGGGGATATATGTGGAGACCCAAAAGCAATACGAACTGCCGCCCTGTTCTATTACGTATCCGCAATCGCGCGCCCCTCCGGAAAGGGTTATTTTGTTGCCCGTCTGTTGCGCTCCCGATGCGGGAAGTTTTGCAGAAGTTCCGGATGAGGTAAAGGTGTACATCTGCATACTTTCGTACGAGTCGGAGGTAAAGGTTATTGTCAGGTTGTCTATCGGGGATACTACATATACTCCCATATTCAAACCCGTTGAGAGTTCGTTGGGTGAGTATTTGTACGACCTTCCTCCGTTTATTTCGAGCGATGCGGCCGTAACCGGTAAATACAACACGGACAGTATGGCTGATATGATTATCTGTTTTTTCATGTTCCGAGAATACGATATGCCGCCATGTCAATCGGCCTGCTAAGATAATAATTGTTCGGGAAATGAGACACATGTTTCGCCCGAAACAGGTTGCGCTTTTATTTGGCTTTCCGTATATGAGAAATAACGTACATATACTCCCCGTAATTGCATCTGTTATCTTTTTTTTATAACTTCGCAGCCTGTAATACCGACAGTTAAAGTCGGCGCGACGTATTTGGCGAGGATATTGTCAGAGCATATATATCAGTTGGTTATGCATCTGTTTTTCAGATATGCGGCCGGAATGCCTGCAATCCCGCAGAATATGTGATAGGCATTTTGCTTTGAGAACGCTGTTTGTGTCAGGGTTATACTGAAATTATAAAATAATTCGCCTCTACAATTTATATCGTCAAATGAAATCTACCTTATTATCGTTAATCTCAGCCTTGATATTACTGTTTTCTTCTGCTTTTTCGGCATTGGCCGAGGAGTACCAGACGACGACAGTGAAAGGCACTGAGTGTTACATCTACTACGTGAAACAGGGAGAGGGTTTTTACAGTTTGAATAAGAAGTTTGGAGTAACGCGCGACGAAGTTGTAAAATTCAACCCTTCGGCAAAAAACGGGCTGAACAGAGGTCAGAAACTATATATACCGATACCCGAAAATGCCAAACCCGACGCTTCTGCCGCCTCTTCAACCGTACATACGGTAAAGCAGGGTGAGAGCCTTTATTCAATATCTAAGCAGTACAATACTACCGTAAGTGATATTATGGTGCTCAACGGCATGTCGTCATCGGCTCTGAAGGCGGGCGACAAACTTAAAATTCCGCAGGCAGGGTCAAACAGTTCTGCCGCAACGGAAAAGGCCGGAAGCGATATTCTGCAGAATGCAACTGCCGCTGCTCCATCCGAACCTGTAAAACAAAAGGAGGAAAACATTGCCATAATTAACGGCGAGAGGTACAGAACGGAGAAATATGTGGTTCAACGCAGGGAGACTTTGTACAGCATATCGCAGAAATTCAACACGTCGATAGATAATATTCTGGCTTGCAACCCCGGGATAAAAAGCCTGTCCAAGGGGGATATCCTGAATATCCCGATGACAAAGGAGGTTATCAAGGTCGTTGATGAATACAGGGCGGCGAACCAACCGATAACGGTTACTCCCGACCGGAATATGGCAGATGCCGATAAAAAAGACAAGAATCATATTAAGATTGCTGTTCTGTATCCGTTCAGGCTTAACGCGCCGACTCATCAATCCAAAGCGTTCCTGTCGTGTTACAAGGGTTTGTTGCTTGCTCTCGACAGCATGAAGCATGAAGGTTTGTCGGCCGAAGTTGTTGCGTTCGATACGGAAGGCAGCATTGAAAAAATAAAACAGATTTTAGAGTCTCCGAAACTGAAAGGGAGCGATATGATATTCGGCCCGGATGACAAAGAGGGGATAAAACTCATAGGCGAATATGCCAAATACAACCAGATACTGCTTGTAAATTCTTTTTCGATAAACGATAATGAGGTTGCCGGCAACAGATTTATCATACAGGGACATATTCCGAGTTCCTATTTCTACTCGACGGCAAGTAAGGCGTTGGCAAAATCGGCAGCAGATAAAGAAGTGGTGTTTTTGGTAGATAATTACGAGACTAACGATAAGAAGGAGTTTATAGAGAATCTGAGAGAGGAATTTAAAGCATCGGGAAAAGAGATAACCAAATTCAATTTCAACGACGCATCGAACTTCAACGTACTTTCAAATTCACTGGAGAAAGGCGCCGATGTGATATTTATCGCTTCTTCATCGACTCGTAACGGTGTTGCAAAGACCACTGCTCTTTTAAGCAAGATAAAAGAGGCTCGCCCCGACCTTAACATGTCGCTGTTCGGATACCCTGAATGGCTGACATATACAAAAGATTATCTCGAAATTTTCCACAATCTCAACACAACAGTATTTTCAAGATTTTACATAAATACCAACGATGCTGCTTGGAAAGAGTTCTATCGCAACTTTCTCTATTGGTACGGAAGTTCGGCGGGATATTCTTTGCCTGCTACCGATGTTTTGGGATTTGATACCGGTATTTTCCTGCTGAAAGGCTATGCAAAATTCGGGAGCGGTCTGAGTCAAAACATTTCGTCGCTTCAATCGAACAGCATTCAAACCGATTTCAGTATGACCAGAATATCCGACAACGGAGGATATATAAACAAAAACATATACTTTGTAAATTTCTCCCCGGAATTTAAAATATCTAAAAGCAGAGTTGAATAATGAAACGCATCCTGACTCTTTTATTATTGCTGGTAGCCGTTTCGTCGGGTGCTGATGCGCAGAAGAAAATAAGCAAGGAGCTGTTCTTGGGCGTTAAAGGCGGAACTACATGGTCGCGGCTTTCCATAAACCCGAACATAAAACAGACTTTCGGGATGGGGTATCTCGGGGGCGTATCGATGCGTTATGCCGAAGAAAAGTTTTTCGGGGTAATAGTAGAGTTGAATTTCGCTCAACACGGTTGGAAAGAGGATTTTTCGGATGAAACGGCAAGTTATGATTATCGCCGTACGCTGAACTATATCGAACTTCCGTTTCTTGCCCATATTTATTTCGGGAACAAGGCTTTCCGTTTCTTTATAAACTTAGGGCCGCAAATAGGACTGTGCATCGGTGAAAATACCGTTTCGAATTTCAACTATGCCGAACCTCCTGCTTTTGATATAACAAGAGAGACCCAACATTATACGAAAGGCGTTGAGCACCCGTTCGATTACGGATTGACCGGAGGCGGCGGGTTTGAAATAAGGATAAAGGAGAAACACGCCATACTTGTAGAAGCGAGATATTATTTCGGCTTGGGAGACATCTTCAACAACCGCAGTGCGGACTACTTTTCGGTATCGTCGAACCAAAGTATCCTGCTGTCGCTGTCGTACATGATAAATATTAAAAAGCACAAGCCTAAACCTGTACCGGTAAGAACGGATTTGATATATTGAATATCAGTCCCGTCTCGGATGATGAACCTGTAAAATTCCGGGCTTAACCCCGGACTTAATCATAAAGAAGGCAACGCCTCTCAAAATTCTGGTGTTGCCTTTTTTCGCGTCCGTACAGAACGGTTGTCGAACTGTCGCAAAAGTTATTTTTCCGTCTGCCGTTTACTGCCGCAAGAATCCGGATTACTTCTTTTTCATATTTGGCTGTTCCAATCCGTATCCTTTCTTTTTATTAACATATCGCAGTATGAAGGCAAACGACAATGCCACCATACCGATAGCGGCAAAGACTTGCATAGGCAGTGTATAATCGTATGCAACTGTATCGCCGACGATTCCTGTTACGCAATATTTGTTCAGCAACCACCCGATTAGCACAGGACCACCCATCAATCCCCAGTTCTGTATCCAGAAGGTAATTGCATATGCTGTTCCGAGGTCTTTTTCTGCTACAATCTTCGGTATGGACGGCCACATGGCAGAAGGCAACAGCGAAACCGCAACTCCGAGCAGTATCATCAGCAGCATGGCAAACCACCAGTAATTTAGTACAGGCAGTGCGAAAAAGATATGTACTGTCATCAATATAAATGCTCCTATAACCATAATCTCGGCTCCGTACCCGCGACGGTCATATATTGAGCCGAACAACGGCGTCATTATCAGTGTTCCTATCGGCAACAATGCGGGAATAAATCCTGCCAGCGATTCTTTTACGCCGTATTTGTTTATCATCAAATCGGGGGCGTATTTCAAAAACGGGAAAACCGCAGTATAGAAGAATACGCATAGTATCGTTATTATCCAGAATCCGGGATTCTTCAATACGTGCAATATGTCGGAATACTTGAAAACGTCGGCTTTTGTTTCATTACTGCTGCCGTTCTCCTTATCCAGCATCCTGTCGTAAAAGGTATATAGGAAAAATCCCATCGTCCCTATACAGAGGATAAAGAGCGACAGAAGCAGGGGGAAGGATTCGGCTGTATCGCCGGGTATGCCGAAATATTCCGCAACGGGTAACGAAAATGCCATTGCCAGCATGGTACCCAAACGGGCTGCCGCGACTTGTAACCCGAGCGCCAAAGCGAGTTCTTTTCCTTTAAACCATTTAACGGCTATCTTCGTGGCGGTTATATTTACCGTTTCACACCCCACCCCGAATATTGCAAAACCGAGCGATGCCAGCAGTACTTGCTTGTTTATTCCGAACAAATCGCCCTCTGCCGGAATGATTCCCTTTATTGCGGCATATTTTATCGCCCCACCTATTAGCATTACAAGACAGGAAGCCATGCCTGTAAAACGGATTCCGGCTTTGTCGAGGAGTATCCCGCCGAATATTATCATCAGGAAAAAGACGTTGAACCAACTGAATGCGCCGGAAAAAAGTCCATATTCTGTACTTGTCCAGCTGAGTTCTCTTTCGAGTACGGGTTTCAGCGGAGCCATTACATCGGTTATTATATATCCGCCGAGCATTGTAAAGGAGACGATGGCCAGTACGCTCCACCGAACGGCCGGTATCTCGTTGAGTTTTTTTTGTTGTACCATATTGTTTCGGGGGGGTTACTTTCTTACGAAACGCAATACGTTTTCGACATGCTGTGTATGCGGGAACATGTCCACCGGCTGCACGCGGTCTATCGCATAACTGCAATTCAGCATGGCTGCATCGCGTGCCTGCGTGGCCGGATTGCAACTTACATATACAATCTTTTCGGGTGCTGCCGCAAGTATGGCCATTACTACATCTTCGTGCATTCCGGCACGAGGAGGGTCGGTTACTATTACGTCGGGACGTCCGTGCCGCTCTATAAAATCGAGCGTAAGGATGTCTTTCATGTCGCCTGCATAAAAAAGAGTGTTGTCTATGCCGTTTATGGATGAGTTCTCTTTTGCATCTTCTATCGCCTCGGGCACATATTCTATCCCTATTACCTTACGGGCTTCGGAAGCGAGGAAATTGGCTATCGTGCCTGTCCCGGTGTAGAGGTCGTAAACGAGTTCGTTGCCTTTCAAATCGGCAAACTCCTTTACAGTGTTATAGAGCGTACAGGCTTGTTCGGAATTGGTTTGGTAAAAGGATTTCGGACCTATCTTGTAACGCAGGTTCTCCATCTTTTCGAATATGTGGTCGCAACCACTCCAGACCTTTATGTCCAAATCGGTTATCGTGTCGTTGCATTTTTCGTTTACGACATACATGAGGGAGGTTATTTGCGGAAAAGTATCGGCAATATGCTCCATCATGGCCTTTATCTTGTCTATGTCGGAGGTGGAGAATATGACTATAAGCATTATCTCGCCTGTTGTCGCAGTACGTATTATTATTCCACGCATGTCGCCGGTCTGCTGGCGCAGGTCGTAAAAGGCATATCCGTTGTCGATTGCGAATTTTTTTATATCGAGGCGAATGGCATCGGATACCGGATCTTGAAGGTAACATTGACGTATGTCGAGAATCTTGTCGAACATACCCGGGATATGAAATCCGAGCGCATCGCGCGAGGTTATGATCTCGCCGCTCTCCAATTCGGCACGTGTGAGCCATGACCTGTTTGAGAATGAAAATTCCAGCTTGTTACGGTAATAGTATTGTTTTGCCGACCCTTTTATGGGGGAGACTTGCGGAAGCTCTACCTTTCCTATGCGCTGCAGATTGTCTATTACCTGCTGTTGTTTGCATACAAGTTGCTCGTCGTACGACAGATGTTGCCAACGGCATCCGCCGCATACGCCGAAATGTCCGCATACGGGCTCTACTCTGTACGGCGATTTTTCTTTAAGGGCAACTATTTCCCCTTCGGCGTAATTGTGTTTTTTGCGTACTATTTTTATATCGGCAACATCGCCCGGAGCGGCATACGGAACGAAAAGAACCATGTCGTCTATACGCGCCAAAGCCTTTCCTTCTGCCGCCACACCTGTTATTTTAACGTTTTCCAATACCGGAAACTCTCTCTTTCTTCTTCCCAATTTATCGCTGTTTTAGTTAAAAATCGACCAAAGGTACACATATTCGGCGAAATTCGTGTCATCTGTATATTTTTAACACCAATTTAAAAAATATTAGGTATGGCGTTGCAAAATAGATAATAAAAGATTACTTTTGTAAAATATCGAAACATAAATTACTCGTTTAATTTAACAACTATATTTCTAAACAAAATGAAGAGAGTTTATACGTTCGGCAACGGCCAGGCAGAAGGGCGCGCCGACATGAAAAATTTACTCGGAGGAAAAGGTGCGAACCTTGCGGAAATGAACCTTATCGGTGTACCCGTTCCTCCCGGTTTTACCATCACTACCGAAGTTTGTACCGCTTACAACAAGGACGGACGTGATGCCGTTGTAGCAATGATTAAGGAGGATGTTGAAAAATCGATTGCCTATATAGAGAATATAATGGGCACAAAATTCGGTGATGCAAAAAATCCTCTGCTTGTTTCGGTACGTTCGGGTGCCCGTGTATCCATGCCCGGTATGATGGACACCGTCCTCAACCTCGGTATCACGGAGAAAGTTGCTGAAGGTATAGCTGTAAAAACAGGAAATCCCCGCTTTGCATGGGACTCTTACAGACGTTTCGTGCAGATGTACGGCGATGTGGTGCTGGGAATGAAACCCAAAAGCAAAACCGACATCGACCCGTTCGAAGAGGTAATGGATAAGGTTAAGGAAAAGAAAGGTGTAAAACTCGATACCGAACTCGACGTAAACGACCTGAAGGAACTTGTAAAGCTCTTCAAGGTTGCTGTTAAGGAGAGAACGGGCAAAGAATTCCCCGATGACCCGTGGGAACAGTTGTGGGGTGCAATATGCGCCGTATTCGACAGCTGGATGAACGAACGCGCAATATATTACAGACGAATGAACCAGATACCCGAAGAATGGGGTACTGCCGTAAACGTTCAGGCAATGGTATTCGGCAATATGGGTAATACTTCGGCAACCGGAGTTGCATTTACCCGCGACGCTGCTACCGGTGAAGACATATTCAACGGCGAATACCTTATCAATGCACAGGGCGAAGACGTTGTTGCCGGTATCAGAACTCCCCAGCAGATAACGATAGAGGGTTCGCGCCGTTGGGCTGCCCTCCAAGGTATCAGCGAAGAGGTTCGCGCATCGAAATATCCGTCGCTCGAAGAATCGATGCCCGAATGTGCAAAAGACCTTATCGAGACCCAGCAGAAACTGGAAGATTACTTCAAGGATATGCAGGACCTCGAATTTACCATACAGGACGGTAAGCTCTGGCTCCTCCAGACCCGTAACGGAAAACGTACAGGTGCAGCCATGGTTAAGATAGCTATGGACATGTATCGTGCAGGCCAGATTGACGACAAGACAGTTTTGAAACGCATGGAGCCGCAGAAACTGGACGAGCTCCTGCACCCTGTATTCGACAAAGTAGCTTTGAAGTCGGCCAAAGTAGTGGCAAAAGGTCTCCCCGCTTCTCCGGGTGCCGCCACCGGACAAATTGTATTCTTCGCCGATGATGCTGAAGCTTGGGCTGAAAAACGCAAGAAAGTAATCCTTATAAGAATCGAGACTTCTCCCGAAGACCTCCGCGGTATGAATGTCGCTCAAGGTATCCTTACGGCTCGCGGCGGTATGACATCGCACGCTGCCGTTGTTGCCCGCGGTATGGGTAAATGCTGCGTATCGGGTGCAGGTGAAATAAATATCGATTACAAAGCACGTACCATAGAAATGGGCGGCAAAGTTTACAAAGAGGGCGACTGGATTTCTCTCAACGGTTCTACCGGTGAAGTTTACGACGGACAGGTAAGCACCGTAGAGGCTGACCTCAGCGGAGACTTCGGCGCAATAATGGATATTGCCGAGAAATATACGCAGATGGATGTTCGTACCAATGCCGACACTCCGCGCGATGCCAAGACAGCGCGCCGTTTCGGAGCGAAAGGTATCGGTCTCTGCCGTACAGAACACATGTTCTTTGAGGGAGAACGTATCAAGGCCATGCGCGAAATGATTCTCGCAGGGAGCGAAGAGGGTCGCCGCGAAGCTCTCAAGAAACTCCTCCCGATACAGAGACAGGACTTCTTCGGTATATTTATGGCAATGGACGGATATGGCGTAACGATACGTCTTCTCGACCCGCCTCTGCACGAATTCGTTCCTCATCAGCTGGCTACTCAGAAAGAGCTCGCTGCCGAAATGGGTCTTACTCTCGAAGAGGTTAAGATTGCATGCGACTCTCTCGCCGAGTTCAACCCGATGCTCGGGCACAGGGGTTGCCGTCTGGGATGTACATATCCCGAAATTACCGAAATGCAGGCTCGTGCTATAATCGAGGCAGCTCTCGATGCAAAACTGCAGGGTGCAAAAGTTACTCCGGAGATTATGGTTCCGCTGGTTGGCATGATAACCGAGCTCAAGATGCAGGCTGAGGTTATTACCAACACTGCAGAAAAAGTATTTGCAGAACGCGGCGAACGTATAGAGTACAAAATCGGTACGATGATTGAAGTTCCGCGTGCAGCTCTGACAGCCGATAAGATTGCTGAGGTTGCCGACTTCTTCTCGTTCGGTACAAACGACCTTACCCAGATGACTTTCGGATTCTCGCGCGACGACGCAGGTAAATTCCTCAAGATATATCAGGAAAAAGGTATCCTCAAAAACGATCCGTTTGCAATACTCGACCAGGAAGGTGTTGGACAACTCGTTCGCATGGGTACTGAAAAAGGCCGCTCGACGAAAGCACACCTCAAAGTGGGTATCTGCGGCGAGCATGGTGGCGAACCGTCATCGGTTAAGTTCTGCGCATCGCTCGGCATGAACTATGTAAGCTGCAGCCCGTTCCGCGTGCCTATCGCAAGGGTTGCCGCGGCTCAGGCTGCCATCGAATAACAGGAAATATCTATTCGATATATACGGAAAGAGTTTCGGGGATTATCTCTGAAACTCTTTTATTTTTTTAAGCAATCATAAATCGACTGATTGTCAGACAGATATAAATGTCGGGGTTTTATGCCAAATAGCCCGCCGCTCTTTCTTGCTAAAAAATAATGTTTGTATATGCTCTTGTTTGGTGTATCTTTGCCGTAAGCTGCAAAGGTGCAGCGGGAAAATAGATGCCTTAATTCGCGGCAGGAATCTTTTTAACGGATATGATAGTACGGAAAATTTTTTCAGTCGAAACAGGCCATATCGTAAGGAACTGTTCGAGCGACAGATGCAAATATACTCATCACGGACACAGCGCAAAGATTGAACTCTTCTTCGAATCGGAATATCTTGACAATGCCGGAATGGTTATGGACTTCGGTCTGATGAAGAACGACATAAAGGCTTTTATCGACATGATGGACCACTGCTATCTGTTCTGTTCGGCAGAGGACGAAGAGTTCAAGAATTTTCACAGGCTGTATAACAACCGCTGGATTGAACTACCGTTCATCCCGTCTGCCGAAATGTTGAGCATTTTCATTTTCCGTTTTGTTGAACAGATAATCCGATTCACAATTTTTACAAACGGGGAACGCGGCGTAAGGCTGAAAAGCGTAAGGTACCACGAAACCGACACGTGTTATGCCGAATGTGATAAGGCGGACGCCATGAGATATACGCCGGAGAGGTTTGCCGAATTGCTCGACGGCATTACTTTCTCGGACGAGTTGTCGGCAGGCATGCCCGAAAATCTTGTAAAAAAGCTTGGGGGCACAGCCGTTCCGAATCCGGAGACCGAACAGCAGATTAGACCATGATTTTTCCTGTAATAGAACTTTTCAAATCGATTCAGGGAGAAGGTCGCTATACCGGATACCCATCCATATTTATCCGTGTAACGGGGTGTAACCTGAGGTGCGTGTTTAACGGGGAGGAATGCGATACTCCATATACTTCGCATCGCCCGGAGGCTGCACGCTACGGGTTCGAAGAATGTATTACGTTCATAAAGGAGAACTGCCATATAAGGCATATTGTAATAACCGGAGGCGAACCTCTGTTGTATATGTCCGGCATAAACTCTCTTATTGAAGAGGCGGTAAAGATATATGCCGAAAACGAAAAGGAGGCACCTGTTATCACCGTCGAAACCAACGGTACTCTCCCGCTTGATTTGGTGCGGTACGAACATCTCCGTTCGGTGTCGCTGTGGAGCATCTCCCCTAAATTGTCGTCATCGGAACCGAAAGAATCGGACGGTGTTCCTGCCGAATGGGTAAAGAGGCACAGGGAAAACCGCTACGACAGAAAGATTTTCACGGACAACATAGGCAAAATTTTGTCAAGCGGGGAAGCCCGCATCCAACTGAAGTTCGTATATACCGACAGCGGTTGCATAAACGAAATAAAAGAGAATTACATTTGCCCTGTAACCGCAATATGCGGGAACAGGAAACCCGACCCGGAACGTATTGCCGTAATGATAATGCCCGAAGGGGTCTCGCCCGAAAAAATAAATGCGAAAAGGGACGAAATGATTGCTTGTTGCATCAGAGAAGGGTGGATATATTGCACGAGGCTGCATATTACTCTCTTCGGTAATGAACGTGGTAAATAATTTGCACCGTCCGACAAACAGTAAAAACAAGCGGCGCGGAATCTATTGTTGGATTCCGCGCCGCTGCTGCTTTTTATAAATGTTCTTTAATCGGCTATAAGTTTGCGATACCTCGGACGTTTGGGCTCGATATTGCCCAGCCGCATCTTTTTGTTTTCTTCATATTCGGTATAGCTTCCTTCGAAAAAGAATACCTGCGAGTCGCCTTCGAACGCGAGAATATGGGTACATATACGGTCGAGGAACCAACGGTCGTGCGATACTACCACGGCACACCCTGCAAAGTTTTCCAACCCTTCCTCGAGTGCGCGGAGCGTATTTACATCTATATCGTTGGTCGGCTCGTCGAGCAACAACACATTACCTTCTTCTTTCAATGCCATGGCCAAATGCAGGCGATTGCGCTCTCCTCCCGACAGGACTCCGGCTTTCTTCTCCTGATCTGCTCCGGTAAAGTTGAAACGCGACAGATATGCCCGGGCGTTTATGTCGCGCCCGCCCATACGGATATTCTCCAATCCTCCCGAAATTATCTGGTAAACGCTCTTTTCGGGGTCTATATCTTTATGGGTCTGGTCAACGTATGCTATCTTAACGGTATCACCTACCTCAAATGTTCCTTTATCGGGTGTTTCACTGCCGGTTATCAGTCGGAACAGTGTTGTTTTTCCTGCGCCGTTAGGGCCTATTACTCCAACTATGCCGTTGGGCGGCAGCATGAAGTGAAGGTTTTCGAACAGCAGTTTGTCGCCGTATGCTTTTGCTACGCCTGTTGCCTCGATTACCTTGTTGCCGAGGCGTGGTCCGTTGGGTGTGTATATCTCCAGTTTCTCTTCGCGTTCTTTCTGGTCCTGATTCAACAGCTTGTCGTACGAGTTCAGACGCGCTTTGCCTTTGGCCTGCCGTGCTTTAGGCGACATGTTTATCCACTCCAACTCGCGCTCGAGGGTCTTGCGCCGCTTGCTGGCCTGTTTCTCTTCTTGCTCCAAACGTTTTGTCTTCTGTTCGAGCCATGAGGTATAGTTCCCTTTCCACGGGATTCCTTCGCCACGGTCGAGTTCGAGTATCCACCCTGCCACATGGTCGAGGAAATATCTGTCGTGGGTTATCGCTATTACCGTACCGGGGTAACGGTTCAGATGCTGTTCCAACCAGTCAATCGATTCGGCGTCGAGGTGGTTGGTCGGCTCGTCGAGCAGCAGAATATCGGGCTGTTTCAGCAACAAACGGCACAACGCCACTCTGCGGCGTTCTCCCCCGGAAAGGGTTGCTACGGACTGGTCTTCGGGCGGACACCTCAACGCATCCATGGCTCTCTCCAACTTGTTGTCGATATTCCAGGCATCGGTCGAATCTATTATATCCTGCAACTCGGCCTGCCTCTGCAACAGTTTGTCCATCTTGTCGGCGTCCTCGTAATATTCGGGCAATCCGAATTTTTCGTTTATTTCTTCATACTCTTTCAATACATCGACAATCTCCTGCACTCCTTCCTGTACTATCTCCTTGACGGTTTTAGTATCGTCGAGGTGGGGTTCCTGCTCGAGATAGCCCACACTGTATCCGGGGGAGAAAACGACCTCGCCCTGATATGATTTGTCTATCCCGGCTATTATCTTCAACAGGGTGGATTTTCCGGAGCCGTTGAGTCCTATTATTCCTATCTTCGCCCCGTAAAAAAAGGACAAATAGATATTTTTCAGTACTTGCTTCTGCGGCGGATAGGTCTTCCCTACTCCTACCATTGAAAAGATTATCTTTTTATCGTCTGCCATATTATCGCGTTTTTTATTGAAAATGCGAAGATAATAAAATTCTGTTATTATCGCCATATGGCTGCAGGCTAATATTGAATGGCGCTTCCTGCGAATTTGCACATGTCGGATTATATCATTACCTTTACGGTTTAACTTCCATTAACTCGCATTATGCCAAAATTCTTAATCGCAGCTCTGCTTTTTTTTGCAGGAACTTTATGTATGGCAGAGGAGACATATTATTGTCTGATTACGGACAAAGACGTGAAAATAGCCATTGCCGACATCGATTTTTTGATTGCATCCGATTCGGAACCTGTTTTCAACGCAGTACTTAAAAACGGGGAGGTCTGCGAAAACATAAGAAAGGCTTCTTTCGGGAAAGAGTCGTATCAGGGAAGCGGCATTACGGAATCTCGTTCTGCAAATGTTTCGATATTCCCGAACCCGGTAAAACAGACTTTGCATATTACTTGCACCGAAAGCAAAAAACGCAGCTTTGAGATTTACTCCACTAACGGTTCTCTTTTGAGAAAAGCTGAATCGGACGGTAATACAACGACTCTGTACGTGGGGGATTTGCCGGAAGGGAAATATCTGCTGCGCACGGAAAGTACTTCATTGATGTTCATAAAGAATTAAAATAACCAGACGTAAACCGCATGAAATCTTTTGCATTAACGACAGCCATATTATTATTATTTTTGGGTACAGCCGAAGCAAAAGCACAGTTCGTTGTGAAGAAAGCCGACGGTTCTATTGTTTCGATAGAGGGTAGCGAAATATCTTTTGCTCCCGATGCCGACGGCGTAAAATGGAGCATCGGCGATGAATACGTCGAAGACAATGATTTAGACAATATTCTTTTTATAAGGCCGATATTGCCTAAACGTCCTTTCGACAGTTCGCTTTATTACGGCAGGTCGCTGCTTGACGAGAATGAGCAGAAAGCATACGACTTCATGCTTGCCGCATTTCTCGGTTTTGCGCCCGACCCTGATAATCCAAATGCGAAAAGGATTGCCGTAAATTTCACTGAGGCGGGCATAGATATTACATACGAACAGCTTCTTACAATAGGGAAATACATGCAATACGACGAACCCCGGCTGTTGATGCTGCAGTCGATTGTTCCGAAAGGCGATGCTACTCAAATGGTCTCCCCGCCAAAGACAGGTCCTGTCGGCACGGTATATTACGACGCCCGTTTCTTCAATGTAAACACGGCATACACAATCCAGACTCTTAACTCTGCAAAAATAGAAGTCGCGGCATCTGAAATTCTCGATAAAATAGAGCCGGACATGAATGAGGCTCAAAAATTCAGATTGATTCATGACGAATTCATAAAGCTTGTAAGTTACGGCGGAATGTCAACAGGGAATTCGGGGACTATCGAGGGGGCTTTTATTCCCAATTCATTGGGGGTTTATGCAATAGTTTGCCAAGGGTACGCCAAAGGGCTGCAATATTTGTGCCTGCGTGCAGGTATTCCGGCAATATACGTTACCGGAACGGCCAATTACAATCCTCCACCGGTCGATCATGCTTGGAACATGGTGAAAATAGACGGGGAATGGTATAATGTGGATGCAACAAACGACGATCCTCCTACAGGCGCTACAGTTCAGGTAAGGTATGAGGATTTTCTGCAATGCAACGACGATTTCCTGCATGACCACACTCCGGGTGTTACAACTGCAGGTACTGCCGATTCATTTCCGGCATTTCCCGAAACGGCTTCTCAAAGCTATCCGCTGGAAGAGACTGAATACCCGTAACGGACAGACGGCGCATGTCCGGGAAACGGGACAAGAAACATAGATATTACGAAATATTTGGACTGGATTTTATATCTGTAACTTCAAAACACGCAGTGTTATGAATATAAACAAGCCGTTGTTGTATTCTTTTGTATTGGGCAGTTCGATTGTATCGGCAACTGATTTGCATGCCGAAACAGACAAGCCCAACATAATATTTTTTCTTGTGGACGATATGGGATGGCAGGATACATCTCTCCCGTTCTGGACTGAAAAGACCCCCTACAACATGATATATGAAACTCCGAACATGGAGCGTCTTGCCGAAAGGGGGATGATGTTTACTCAGGCATACGCCAACAGCATAAGTTCGCCGAGCCGTTGCAGCCTGCTTACCGGATGCAATTCGGCACGCCACTGCGTAACCAACTGGACACTGCACAAGGACCAATCAACGGACGGGAACAACGAAAAGATTATTCCGCCGGAATGGAACGTAAACGGTATATGCCAGACTTCGGGTATCCCGCGCACGTTTCGGGCAACTTCTTTCGTACAGATACTGAAGGATAACGGCTACCACACCATACACTGCGGTAAGGCTCACTTCGGAGCGATTGACACTCCGGGGGAAAACCCGCATCATTTCGGTTTCGAGGTGAACATAGCCGGTCATGCGGCCGGTGGTCTGGCGAGTTATCTGGGAGAGCAAAACTTCGGCAACAAAACCGACGGGACGGAGAGTTCGCCTTTTGCCGTACCTGGTCTTGAAGAGTATTGGGGCAAGGATATTTTTGTTACGGAAGCTCTTACTGTCGAGGCCAAAAAAGCTCTCGACAAAGCTAAGAAGTTAGGACAGCCGTTCTTTTTGTATATGTCGCATTATGCCGTTCATGTACCATACGACAAGGATATGAGATATTACGGCAAATATCGTAACGAAAAGGGGCTGACGGAAAACGAGGCTGCATACGCGTCTCTGATTGAGGGTATGGACAAAAGCCTCGGCGATATTATGGATTGGCTTGAAGAAAACGACATGGCGGATAACACAATCGTAATATTCATGTCCGACAACGGTGGGCTTGCTGCCGAATCGTGGAGCCGCGACGGCGAACTGCATACGCAGAATGCACCTCTCAGCAGCGGTAAAGGCTCGGCAAGAGAAGGCGGGATACGTGAACCAATGATTGTAGCATGGCCGGGCATGGTCGAAGCAGGGAGCAAATGCGACAGTTACGTAATAATAGAGGATTTCTTCCCAACTATTCTGGAAATGGCGGGGATTACCGATTACGAGACCGTACAGGCCATTGACGGTATCAGCATGGTGCCGTTGCTGAACGGAAGCGGGGATACCTCGAAGGGACGGGCGTTATTCTGGAACTGTCCCAACATGTGGGGGAATACCGGACCCGGCATCGGTCCTACGTGTACTGTACGTGAGGGGGACTGGAAGCTGATATATTATTACGATACCGGCAAAAAGGAGCTGTTCAACATAACCGAGGATATAGGCGAAAAGAACAATCTTGCGGAGACTTGTCCGGAAAAGACAAAAAAATTATCGAAGAAACTTGGAAGGTACTTGCGCAATATAGGAGCTCAACGCCCTACGGTGAAAGAAACGGGCAAGCCTGCTCCGTGGCCTGACCAGATACGACAATATCAATTATACTTTTTACAGAATCTGCATAATGGGGAAATGTTATTTTTTTATGGCCGGAGGGGCGTTGTCTGTTTTGGCATTGAATTCCTGCACGGACACGAGTGAGACTAAACAGCTTAACATAGTATATATAATGACCGACGACCATACGCGCCAGGTAATGGGGTGTTATGGCAGCGACTATGCCGATACGCCCAACCTCGACAAGATTGCAGAGGAAGGGGTTATATTTACAAATGCGTATGTAGCCAATTCGATAAGCGGGCCGAGCCGTGCCTGCATATTGACGGGCAAGCACAGCCACATAAACGGATTTACCGACAATACAAGAACATTTGATGGAGAGCAGCAGACTTTTCCCAAATTGTTGCGGAAAGCCGGCTACCAGACTGCTGTTATAGGCAAGTGGCATCTCCACTCTTTACCGACCGGATTCGACTATTGGGATATTCTTATAGGTCAGGGCGACTATTACAACTCGCCGTTTATAACAATGGGTGATACGCTTAAGACCGAAGGATACGTTACCAATACCATAACGGACAAGAGCATCGACTGGCTTGAGAACAGGCGCGACAAAAGCAAACCTTTTATGCTGATGGTGCACCACAAGGCCATACACCGCAACTGGATGGCCGACACTTGCCACTTGAAAGATTACGAAGAGAAGGTTTTCCCGATACCCGACAACTTTTATGACGATTATGACGGTCGTAAGGCAGCGTCGTTGCAGGAGATGGATATTAGAGAAGGGGACATGGATTTGCTGTACGACTTGAAAATGTATAGGCCGGGAGATGAAAGCCGTCTCCGCAGGAATTACATATCGGACGACAAACGCCACGGCACATACGGGAACATGAACGATGCGCAACGTCAGGCGTGGGATGCACACTATAATCCTATAATAAAGGAATTTTTCTCGTCCAACCTGAAAGGGAAGGAACTGATGGAATGGAAATACCAGCGATATATGCGGGATTATATGAAGACGGTGAAGTCGCTGGATGAAAATGTGGGACGCCTTATGGCTTATCTCGAAGAATCGGGTCTTTTAGAGAATACGCTGGTAATATACACCTCCGACCAAGGGTTTTACATGGGGGAACACGGATGGTTCGATAAACGCTTCATGTATGACGAATCGTTCAGTACTCCGCTGATAATGAGACTTCCTAAGGGATATGACAGGAGAGGGGAAATTACGGAACTCGTCCAGAACATAGACTATGCACCTACTTTCCTTGAGATAGCCGGAGCCGAGATTCCCGACGATATTCAAGGCGTATCGCTTCTGCCTCTGCTGAAAGGCGAGAAACCGGAGAATTGGCGTAACGCGCTTTATTATCACTTTTACGAATATCCCGGCGAACATGCCGTAAGGAAACACTACGGCATATACGACGGCCGATATAAGTTGATACATTTCTATGGCGACGATATTGATGAATGGGAACTGTTCGACAGGAATACCGACCCTTCGGAAATGCACAATATCTATTCGCTTCCTGAAAATGCAGGAACAGTGAAACAGATGAAGTCGAGATTGAAAGAGTTGCAGGTTATGTATAAGGACCCTATACTTGAAAAGTATCCGCTTTAATATCGTTTTTTTCTCTACAAAAACGACAGGGAGGCTGTTTTTATAAAACCTCCCTGTCGTTTTATCCGGTTTACAGCGTTTTTTTTATTGTGTTATTATTGTCTGCGGAACAACGTCTGCCTCTTTGGTTTGAACTGTATCCATTTGCGAAAGCAACCCTGCCAGAGAATCGCGGACGGCTGTAAACCTCGGCATGTTTTCCTTGCTGACAGACTTTTTCGGCTGCGACTTGATCAGCAACGGATTTATGGGTTTCCCGTTTTCATATACTCTGAAGTCGAGATGAGGTCCCGTGGAGAGTCCAGTCGAGCCGACATACCCTATCACTTCTTTTTGCTTGACCTGACTTCCGACTTTTAATCCTTTTGCAAAGCGCGAAAGGTGCATGTATGTCGATTGGTAAACGCTGTTGTGGCGTATCTTGACATAATTGCCTCCTCCTTTTGCCTGATACCCTTTGGCTATTACTTTTCCGTCGGCTATCGCATATACCGGCGTTCCTGTAGGAGCGGCATAATCTACGCCGTGGTGTGCACGGTAGCGACGCAGCACGGGGTGGAAACGACTGTTGGTAAAGCGTGATGTTATTCGGTAGAAATCGAGCGGGGCTTTCAGGAATACTCCTTCCAGACTCTCTCCCGTCGCTCCGTAATAGAGCTTCTCCCCGTTCTGCTCAAACGGTATGGCATAGTAAAGGCTGTCGGAATACTTGAATGATGCCGCAAGTATATTGAAACTGTCCAACTCTTTTCCATCGACATATTCCTGTTCGTATATTACGCGAAATTCATCGTCTTTATTCAAACTGAAGAAATCGATGGACCATCCGTATATGTTAGACAGGACTACGGCCAACATGGGCGACGTTTCCTGTTTTTGCATAGCCAGCCATAACGATGATTCGACCTTCCCTTTTACCTGCTTCTGCCTCCACTCTACCGGGTTTTCTCCCCGATATACGCCTTTGTCGCCAAGCAAATCGAAAACGACATATGTTCTGGGATTCTCTTCATATACGAAATATCGTACGGCATGTGTAGAATCTGGCTTGGAGAAAACGGCGTAAGCCTGTCCGCTTCGTATTTTACGGACATCGAAAACATCTTTTGCCTTTTCGCTGATTTCATGAACACTCCTCAAAGAGACTCCATGACTGCTCAATATATAGGACAAGTTACGGTTAGGTTGTACTATTCCGTACATTACGTCATATTCATCGACGGGGATACCGTACTTAAATACTATCTCCTCTACTCCTGCGGAATCTGCAACAGCCACCTCATCCAGCGAACCGCTTATTCTGAACTTCGGGTATAATGTAAAGAACAGAGCTGCTACTACTATTATCAACGCTATAAGTATGCGAACCTTCTTGTTTTTTATCAGAATATTTTTCATACCATAAAAGTATGATTTTCTCTGCAATTTCTAAAGGGGATTAATGATTTATATCGTTTTTTTACGGTACTTCCGGTTTTCTTTACAACTTGAGGGTATTCCCCGGCCGCCATGCGGCATGTATGATAGTTTACGGCTGCGGCGGCGTTTGCGCTTCTTTGCTTATGTGATACAGTTGTGTAGCGCAGGCGGCAAATGCGACAGCACTGGCGGCGGCCATCCAAAGTGTTCCGTCCTGCGATGTTCCTATGGTATCGATTTTATCGGAGCAATATCCGTTGGCAACTATATATGATGAGATTACCGCAAGCGAATTGTTTACGAAATGGGCAAATACGGGAAGCCATATACTGCGCGACCATACAAGAAGGTATCCGAGAAATGCTCCTATTGCGAGACGCGGGATGAATCCGTAAAATTGCAGGTGTACCGCACTGAAAATTATTGCCGTTATCCATACTGCGGCATGCGCATTGCGTCGTTTTCCGGCAATAAGGTTCTGGATTATCCCCCTGAATGTAAACTCCTCTCCTACTCCGGTGAGGAAACCGACGATGAATATCAACAGCAACAATGCTCCGATAGATTTTGCATCGAGCAGGATACGGGTTGTCTCTTCTGCCATATCTTCCTGTTGCCTCATCCACTCTTCCAAACCTGAAAGGGCTTCGGGCAGATGCATCGACTGATTCCACATTACAAGCAGATTCATTGCCGGTGTCATTACAATCATTGTCAAAAGGCACAACAGAAACTCCGACAGCGACGGGAATCGCCTTGTCTTAAGCATGTCTTCACCGGGAGCAGATATGAAAAAGACACATATCAGCGGAGAGAGTATAAACAGTAACAAGTTTTGCAATACGACGCCTGTAAGCATTATGGTTCTGTCTTCTTGTCCGCTGCCTGTAAGAATAGTAATTACGGTTAAGGCCATTACCGTAACCAAAAACATTATTGCAAATACCAACAGTACTATAAGCAGTTTCTTACCGGTAGATGCATCGGCATATATTCCTCGCAGTTTCATTCGATGTTTTATTGATCCGTTTGTTTTTATTTAAAATATAATGCTTGTATTGCCATGCTGAACGATATTAATGCTATATTTTGTCGTTCAGATAGATTACAAGAAGGAGCAACAGGGTAAAAAGCACCTGATTCATGGCTGTCCTCCCGATATAGGCATTCAGTTCTGTTCCTTCTTTACGGCGTATGCCTCGCCATGCCATGATGTGAAATGTAAGGAATATCATGGCTGCAACTATTGCAGGGAAGAACGAATAGTAAAAAAAGAATACCGATGCTATAATGCCGTTGAGCAGGTATGCCGCCAAAGCTGCTTTTCGCCCGAATATCACGACGGATGTCATCTTTCCGTCATTTTTATCGGTCTCCACATCGCGATAATTGTTTACCAGCAGTATATCGACGGAGAGCAACCCCATGGCTGCCCCGGCAGCGAGAATTTCGCCGTTGCACCATTCTCCGCCTTGAAGCCAATAGACTGCCGTTACGGGAACAAGTCCGAAAAATATGAATACGGTTATTTCGCCGAGTCCGTGATATGACAGCGGATACGGGCCTGCTGAATACCACACGGAAAATATTACTATCATGCACCCTGTTACGAATAGCGGCCAACCGCCTGTCGGGAGGAGCAGGCACCCCAACAGCGCGGCAATACTTAACGCCACGACTGTTGCAATCAACATTGCCTTGGGCGTTATGTCGCCCGAGGCTACCGCCCTGCGCGGTCCTACTCGGTCGGCGCGGTCGCTTCCGTTTTTATAATCGAAATAGTCGTTGCCGAAATTGGAGGCTATCTGCGCCACTACTGCAAACAGTGCGCAGATTACGGTAACTGCCGCGTCGAACGTTCCGTCGCTCCATGCATAGGCCGAGGCAAGTATTACCGGGGCAAGCGATGTGGGGAGCGTTCGCGGACGGGCAGCGGAAATCCACTTGGAAAGCATATCTTTTATTTTTTATCTGCATTTTTTTGCGGCTCGGTACTCTCCATCTGGAAACACTCTTTTACCGCTTTTCGGATTATCTCCGAGTCGTCGCTGTTTTCTCTTAACAGCGATATTACATAGTTTATGTATTTGTCGGTAGTGGCGAATCCGCACAACTGGGTTACGCGGCTCTGGTTTATCATCGATTTCTGGTTGAAGAAACGCAGCACCGCCCGATAATTTCCTTCATTGACATACCGTTTGAATTTGCTTAGCAGTTTGTTGTACGTGTTGTACGGGTCTATCTCTTCGGTAAGGTGTTCGACGTGTTTTGCAAATTCTTCTATCGTCGAGACGCGGGTGTCTATCCTGAATACTATCCCGTTTCTTATCCTGTGGCGCGTATGCAGCAGAGCCTGTCCCTTAATATCGGCTTTGAAGAACTTTATTATGCACCGTTTTACGGTATTGAATACTTCGTCTTCGTCGTTGCCGGTGCGCCGCGCCACTGTACGGACTATCGGTTCGAGCATGAGGATATTTTCGACTTCCGCTACATCGGGGACGTATATGTTCTTGCTGCGCAGATATTCTATTTCATGCGATGTGCGGCGGTCGCGATCGACAATGCCTCTCGATTCGAGGAGGTGGAAACTCTTCATCTCGGAGAATGCCTTGGTTACTTCTATTACCTTATTGCACCCGCCCAACGGTTTGATAGTCCAGTCGGTAAAGACAAGCGGATACAGGCGGCTGTCGATACTCGATACTGAATCGCCCTCGATAAACAGCACGGGTTTACGGCCGCCGAGCAATTCGAGATATATCTCTTCTGGAAGTTTATCGGGATTTTCTATAAATTCGTAATCGAACGAACCGGTTTCGGCATCGTAACTCTTTACCCATATTCTTTTGCTGTTTCGGGATACGGCAAAATTCAAATCGTGCGTCAGGTATATGAATGTGCAATCGGGACGGAGGGCTTCTATATCGTCCCATAATGCACTTGTCATGGAAGGGTGAAGATGCATTTCGGGCTCATCCACGACTATTATAGATTCGGGACGGGCAATAAACGACGAGGCAATCAGGTAGAATACTACTTTTTCGCCGTGGCTCATCTCCATTGCATTGTACGGGTTTCCGCTCTTGCCCGAGACTATTTCAATCGTATCGCAACGGCGCACGAGTTTGCTTTGCGGAAAGATGCGTTCCCATATAAGTTGTGTCTTGTCGAGCTTTGATTTCGGGAGTTTGGCTGTCGTCCTGCCTCGCGACAAGTCTTCCTTGTATTTTATCAGGTCTTCGAGTTCTTCTCTTTGCAGTATTGCAAAAAGTTGCTCGAACTCGGTTTTGACTCTTATATGCGATTTTTCGTTGAACAGCCTTGCGTATTCAGCCCCTACGGAGTCGGGACGTATCGGTTTGTCGTAGTCTATCGGACAGATTGTATTTAATGCCGAGATTTTAAATGTACGGTCGTAATAGCGTTTTTCTATTTCACTGCCGAAAAGACTTTTACCCGAACCGTTGGCTCCGACTATTACAAGTTTATCTGCGTTTTTCAGGACTACCTCATTGTCGTCCCCTGCTTTCCTTGGCAATACTATATCCATCGCATATCCGTTTTGGGGTGATGATTATGGCAAATTTAATTAAAGTCCTCGATATACGAAACTGAAACGGCCGAGACTTTTGTTGTTGGAAAAATACCGGGGTCTTTCGACCGACTGCCTTTGCGTATATTTTTAATCTGCTACATTACGGCATCGTACAGTTTTTGCAACAATGCTTTTCCGCGCAACAGACACGAATCGGGGGTTGCTCCCTGCATCAGCACGGGGCGGCCGGAATCGCAGTCGAATATTACGTTGTTGTCCGAATCAATCCACCCGAATCCGTTGGGATAGGTGTAGTATCCGAATTTGCAGAGTGTCGGGTCGGCGATATTCCTGCTGAAAGGGAATTCGCCGTAATCGATACCTAATTGGGCAAGCAGAGTGGCGGGGATGTCCGACTGTGAAAGGTACTCTTCTATTACTGCGGGGGCTTTTACTGCTCCGCCGCTCCATATCATCGGTATTCGCTGACGTGCTTCGCCCTGTTCGTTATACCCCAACAGATACCCTACTCCATGGTCGGCGACCAATATTACGAGGGTATTTTCCCACAGGGGCATTTTTTTAAATTCATCGATAAACGCCCCGATGCAACTGTCGGTATATGCTATGGAATTAATATACGGGTCGGGGAATTTATTATACGGGACTTCAAACGGTTCATGGCTGCTTAGTGTGAGATATATGTCGAAGAAGGGTTCTTTCTGTTCTCTTTTTTTCATCTCTTCAGCGAGGAACGAGAGTGTCGTCCCGTCGTTCGCCCCCCATTTCGACGCCAACCGACTTACGTCGAAATCCTTATCGGAGATTATCTTTTCCACGCCGCCGAGCCGGAAGAATGTGCTCATATTGGTAAAGTCGGCATCGCCACCGTATATGAAACGGCTTGTATATCCGTGCTTGCCGAGTTCCTTCATGAGGTTGGGCATGTTTTGCATCTTGGCGGGGTATTTCATTACGGACATGGTTGGCAATGCCGGGAATCCGCCGAGGATGGAATATATGCCCCTGTCGGTTCGGAAACTGTTGGCTATCGTATTTGTGAAAAGAATCCCTTCGCCGGATATTTTATTCAGTTCCGCCATAACCTCTTTGCCGTCTTTTGTTACCGCAGCCCCGGAGGAAAAACTCTCCATTATTATCATCAGTATATTCGGACGGGTGTTTTTTATCCAGCGTGCGGTATCGGAGGGGAGATAGGTTTCGCCTCTTAGTCCGGCAACTATCTTCGCGGCTTCTTCGTCAGCCATATAACGGGCATACTGCGAAAAATCGTTCTCGTGCATTACGGAATAGAGGAGACTGAACACGGGGTTTATGGCCGCATTGTTGTACTGTGCGTTGGTACTGAAATATGCCCGCCCGGGGCTCATGGTAGAGGTTCCTATTCCTCCGCGTATCGAAACGAATGTTATTCCTGCAAGTATCAGGAAGATGAACGATGATATGATTTTTTTGCGCGGCGCTCTCCAGTCGTCGCATTGCGCGGCAAGTTTATAAGGATAGTATGCAACGGCGGTTGCCAATACCGCGAATATTGCGAGAATCAGCGCAACCTGCCATGTCGGGACAGAGGCTACGGCATCGGCGGGGTTGGTAATATAAAAAAGCGGCGTGGCATCTATTCGGAATCCCCAATATGAATACAACTCCATATCGGCAACTATTATGAATGTCGCAAATATGCTTATCAGTACTGTATATGTGCGCGAAACATATTTAATCCATTTTCCGCGCAGCCATACCGAAACGAGTACTACCAGAAGCAATGGGGCGATTATGTACGATGCGACCGAAACATCCATCTCGAATCCGTGGCGGATAACATTGATGTAATCGATGAATCTTGCATCGGCGTACAAGTTATGGTGATACAGCATGAATACCGGTTTTACCAGTATGAACAGGGCTAAGAACCAAATATAAACTTTTATTAAAAACAAAAATCTGCGTTTCACACTATTCCTTTTTTCGTATTTTTGCCATTCCTATTTGTATCCGCCGCTTTTTACGGCAGGCATAACCGGGGATTTCAATCACTCGCGAAGATTGTAAAAACGGAAGCCGCCGACAAACGGTTTTATATCTGTTGTAATCATCGGCGGGTTACTCATTGTCTTCGACGAAGTCAAAGATACAAAATTAATATAAATGAAACGGATAATATTTTTATTGGCATTATTACTACTATCATCAACTCCTTACACCATGTTGCACGCTGAAAACCCGCTTACCGAGAAGTTCGAAACTCCGTACGGAACTCCTCCTTTCGACAAAATAAAGATTGAAGATTTCAAACCTGCGATAACAGAAGCGATAAAGATTCATCAAGAGGAAATAAACGCTATTACTTCGCAACAGGAGAAACCCGATTTTTCAAATACGATAGAGGCTCTCGACCGTTCGGGACGCCTGCTGGATAATGTTACAAGCATCTTTTTCAATTTGCTCAATGCCGAAAGCAATGACGAACTGATGGAATTATCGCACGAGATAATGCCTGTCCTTTCGGAACACTACAACAACATATCGCTCGACGAGAAGTTGTTCGAGCGCATAAAACAGGTTTATGAAATGCGTGATTCGCTCAACCTGACGCAGGAACAGAAGATGTTGCTCAAGAACAGTTACCGTTCCATGGTGAGAAGCGGAGCTTCGCTCAAAGGTGCGGACAGGGACAAATATCGCGAACTGTCGATGGAGCTGAGCAAGCTCTCTCTTACGTACGGACAGAATCTGCTAAAAGCCACAAATGCGTTCGAAATGGTTCTTACGGAAGAAGATGAACTTGCGGGACTCCCCGAAAGTGTACGTGAAAGCGCTAAAGCGCGTGCCGAAAGCAAAGGGAAAGAGGGGTATCTGTTCAACCTCTCCTATCCGAGTTATGCACCGTTTCTGAAATATTCGTCGCGTCGCGACCTGCGTGAAAAGATGTACAGGGCTTATAACTCCCGCAGCCTCGGAGGGGACTTCGACAACAGGGAGATTGTTCTCGCCACCGTGGAGAAACGTAAGGAACTTGCCAATCTGTTAGGTTTCGAGAATTGGGCGGCATATGTTCTGGACAACCGCATGGCTCACGACAGCAAAGGGGTATATGGTCTTCTCGACAAATTGCTGGAGGCGTACAAACCTGTTGCCGACAGAGAGGTGGCAGAGATAAAAGCCTTTGCAAAGGAGATTGAGGGGAAAGAGATTGAACTGATGCCGTGGGACTGGAGCTATTATTCGGAAAAACTTAAGGACAGGAAATACGACCTGAATGATGAAATGCTCAAACCGTATTTCGAAATAGAGAAGGTAAAGAAAGGGGTATTTGGTCTGGCGGAACGCCTTTACGGCCTTAAATTCGTAAAGAACGACAGTATCCCGGTTTATCACGAGGATGTTGAAGCGTTCAAAGTACTGGATGAGAACGGAAATTATGTAGGCATATTGTTTACCGACTATTACCCGCGCGACGGGAAACAGGGCGGCGCATGGATGACGACGTTCAAAGGACAGTGGCGCGAACCCGACGGAACGGACAGCCGTCCGCACGTGTCGCTTGTAATGAACTTTTCGAGACCTGCCGCCGATAAACCGGCATTGCTGACATACGACGAGGTTAATACTTTCCTGCATGAGTTCGGACACTCGCTTCATTCGCTTTTAAGCAAATGTACGTATTCGTCGCTATCCGGCACATCGGTATATCGCGATTTTGTGGAACTTCCTTCGCAGATAATGGAGAACTGGCTGGACGAGAAAGAATTTCTCGATACTTTCGCCGCTCATTATCAAACCGGGGAGAAGATGCCCGAGGAACTGGTGGACAAGATTGTGGCTTCTGCCCGATACCATGCGGGGTATTCGTGTGTAAGACAGTTGTCTTTCGGATACCTCGACATGGCATGGCACACTATAACCGATACTGTTCCGAACGAGGTTCTTCCGTTCGAACGTAACGCGATGCGCCCTACCGACCTGTTCCCCGAAGTAGAGAATACCGGCATGAGCTGCCAGTTCAGCCATATATTCGACGGCGGGTATGCTGCCGGGTATTATGGATATAAATGGGCGGAAGTCCTCGATGCGGATGCTTTCTCGGTATTCAAGAAAAACGGCATATTCGACAGGAAAAGCGCAGATTCTTTCAGGACGAACATATTGGAACGCGGCGGAAGCGACGACCCGATGACGCTGTATATAAACTTCAGGGGTGAAGCTCCGTCGATAGATGCCATAATGGAACGCGACGGTATAAAATAGTTCGATGCTCCGCAACGGCTATATACGTATTCGTTACAATATCGAAATGTCTTTATGAGAAAAGTCTTCGACATACGGTGGAGCAATTATGTAAAGAGCGTAACATCGACAGTTTCTGCTGTTTTGCTCGTTGCTGTCGCCGTATTGTTGAAACTCTCGTTAGGTTATACACCCGGAGCCTCGACGGGTCTTGTGTTTGTATTGTTCGTAATGGCTGTTTTCGCATCGAACGCTCCTCTTAAAATCGTACTGCAAAACAATATCCTTTCAATAAAAAGGGTCTGTTTTACCAAAAACATCCCTTATAACGAAATTGAATATATCGCCCGCTATAACCCGCAGGCGGATATGCGGCTTTGTGCAAGCGGGGGATTTTTCGGCTATATCGGGATTTTTTGCAACAGGCAAACGGGGTATTACTTTGCTTTTATGGGGGATATAAGCGAAGCGGTATTTATTGAAACGACAAACGGGAAAAGGTTTGTCGTAAGTTGCGAGGAGCCCGACTTGCTTGTATCGGAAATAAGAAACCGTCCTGTTCAAGAATAAGCCTTGCAGGACGGTTTTATCGTTTTTCGCTGTTGCGGTAATGTGTCTTGGTGCATTACAGCTCTTCAAGCGTTTTGGGTGATATGGGCGGTAAGGAATCGGAAGCAGGGGCCTCGCTCTCCACCATAATTATCTTATCTACTATGTATCGGGTATATCCTCTCCACGGTAAGACGCCGAAATACTCCTTGTAGTGCAGTTCTACGTTTTCTCCGCCAAGCAACATGAGTTGTTCGGCCAAAGTCTTGTCTTCTACGGAAAAGTCGAATTCGTAGGATTGTATGCTTCCCGTATTTGTTCCTGAACGCAACCCCGACTGTATCAGTTTTCCTTCGTATGTTTTAAACACCACACCCTTACGTACTACATAATTGAGCGTGCCGGCCTTTACGCCTTCGCCGAAAACGAAATAGAACTTGAAATAACAAAACAGGCCGAGCCCTATTACCAAAACGGCTAACGATGTAATAATTACTTTCTTCATATAAAAATCTCCTGTCAATTTTTAAGTGTTGTTTTTTGCCTGTATCTTTCTTGTTTGTTTTTCATGCCTGCAAAGCCACTGTCTGCCGGTGTTTTTCCTTATAGCGTGTTACTGCATATATGACTAATACCAGCAACGTGGTTATTGTCTCTCCGACCGGAACGGAGAGCCATATTCCGGGAACGCCGAAAAATACGGGTACTGTAAGGAATGCTCCGATTATAAAAACGAACCCGCGCATTATCGTAACGAACATAGCGCTCTTTACCCGTTCGACACTCTGGAAGTATCCTATCGATATTATGTTTATTGCAAACGGTATCATCCCCGCTGCAAACAGCGGCAATCCGGAGACTGAAATATTATATGCGGCATCGTCGGAATTTATAAACAGCGATGTTATGGGCGCACTGAGTACGGAGGTGGCGACAAAAAACAGCACGCCGCAGATTACCGCGGTTTTCAATGCTATCTTGAATGCAGAGTGTACTCTCGGAAAGTACGAGACTCCGTAATTGTAACTTATTATCGGTTGTGCCGACTGCGCAATTGAACTGTACAGCATAAATATTATCGGGAAGAAATAACATGCTATGCTGAATGCGGCTACACCGGGTTCGCCTGTATATGACATGAAGACATAATTTCCGCACAACATCATGGCCGCTATGGTTATTTCGCACAAAAACGAGGAAAACCCTATCTTGCATACCTGCACGGTATTGCGTACCGTGCTGCTTAACGACTTGCGGGTTATCTTCAACGGGACGAAATGTATCTGGTTGGATGTCTTGCTCAAATAGCGGAGCATTATTGCAACGCCTACCACCGAACCGAGGCTTGTTGCTATCGCCGCTCCGAAAATACCCCAGCGGAATATGAATATAAAGAGATAATCGAATATTATATTTAATACTGTGGCTATTACGTTTGCCGTCATTGCATAACGGGGAGAGGCATCGAGACGTATGAAAAACTGAGTGCTGCAAAGCAGCGCGTTTATCGTCATAAAGGGGACGAAGCCCCAGATATAATCTTTTGCCGGAGCATAAAGCCGCGGGGAACATCCGAGCAGCATCAGCACTTTATCGACATACACGAGTATCAATACCGTACATATCAGCAGGAATACGGAAGAGACGGCTATTGCCTGCGTCATGTTTTTTCGGGCGGTTTCTTGTTTGCCGCGCGCCATGTTTACCGAAACCGTTACGGCTCCGCCCATCCCGAACATCAACCCGATACTTGTGGCAAAGAGCCATACGGGCGCGACAATATTTACCGCGGCCAATGCATCGCTGCCTACTCCTCGGCCGACAAATATGCCGTCGATGATTATGAAAAGCGCGGTAAACACCATGCTTGCCACTGTGGGATACAGCATCTTCCGAAACAATATCTTTATATCGGTGGTACCAAAATCAATATCGTCTTTCATGTTGTTCAAGTACCTTTCTCGTCGTATGATTTTGAATAATCTGATTCGTGCTGCAAACGGGTCGCCGCAAACGGCAATCTTCTATTTCCCGTCTTTTGCCGATGTTTTTTTTCGCGCCGGATTTTCGGGGAACCACCCTTTCTGCACTCGCTTTTCTTGTTCGAATATCTCTTTTATAGACCAAAAGGAGGAGAATGAAAATACGCCTATTATGGCGGAGAGCGTTATGCTTTCTACCATAAGGGAGAATATGATTCCTGCTATTCCCAACAGCAGGAATATCCACCAGCATCGTGTCCCCCAATAGTATTCGGCCTTTATTACTACGGGGTGGAACAATCCTATTATCAGGAATGTGGATATGCCTATAAGAAGGCCGTCGATGTTTATACCATCCATAACGGTTTCATTTTTTTATAGATTATAGAACAGATACGGTCTTTTGGGTGCGGAATAGAGTTTTGCGAACTTGCGTCCTGCAATGCGGTAGAGCAGGCCTCCGAAATGGCGGGCTTGCCGGGGGCATACATGTATGCAGCGCGCACATGATATGCATAAGCCGGAATCGCATGTCTTTATTTTTGCCTTGTCTATTGCTCCAACGGGACACATGTCGGCACATACTCCGCAACCGTTGCACTTCCTTCCGGCTTTCGGACTCAACGGTGTTTTTTTGGGTTCGCGATATGGCCGGTTGCCTTTTATGGACGGGGATTGACCCTTTTTCACTGCGGGATTTTTTATCATTTCGGAACTTTTACGCCCCAACTCCGATGCCTCTTTTATATCGGAAGCGTCGGGACGCCCTGCTCCGACTGCGGGGAATATGGAATGGCATGCTATGAATGCGCCTCCGGATATGACATTGAAACCGCCTGCTGTTACCAAATCGCACAATTCTACCAGTGCATCGTCGAACTCTCTGTTTCCATATACCGTAACGATTATTGCCGGTGTATTGTTTCCTTTGAAATGTACCAGCCTTCCTGCTGCTACGGCCGGGACTCTGCCGGCATATACGGGAACGCCGAATATGACGAGGTCATTTTCCCCGAACTCGGTTTCGGGGATGTCGGTACGGGATGTTATGTCTATTATTGCAGGCTTTTCGGCAGAGCTTATGCCGTTAGAGACGGCTTCGACTATCTTTTGCGTCGTACCTGTGGCACTGAAATAGATAAGGCTGACAGACATTTGTATCGGTTTTTATTGTACTGGGACAAAGGTAGTGATAATTTTACTGGCTCTTGTATTGACGGCTTATATAAATAATCATAAACGGAACTTATTTGCTAAACAATAATATTGACTTTTCCGTTTATATGCTAAAATGGCGCAAATGATGTTTCTTCTCCGGTATATACCTTTTGTCGGGGTGTAATTCTGCTATTTCCCGAAATGGGGTGTAAATGTTCGGGCGGGCTTACCCTTTAAGCGGAGCTCCGCTTTTTTTAAAAGGCGCGCCCGCCCGCAACATACTACAGGACGTCAAACATGTCTGCACCCATGTTCTCCGAGCGGTTTTCTATTTTCGGGAAATGGTGTATTTTATTCCTCCCGAAATCCATGCTCCGGGCATTTTAAGCCCGCCGTAACAGTAATAGAGGGTATTTGTTACATTCTCGGCATCGACGTATAGCATTACGTCTTTTCTGCTCCACGACAGACGCAGGTCGAGCAGTGCATACAGGTCGTATTCCTTAACTGTTTTGTCTGCTGCCGCATAGTTGCCGTTTCTTTTGTTTATGGATGCTGTCGCCGATATCGTAAAGCCGCCGCCGGGCGCAACCGTCAAGCGTGCCACGCCTTTATGTTTCAAATAATCGAGTGCATATTTCGAGATATATCCGTTGTCGCCCTTGTCGGTATATATGTATGAATATGACAATGTGGCTTCGCGCAATACTCCTTGCTCGGAAGTATATCCTGCCGACGTTTCTACTCCCGCCGTATTGAGAGATGTTATCTGCATCGACTGCCAGTCGGCATCGACGGATGTTTTTATCCAGTCTATTATGTTGCGCCCTTGCCGATAGTATGGCGATACGGATATGTTGAACCCTTTCTGCCCGTACGATATGGACAAACGGTATGTCATTGCGTCTTCGGGCTTTAAATCGGGATTGCCGATATATCCTTTGGCGGTATAATACAGGTCGGTGAACGTGGGAAGGCGGTTGCTCCGGTTGAACGAGGCTGTTAATGCAAGACCGTCCAAAGGCCGGTATCCCAGTTCTGCTCCGCATATTGCATCGGTTCCGTACGGAGACAGCGAGATTCCCGCGGAGGCTCCGACCTTGAATTTTTGAATTGTCTTTGAATGCCGCAACCATATATCGCCGATATTGCGCGCCGTTCCTCTGGTATAATCTATTCCGGGATTGCCGCACTTTCCGCGATGTGGTTCGGCGAGTGGTTCGCCCAGTACTGTAGAGTATATGTGGTTGTAGTAGTAGTTCCCTCCCAACGTGGTTTTGCCGGCTATGGAGAGATACGACAGCCACATCTCGGCCGTAATGTTATCGGTGTTGTGATAGTTGTACGGGACTGCCGTCGGGTTGTTCCGCACCAGTTCGAATCGGTCGTAATTTTTACGATAGGCTGCCGAAATGCTTATCGAAAGGTTTTTGTATATCTCGGCACACCACCTTAATGACGATATTATCGTCGAGGTATGTTCGTACTGGTCGGGGTACGACAGGGAATAGAAACTGTTTGCCCCGAACGAACGGTTCTGGTAACCCAACTGCATGTCGAGGACTCCGCCTTTTCGCGAATGGTATGTTCCGCGAATGAATCCGTTGTAGTTTATGAAATCGGTATTTTCGGCATAACCGTCCGACTTGCGGACTGATGTGGCTCCGAAAAGCGAAAAGCCTCCTTTTTTTATCGCACCCGACAGGTTCGCATACATGTATCCGTATGCTCCGGCTTCGAGTCGGGCACTGAGATACTCGGGTTCGGCCGGTGTGGTAACGATATTTACGGCTCCCGCGTATGCTCCTGTTGCGGTAATTCCTTCCATAAGGGATATGGACGATACGGCGTCGATGTCAATAGGAAGGGAATGGGTCTGGTGCCCTGTACGGGCATCAGTAAAGTTTATACCGTTGAGCATAATCATCGTCTGGTCGAATGATGCTCCTCTAATCTGAATGTCTGCCTGCACCCCTTTGCCTCCTCGCTGACGGATGTCTATCGACGGCGAAACGGAGAGTGCAGCCTCTATCGTCTGTAGGGGAGACGATGTTTCGCTCGTACGTTCGAACAGGGTAACGGGGGTGAGAATTGAAGGGACGGGGGCTATTGCATCTCCCACTATGTCCACCTCGTCCATCTCCACAATGTCGTCGATGGCGACTGAGGCTTCCTGCCCTTTAATCTCGGTTGCAGGCAAGACGATGCACATGGTTACGGAGAGTACGCACACTTTCACTTCTCTTCCGAGAGAGGCGAACGGCGCATAGCTTGCCCGCGACCAATGACTGAAGGCAAATTGCTCTGCCTTGCGGATTTTTTTTGTCATCTTCTTGTCTTTTTTTGATTAATAATTAAGTTAATTCTGTTTTGCAAAACAGCGGACAAAATTAATAAAGATGACAAAACTGTAAAATATCAGCCGCAGCTCCGCCGGGCATAATATTGTTAATCTGCACGGGGACAATGGGATATAAGTCTATTTTGAGATTTGTTTTTTGTTATGTAGCAGTATTTTTTACCTGCCTGCCCTGTATTCTTTTGGCGTAATGCCTGCTATTTTCTTGAACAGACGGCTGAAATGCTGAGGATAACGGAATCCGAGTTCGTATGCTATTTCACTTATTGTCTTTTCTGTGTCATAGATTTTTTCTTTGGCCATATCCATCAGTTTGTCTTGTATATGTTCCGATGCGCTTTTTCCTGTCTCCTTTTTTATTAAATCGCCGAAATAGTTTGGCGACAGATTTAGTTTGGCGGCACAATATTTTACTGTCGGCAATCCTTCGGGGTGCTGTTTTCCGGATGTGAAATAGTCGTTCAGCACTTCTTCGAAACGAGCCAATATGCCGCGATTGGCTTCTCTGCGGGTTGTGAACTGTCTGTCGTAAAACCTAAGGCAATAGTTGAGGAAGAGCTCGATGTTTGAAACTATCAACCGCTTGCTGTGGCTGTCTGTTTCGTATTTTAATTCTGCCGCGATATTTTGCATGCAATTCAATACTGTACTCCGTTCTTGTTCGGTGAGATGCAGTGCTTCGTTGGACTGATATGAAAAGAACGTGTAACGGTTTATGGTTCTCCCGAGGGGTGTGCCTCTGAGTATGTCGGGATGAAACATCAAAGCATATCCTTGGGGTTTGAATTTTTCGCCGTTATCTTCTATTCCTGATATTTGCCCGGGCGCTATGAAAACGAGTGTCCCTTCCTGATAATCGTAATAGTTGCACCCGTATCGGAGATTGCCGCATTTTATTTCTTTTAAAAATATACAGTAAAATCCGAAAGCATGAAGTCCGTGCCTTGTTTCGGGGGATTTTGACAAATCTATTACTGCTACAAAGGGATGTTGTGTTTTTTGTCCCAGATATTCGGTATAACTTGTTACGGTATCGAATCGTAATATATTGCCCATATCTTTTTCGGATTATTGTCTATTTACAAAGTTAATGCTTTAGCTTTTTCTCATATCGGGCATATGTAAATGTGGTATAATATTCAGTAATCGGATTAATTATTCTTGTCTTGGCATAAGGGTTTGCCTCGGATGTAAAAAACACTCCGGGTTTTAACGACACGGGAGCGGTCGATATGCGATGTTTCTCCTGTATGCTTCGGGACGGGGAATCTTATTTTTTTGTCAGGACGAGCAAATCCTGAAAGTCCAACGGCTCGCGGCCTTTCGACCACCCTCCTCTCGACTTTAGGATGACTTGCATTCCGCTTTGCCGTATCATGTCGTAAAGATAGTTTTCGTCGTATGCCACGTTTGCCTCTTTTACGTTTGCCGACATAAGATAATAACCGTTATATGCATGGTTGAACTCGAATGTTGTCTGCTTGTCGTTCATTGCCTTCCGGACTTCTTCATCTATAATGAAAAATGTGGCCATGCACCTACCTCCGTCTTTCAGAACCTGAGAAATCTGCTCTAAATAATGCTGCACGTCCTCCGGCATCATGTGGGTAAATACCGACGTTAGGACAACGCTGTCGAAACTGTTGCGGGGATACGGAAACTGAAAACTTTTTGCTTCGTTTTCGGTACTGAGATTGTATAAATCGTTTTTTAAATCTACATATCTGAAATGGAAATTGGGGTATTCGGGGGTAATATTCCTGTTACACCACCTTATTCCCATTTTTACTATGTCGAACCCTTCATAAAGGCCTTCGGCCGAAAGGTATCTTGTAAGGGGGATTGCCAAACGTCCTATTCCGCACCCTACGTCCAATATCTTTCCGTCGGGTTTCAATCCGGTATGTTCTACTACAAGATTTTTCAATCTTTCGCCTTGTTGCCTGAAATCGCCCGAACCGATAAATATCATGCCTCTGGGGGGTATCTTGTCGTCCTGACGCTTGAACAGTTTCATATATGCGTCATACGGGAAATAGTATATCCGCCTTGCCACGAATCTCAATTTTGGGGTCAATGCGAAATATATTGTTCTGACGATATTCATAATGTGATGTTTTTACCGCAAACTTGTTTTTTCTGATTATTGTCCTTCCGGAAGAGCTGGATAGATGAAATCTTTATCGATGGTTCGTGTTGCTTATCGGATACAGCCCGGGTTCTACATCAAATCCAAATCTTTGGCTTTGCCTTTGTATTGGGGCTTTCGCTTCTCGATAAACGCACTTATTCCTTCGTTATAATCGCTGCTGCGATATACTCTTTCGCGCCATGCGTTTATGCGTTCGAAATCTTCGGCCGAGATACTCGATGCGGCTTTGCTCAATACTCTGAACTGCCGTTTCATTGCACTGACCGAGACTATGGAGTTGCGACGCATGGGGGCAAGTATTTTCTCTTCCAGCAACGCTGGCAACTCTTCGGCCGGGGCTATATGGTTGAGCAACCCAACGTTAAGGGCATCGGCCGCCTTTATGGCATTGGCGGTAAAGAACATTTCGCGCGCCTTGTTTATTCCGAGTTGGTTGATGAAGTGCATCAGCCCCGACGAATTGTAGGGGATTCCTATTTTTGCAGGGGTTATGGCAAATGTCGAGGTATCGACGGCCACTATCATATCGCACGAGAGACACAGGTCGCATGCCCCGCCCCACACGCTTCCTTCGACGTATGCGACTACGGGAATGGGTATGTCTTGTATAAGGCGCAACAAACGTTCGAGGTGTACGTCGTACCCGAGAGGGTCGTCGCCGTCGAGGGGCAGTTCGCGAATATCGTGCCCGGCGCTCCACACGCCGCTTTTACTGCATTTTGCCTTGATTATTATACATACGTTTTCTTCTTCGTAGGCTTTTTTTATTGCCTCCGTCATGGTTGTACAGAGGGCATGCCCCAAACAGTTGAGGTGTTCGGGGTTTGCCATCTCTATAAAACAGATTCTGTCATCTGTCGTAACGTTTATAATATCTGTCGTCTGCACTTCAATTTTTCTTTATCGGGGTATATAGCACTCGAGAAGTTTTGCCTTGCCGGTTATGGTTACTTTTTCGGTGGATGCGGGAACGAGTATCGTCTCGCCTTGTTTTATAGGGGTTACTCCGCCTTCGGAATCGGTTACCGTGGCTTCGCCGCCCATGCAGATATAGATTACGAATGAATCGCGTTTTGCTATCTCGCATTCCACGCTGCTTGTTACGTCGAGCAGATTGGTTACGAAATATTGGCATTCGGCAAGTTTTACTTCTTTGTCGGATGCGGGGGTATAGGTTGTCAGCAAATCGTCGTAGAGTTTGTAGTCGATTGCGTCTTTTGCCAACTCGGTATGGAGCTCGCGGGTATTGCCGTTTTTGTCTTTGCGGTTGTAGTCGTATATGCGGTATGTGATGTTGGAGCTCTGCTGTATTTCGGCTATGAAGATTCCTTTTCCTATTGCATGGATTCGGCCTGCGGGAAGGAAAAATACGTCGCCGCTTTTTACTTTATGGAAACTCAATACGTCGGTTATGGTGTTGTTTTCTACGCGCTTTACATATTCGTCGGGGGTTATCTGCTGCGAGAACCCGGAATACAAACCGGCTCCTTCGCTTGCCGATATTACATACCACATTTCGGTTTTTCCGAGCGAATTGTGGCGTACGGCTGCCAGTTCGTCATCGGGGTGTACCTGTATCGAGAGGTTGTCGCGTGCGTCTATGAACTTTATCAGCAGCGGAAATGTCTCGCCGTACTTTTCGGATACGTGTTTTCCCATAAGTGCTGCTCCTTCTTTTTGCATTACTTCGGTAAGGGTTTTTCCTTTGTATTCTCCGTCGGCCACTACCGAGACGTTTCCTTCTACCTGCGATATTTCCCAGCTTTCTCCTATCCCGTCCAATTCGGGGGTTATACCTTTGAACTTGCAAATCTGATCCCCGCCCCAGATTATGGTCTTGAGGATGTTTTCAAACTTTAGTGGTTTCATAGTCAATTTATTATTAATGAGAAATGTTCTACTTTGTTTTTGTACGTTATTTTCATTGCATATACTCCGCGACGGGGCGGCTTTATGGCGGCCTCGTCGCAGAAACCGCTGTATATGGGTGTTCCGTTGGTATCGGTTATTTCTACCCTGCGGCAAATATCTCCGTTGTCGGCAGGAAGGGTAATGCGCTCGCCTTCCTTGAAATAGATTGCGCCTTTTTGCTGCCGGACGGCTTCGGTTTCGCGATAATATGCATCGGTTGCGGTAACTGCATAATACGGGTATATGTCGCTTGTCGCAAATGTGGTATCGTTGAGTTCCGTCTCGATGATATTCTCTGCCTTGCGGGTATCTACCGGATAGGTTTCGGATGCGTAAAGCGTATAATATTTGGCGCCTTTTACGGCTGACCACGTTATTGTCCGCTCAACCGCTCCAGTTGTTACCTGTAATCGGGAAGGAGCTTCCAATTTTTCACCGGGTGCGTTTTTAATCGGCGGGAAGGGTGCGGGGTGCGGATTGAATGCAGGAGCGAGCATTACCCCCAACCCTTTTACGTTTGACGAGAGTTGCGCCATACGGTAATATACTTCGCCTGCCGCACCGAATTCCCGGCCTATGTTTATCTGCCGTGCAAAGTCGTCGATACTCCAATTTCCGCCGTCGGGTGCGAGGCGGTATGCTCCGAGTCCTGTTACTACGGGATAGCCGCTGCTGTTTTTTATCCAGTCTTTCAGGAACGGATAGAACGACGCATCGGAATAGTACAGCATCGGGGCGATGAAGTCCATTTTCCCAGCTTTAAGCCATGCCGCGGCGTCTTGATATGCCGCTTCTATTCCGCTCCAGCCGTATGATGAATAGTCGGGCAGATTGTCGCGCTTGCCGAGTACCGCACTGCTTACCGTTATAGTGGAATCGCAGGCTTTTACGCTGTCGTATATTTTTCCGACTATTGTATTTATGTTGTTTATACGCCATTGCGAGAGAGTCATCCCGGACGGGGCATAACGGGTATACTCTTTTTTGTCGGGAAAGTCGGCGGCACGGTCGGGATAACGGATATAGTCGAGGTGGATTCCGTCTATATCGTACCGTTCGGCTATTTCCGTTGTTATCGCGGCAAGATAATCGCCTGTTGCGGGGACTCCGGGATTGAGATACCACTCTCCCTTGTATTTGGTACATATTTCGGGTCGCCGGGACGGCAACGAGTTTTTGCCGCGTTTTTTTATCGCATCCTCTTTCCCTATGTTCATGCAGACTACCCATGCATGGCACTGCAATCCGCGTTTATGGCACTCTTCTACGGCAAATGCCAACGGGTCGTATAACGGCTTGCGGCCGTATGTACCGGTCATTATGCTGCTGTACTGCTCGTAATCGGAGGTGTATAGTACGTCGCTTCTTACCCGTGCCTGAAAGAAAACGGTATTGAGGTTCATGTCGCGCGCCAAATCGAGCAACCGGCACAGTTCGTCTTTTTGCCTTTGTGTCTGTTCGGGCGTTACCGCAGTACGGGACGGCCAGTCCAATCCGTAATTGGTTGTAAGCCATACTCCGCGTATGGCAGTCTTGGAATCGCGGGGTTCTGCTTTAATCTTGATACTGCATGAAAGCAGTAGTATCGCCATTATTATATACCCCGTTTTCTTCATCTGTTATTTTTGTTTGCGAAGTTAACTATTTTTGCCGTTTCGGGCAATCTTTATACCTTTGACGGGTGTTAAAAAGGGGATATTTTTGCCTTCCGATTCGTTGTTTCTTATTTTAGGGGTGTAGTCGTTGTTTATGAATGACAATTCGTTTCTTTTTATAATAGAACTGATTGGTACTTTTGCTTTTGCCGTAAGCGGTATTCGTGTGGCTGCGAACAAAAGGGTGGACCTTTTCGGCGCGTATGTCGTGGGTCTTGTAACGGCTATCGGCGGCGGGACAATGCGCGACTTGATGCTGGATGTTACTCCGTTTTGGATGCTGACGCCTGTTTATCTTGTTATTACCGGTATTTCGCTTGTACTTGTTATTGTCATGGGGAAGCACCTGTCGCGACTGGAGGGCACGTTCTTTATATTCGACACCATAGGACTGGCGTTTTTCGTGGTCGTGGGTATGCAGAAGTCGCTGGCCGAGGATTATCCTTTTTGGGTGGCTATCATAATGGGAACTTTTACCGGTGCTTTCGGCGGCATATTGAGGGATATTCTGGTCAATGACCTGCCGCTGATTTTCAGAAAGGACATTTATGCTTCGGCTTGTATAATAGGCGGATTGATTTACTGGGGTCTTGATGCTGCAAGTTTCAACGATATTGTCTGTCAGTCGGCTACCGCGGCAGGGGTCATATTGACACGGGTTGCAGCCGTCCGATTCCACTGGTCGCTGCCGACACTGAAAGGGGATACCGGTAATGTGGGCAACGACAATTGTAAACAACCGGACTGACCTCGTTTTGCGTATTGAATTTTATTTACTGTTTATATGATTGTCTGTATTGCGGAGAAACCGAGCGTTGCCAAAGAGATTGCTTCTGTTATAGGAGCTTCGAAAAAATGCGACGGGTATTACGAGGGCAACGGCTACAGGGTTACTTGGACTTTCGGTCATCTCTGCACGCTTAAGGAACCTCATGAATATACGGGAAGCTGGAAAAGCTGGCAACTCTCTTCTCTTCCGATGATTCCTCCCAAGTTCGGGATTAAATTGATTGATGATAAAGGGATTGAGAAACAATTCGGTATTATAACGAATCTGTTTTCTTCGGCCGAATATATAGTAAACTGCGGCGATGCCGGGCAAGAGGGGGAATTGATTCAGCGTTGGGTTATGCAGAAGGCGGGGTGCAAATGCCCTGTAAAGAGGTTATGGATTTCGTCCTTGACGGAAGAGGCCATACGCGAAGGATTCGCTCACCTGAAGGATGAATCGGAATTCGACAAGTTGTACGAGGCAGGGGTTTCACGTGCCATAGGGGACTGGCTTCTGGGTATAAACGCAACCCGTCTTTATACGGTAAAATACGGGCAGCAAAAACAGGTGCTTTCGATAGGGCGTGTACAAACCCCCACCCTCGCCCTGATTGTAAAGAGACAGGCGGAAATAGAGGGATTTGTTCCGAAACCTTACTGGGAACTTAAAACGGTTTACAGGGAGACTTCTTTTACTGCCGCTTCGGGACGTTTTGATTCGGCCGAAGAGGGGAACAAGGCATTGGAACTGATTACGGGATTCCCGTTTACGATTACCGACGTATCGAAGAAACAGGGGAAGGAGGCTCCTCCGCGATTGTTCGACCTGACATCGTTACAGGTTGAGTGCAATAAAAAGTTGTCGCTCTCGGCCGACGAGACTCTTAAAGCCATACAGTCGCTGTATGAAAAGAAATATACGACTTATCCGAGAGTGGATACGACATATTTGAGCGATGATATTTACGACAAGATTCCGGGTATAATTTCACGTCTTGCCGAGACATCGGAATATAAATCCGTTACGCTGCCTCTTACCGGTAAGAAGTTGCCGAAGTCGAAAAAGGTGTTCGATAATTCGAAGGTTACCGACCACCATGCGATAATCCCGACGAATGTTATTGCGCGTAATCTGTCGGAGGTTGAGAAACGGGTATATGACATGGTTGTACGCCGTTTCGTCGCGGCGTTTTACCCCGACTGCAAGTTTGCGGTAACATCGGTAAACGGCGTCGCTAACGGAATAAAGTTCAAAGCTTCGGGAAAAGAGATTATCGAAGCGGGGTGGCGTGCTGTTTTCGACAAGTTGAAGTATGGAGACGATGACAAAGATAAGGGAGAGGATGAGAACGCTACTCTGCCGTCGTTTGTTAAAGGGGAAAGCGGCGAACATGCACCATTGTTGAGCGAGAAAATGACGCAACCGCCGAAGTATTACACCGAGGCTACTCTGCTGCGTGCTATGGAAACGGCCGGGAAACTTGTGGAGGATGAGACTCTGCGCGAGGCTCTTAAGGAGAACGGCATTGGGCGTCCTTCTACCCGCGCCGCAATAATCGAGACATTGTACAAAAGGAACTATATCCGCAAAGAGAGGAAAAACCTTATTGCCACGGCAACGGGTAAGGAACTTATCGCCACTATAAAGGATGAACTGCTGAAATCGGCGGAACTTACCGGAATATGGGAAAACAAGCTGCGCAAGATTGAAAGCGATGAATATTCGGGAAAGCGTTTTATCGAAGAGCTGAAAGAGATGGTGAACGTAATTGTGGCGAACGTAAAGAGTGAACGGGGGGCGAAGATAAGCATCGAGAGTGTTCCTGCGGATAAGTCCAAGCCTAATAAGAAAGGGGTGAAAAAAGAGCCTGTAAAATCGACGGAGACAAAGGGTGTCGCGGATACTGCCCCGATATGTCCCGTATGCAAGAAGGGCAAAATAATAAAGGGGAAGAAGGCTTACGGATGTTCGCGTTGGGACAAAGGGTGTCGGTTTGTCATCCCGTTCGAGGTTTGTCCTCCTGATGCTTCGGCGGAGATGCTGAAAAACGCCATTGTCGGGATAGCGGCCAAAAGCAACGTTTAAATCGGGTTTGTAACAGTTCTGTAAATGTTTTGTAATTATGACGGACGGTAAGGAAATGTTTCCTCTGGTAAATGAGGAGGGGGTTGTTGTCGGATGTGCCACTCGTGCATATTGCCACAGCGGGGCGAAGCCTCTGCATCCTGTGGTGCATCTGCATATTTTCAATAGCAACGGGGAACTCTATTTGCAAAAACGGGCGATGCACAAGGATATTCAACCCGGGAAATGGGATACAGCCGTTGGCGGGCATGTCGATTACGGCGAGGATGTGGTTTCGGCTCTCTTCAGGGAGGCGCGTGAGGAATTGGGTGTTGTGGATTTTAAACCCAGCCTTTGTTTCAGATATGTATTCGAGTCGGCGATAGAGAAGGAACTTGTAAACAGTTTCATGACATGTTATGACGGCTCTCCGACTCCTGATCTGGATGAGGTTACGGAGGGTCGCTTCTGGGGTATCGACGATATTAGGGGGAATATCGGCAAAGGGGTCTTTACGCCAAATTTCGAGGCTGAGTTTGAACGTCTGCAACCGTTTATAAACGACCTGCCGAAAATGAAATAACGGCATACCGAGGGATGTTTTCATCCGGCATGCCGTCTGTTTGCGTCTATCTTTGGTTTCTTCTTCGGAGGGAAGAGTGTTAATATATCTGCCGTTTCCGACAGTGTCTCTCCCCCTCTTTCGCCATGCTTTCGTGTAATTGTCAAAATTCGAATTTCTCGATTTTCATCGAGGCGTGCATCTCCATTTTGGCTACGAGTTCGATAAAGTGCTTGGTTTTGGTATGGGCATCCAATGCTTCTTCATCGCTCCATGTTTCGCATATCATAAGTACGTCTTTACGGGTTGCGCTGGCGAATATGTCGTATGCTATGCACCCTGCTTCCTTTAGCGATTTTGCCGTCAATTCTTTTGCTGCCTCGAGTACCGACGGATAATTGCGTTCTTCTACTTTAATAAATACGTTTACTCTTATCATGGTTGTTGGCTTTTAACGTTTACGGCGAAGATAGGGATTTTTTTTTGATGTTGTGCTTTCGGACGGAAGTTTTGTTTTTTTATGCCATATAGTAGAATGATTGTGCCTCCGCCCGATTGTTTACGTGTTATGTTTTTTGTATTTCTGCAATGCTGCCGACAAATGTTTTTCAATCTTGCTCCGCAGGGATTGGGGGGATATGACTTCAACGTCTGCTCCGTACGACAGAATCTCTTTTATCAAGTCGTTGGTTATTTTCATCTCGTATTTGAAGACGGTATGTGTTTCCGTGTCGGATACTGTTTTTTGTGTTTCGTGAAGCGGCAGGGTCTTGAAGTATCCGGCTTGTACGGAACTGACTTTAAGGACTACCGACTCGCACGGGAGATTGCTGTACATGATGCCGAAACATCCGTCGAAATATTCTTCGGGTATAAAATCGCTCGGATATTCGAAACTCTCTTTTGTTACTTCTATGTTTTCGAAGCGGTCGATTGAATAGGTGCGTATTCCGTTGTACGCCGAGGTGTATCCTATGACATACCAGCGTTGCCGAAAGACTTTTACGAAGTATGGCTGGAGATATACGTCGTGCGGCGCGGCATCGGTAAAACTCTTGTACGTGAATTTTATTATTCGGCTGTCGCGCATTGCCTCGATTACGGAAGTCAGATAGATTTCGCCGGAGGGGATTTTTTCGAGCAGTATCCTGTCGTGCAAATGCTGCTGCTCGGCCGCGAGGTTGTTTACCGAGAATGTCTCCAACAGCCACGAACGGATTTTGTCGTTTGCCAGTGTCTGGCAGTCTTCTATATAGTATTCGGATGTGCGACGGTCGCATTCTATGTTTATGTCGAAAAGCTCTTGTATCTTTTCTCTATGGCAATGGAACGTGCGGCGCGGTATCGGTACTCCTCCTGAATAATCGGTGTGCAGCCACCTCTCGTTTATTTCGCGGAGCGTCATGCGCTTGTATCTGTACAGCAGGCTTACCAACCATACATATCTCAAAAACAGATTTTGAGCCATATCTTTTTTGTTTATTGCTTTTTTTCTGCGGGGTCTTCGGTATTGCCGCCGTCGGTTGCGGCAGAGGTCATGGCCTGCCACAGCTTGTCGTTTTCGGGAACGGGGGCGGTTACGGATATTTCCTTTTTCGATACGGGGTGGATGAATGTTACGTTACGGGCGTGCAACGAGATTCCGCCATCGGGATTGGAACGTTCTGCGCCGTATTTGAGGTCGCCTTTTATCGGTGAGCCGATTTTTGCAAGCTGACACCGGATTTGATGATGCCGGCCTGTTTTAAGTATTATTTCGAGCAGGTAGTATCTGTCGCTTTTGGCTATGACTTTATAAAAGAGTTCGGCCTCTTTTGCTCCTTTCCGCGGTGTGTCGTGTGCTGTGCTTTTGTTGCTTTTTTCATCGCGCGTCAGATAATGGTGCAACCGTCCGCTTTCGGCCGGCGGCATGTTTTTTACTATCGCCCAGTAGGTTTTGTGTACGTCGCCGTTGCGGAACATGTCGTTGAGTCGCGAGAGGGCTTTGCTGGTTTTTGCAAAGACTACGGCTCCGCTTACCGGACGGTCGAGACGGTGCGTTACTCCGAGGAAAACATTTCCGGGCTTGTCGTATTTTTTTTTCAACCATTCTTTTATGGTTTCGCTTAACGGGGTATCGCCGGTTTTGTCGCCTTGTACTATCTCCGAGGTATTCTTGTTTACTATTATTATGTGATTGTCTTCGTATAGAACCGTCATGCTGTTCGATAATATAAGGCGCCACCCCTTTCGGCTGTCGGAATAGGGGTGGCTGCCTTGCTGTTTTTATTTTGCGGCGTTTTGTTGTACCGCCTTTTGTCTTGTTGTTTTTCCGTTATTACATGTTCATTCCTCCGCAGCAGTGTATTACCTGTCCTGATACGTATGAGGAGAGGTCGGATGCGAGGAATGTACATACGTTTGCGACATCTTCGGGCGTCCCGCCGCGACGGAGGGGTATCTGTTTTGCCCATGCTTCCTTAACTTCGTCGGAGAGGACTGCCGTCATGTCGGTTATTATAAAACCGGGGGCTACGCAGTTTGCGCGTACTCCGCGCGGGCCGAGTTCTTTTGCTATGGATTTTGCAAGTCCTATCATTCCGGCTTTCGATGCTGAATAGTTGCACTGTCCTGCATTTCCCGACACGCCTACTACGGACGACATGTTTATTATGCTGCCGCCGCGCTGTTTCATCATTATCGGCGATACTGCATGTACGAAATTGAATGCCGATTTGAGATTTACGTTGAGTACCATGTCCCACTGCTGCTCGGTCATGCGGAGCATGAGGGTATCGCGGGTTATCCCGGCATTGTTTACCAGTATGTCGATGCGGCCGAAGTCGGCTACTATCGTGTTTACGACGTCGTGAGTATCGGCAAAATCGGCGGCATTGGAAGCGTATCCTTTGGCTTTTACTCCGTATGCTGCAATCTCTGCTTCGGTTGCTTTCATGTTGTCGTCGCATTTCAAGTCGGTAAATGCGATGTTGGCTCCTTCGCTCGCAAATTTCAATGCTACGGCTTTACCTATTCCGCGCGATGCGCCGGTTATGACGGCGACTTTTCCTTCTAACAGTTTCATTTTTACTAAATTTATTAACTTCGTTACTATATTTTAGCCTCTTCGTTGTTTTGTCCCGCTTCGCTTTCGTCCGGCTTCCCGCTCAGGACTCCTTTTAGTATAAGGTCGGCGGCATATACTCTTACTTGTTCCTTGTCCACGCATATACGTTGAAAGTGATTCCGGATGTACGGTGCATCAAACCCGCGTATTGCGTAATGAATCAGGGCTGCCGTTATCCGGACGTTGCGGACATCGAATACTCCTTTATCTACGCCTTCCTGCAATATCGTCCTCAACAGCGATATTTCCTGCTGGTCGATATTTTTCCATGCGTGTTCCACTTTCCACATGTCTCTGAAAAACTCCGTCCGCAGCGAACCGTTCCGTACGACTATCTCCTTTATCAGTTCGAGCCGCCGAAATATGTAGTTCGTCAGTTTTTCAGCAGGCGGAAGGTCTTCGTTTACTATCGTCCCCAACTTCTCCATTACGTGGTTGGTCTCCGACTCGACTACGGCCCAATATATATCTTCCTTACTCTTAAAGTAGGTATATATCGTCCTTCTGACTTTCCCCGCGGCTTCGGCAATATCGTTCATCGTCGTATTTTCGACGCCGCGTTTCACGAACAGCTGCCGCGCTACTTCAAGCAGATTTTCTTTTGTTACGTCTCTGCTCATATCCGTTATACGTGCAAAGTTAATGCGAAGATACATCAATCCGTTCAGAATGCAAAATTTATATATCAACATTATATGTGTTATTTTAAGGGATACGGGCAAAAGGTGTTTTTGTCCTGCCGACTTTATTTTGTATTTTTGTATTTGTAACAGTCCAGAAAGGCTGCCGCTTTCAGACTTGCCGTTATGCAAATTAAAACCGCCGCATCCATAGTAACTTACAAAACCGACAGGGAAGAGCTTCTTTGTTGTGTTAATTCGTTGCTGCGGGATGATGTGGATATAATATATGTCTGCGATAACTCGCCGGATGATTCGCTTAAATACTTGTGCGGCATATCGGACAGGATACAGTATTTGCACAACTCCGGGAACATTGGTTACGGATGTGCGCACAATGTTGCCATAAGGCTGTCGTTACGTAACGGGGTTCGGTATCATCTGGTGATAAACCCGGACGTATATTTCGAACGGGGAACAATAAGGGAAATTGTCGGATTTATGGAGCGGGATGTGAGCGTGGTGCAACTTACGCCCAATGTCGTTTATCCCGACGGGAGGGTACAGTTCGCCTGCCGCATGCTGCCGACACCGGCGGATTTGATTTTACGCAGGTTCGTACCCCGGTTTCTATATCGAAAGCGTGAACGGCGTTACTTGCTTGAATTTTTCGACCGCAAGCGGAGTGCCGATGTTCCTTATCACATGGGGTGTTTTATGTTTTTCCGTTGTTCGGCTTTTGAACGGGCGGGGTTGTTCGATGAACGTTTTTTCATGTACCCTGAGGATATTGATATTACGAGACGGATGCACCGTATAGGGAAAACGCTTTTTTGGCCGGGTGCGACTGTTGTTCATGCTCACAGGGCTGCTTCTTATAAAAGTGCGAGGATGCTGTGGGTTCATATCGTAAACATGATAAGGTATTTCAACAAGTGGGGATGGTTCTGCGACAGTGAACGTAAGGTTTTTAACAACAGGCTGCTTTCAGAATTGGGATACGACGACGAGACAAAAGGGTAAATGAACGAAAAACGGCGGAAAAAACCGCTCGGTTTTTTCCATCGCGTTTTTTCGCCGAATGCTACATGCATGGCTACCATTTATTCATGCCCCCTACCCTCACGGAATTTTCTTTTTATTGTACGGGATACTCTGTTGCTGTGGCATTTGTCATGTCATGCCGCTATTCCGGAATATCGGAATGGCTTTGTGCAGGAGATATATGGACGATTCTGCCCGCGCCTGTCGGAATCTTGGAATAATTCTCGTTCTTAAGTCTGTTTTTCGGGGCTTCTCCGTTTTTTGTATTTGGTGGAAAACGAGAGAGAAAAAGGTGGAAAATAAAGAGCCGCGTCGGTATATTCGGCGCGGCTACTCGTCTTGTATCCCCGATTCGGGAATAGGGTTTGTTTTGTTATAATTGCCGCATCGGAATTGTTGGACACGGGGTATCCGCCTTTTGTCAGAACTCCACTTGCGGCGCCTGTTCTGCTCCTTCGGCGGCCTCGAAATATGTGCATTTGTCGAACCCGCATATTCCTGCAAGTATATTGTTTGGGAAGCGTCTTATGGTCGTATTGAAATCTTTTGCCGCATTGTTGTAGTTGATTCGCGCTACGCTTATGCGGTTATCGCTTCCTTCTAATTGTGCCTGCAATTCCAGAAAGTTCTGGTTTGCCTTCAGGTCGGGATAGTTTTCGGCTATGGCAAGCAGCTTGCCGAGTGCCGAACTTACGGCTCCCTGTGCTTTTTGATATTCTGCCATTTTTTCGGGTGTGAGGTCGCTTCCGCTTACTGTTATCTGCGTTGCTTTGCTGCGGGCTTCCACTACTCCTTGAAGTGTTTCGCTTTCGTGCGAGGCGTATCCTTTTACGGTGCTTACGAGATTGGGTATTAAGTCGGCTCTTCTCTGGTACTGTGTTTCGACATTGGACCACTGTTGATTGACATTTTCTTCTTTCGACACCAGATTGTTGTATGCCGTTACTCCCCATAACAGGATTACTGCGAGGATTACTAAAATGATGATGGTTGATTTTTTCATACTTGTTGTTCTATTCTTGTGTGTTCTTTATTGTTTTTATCCTTTGTGCTGTTTTTTCAGAATCGTGATCCTGCGCCTCCTCCGCCGCCTGCTCCTCCTCCAAAACTGCCTCCGCCGAAGCCTCCTCCGCCGAAGCCTCCTCCTCGGCCATGACCCATACCGCCTAACAGTGTACCGAGGAGTATTGCATCCAACAGAGAGCCTGAACGGCGACGCCCGCCTCCCTGCGGTGTGTTGTCGTCGTTTTCGTTATCTTCGTCTCTTGCTACCGTATATCCGCAATTGCTGCACTTATATACAGTACGGATTATGTCTTTACCGTTTTCTTGTACATGCATTCGGCTCTGCGTGGGCTGCAGCTTGTGTTTTCCACACTTCGGACAGGTTCGCGAGGCTCTTGTTATCTGCCGCGCTTTTGTGGCTGCTATCGATATTATTATTATAAACAACAGCAACAGAAGCCATAAACTGGCGGTAGCTTCGGGTGCGGTGTCCGTATTTGCCGGCTCGCCATTAAGCCGCTGATATACGGCTGCTACGCCTTTTACCATTGCTTCGTCCCACTCTCCTGCTTTCAGGTAGGGTACCATCTGCTGCATCTGGATTCGCTTGCATATTGCATCGGGGAGGTCGCCTTCGAGCCCGTATCCTGTATAGAATTGTATGCATCGCTGGTCGGTTACCAACAGTATTACCAGTCCGTTGTCTTTTCCTTTTTTCCCTACGCCCCAACTGTTCAACAGGGTATGGCAAAAATCGAAACATTCTTGTTCGCCTATGCTCTCTACTGCTGCTACAACGGTTTCTATTCCGGTTTTATTTTCGAGGGCATACAGCATGGAATCGATTCTGACTTCGGCTTGTTGCGACAGGATTCCGTCGGGATTTACTACGTACCGGGTCTTATCGTACAGATGTACTTTGGGCAGCGTCTCGGGAGTATATACCCCGGCTATTGCATTGGTACATATTATCAAAAAAAGGGTTGCGATTATTATTGCGCAGCGCTTCATATTCTGTTTTTTTATCTTTCTTTGCGTGTGTTTTTCCTGTTTTTCTTTATTGTCCCATGTATTCCAACTGGTCCAACATTATTGCTATCTCTTCGTCTTCTACTCCTCTTTTTTGCAATATCTCCTTGTCTTGTGCAAAGGATTTGTAAAATTTGCCGGTATCGTCCTTAAGGGCATCCTTGCTTTTTTTATAGAGTTCTACGGCTTTCCGAAACTGCTTTGTTACTAACGCTACATGTCCGGCATTGAGATAGTCTTCGGATGTGGGCGTCGCCGAGAGTATTCTTTCGTAGTAGCTTTCGGCCGCCGGTATTTTTCCCACCAGAAATGAGCACCATGCTATCGGCCGCCACACTTTTATGTTTTCTCCCGACAGGTATGCTACTTTGTAATAGTGCTTCAGGGCTTCTTCGTATTGGCCTAACGCCAACAGACAATGCCCGCACTGCATCTCGACGGTCAGATTGTCGGGTTTTATGGATAATGCTTCGCGGCAGTATTCGAGGGCTTCTTTTATTCGGCCGGCCGAACGACATGATGAGACAAGATGCCGCAGTGTCCAGAAATCGGATGATATTATGTCGGCTTTCTGATACTCCGATATTGCTCCTTCGTAGTCTTTCTGCATCTGTTTGCAGTATCCTGCTTTTTGATGCAGTACGGCATCCTCGGGATGTTTTTGCAGAAGTTTCATGAAATAATTCTCGGCATAGCCGTAATACTCTTTTTTAAAATAGTATTCGCCTATTATGCGCAGGGTTTCTTCATCTTCGAATATCGGACGGAGCAGTGCCGACTCGGGCAGATTTAAATGTTCTGCAAATATGTCTTTGTTTTTGAAACCGGCGGGTGCAAGTTTGAAGAAACGGTATAAATCCTGAATATACTGGTTGGATATGTTTTTTGATACCGCTGCTTCTCCGTCCGAGTCGCTTTTCATAATCTCTTCGGCTTCTTCTCTTCCTCCGGGCAAACGGTTTATCATCATGTCGCGTTGCTGCGGCGGTAGGTGGGTTATGGCCAATGCAAATGAATATTTGTCGGAATTGCACATGAATCGCGATGCTTCTATTACGCCGGTCAGGTTTCCCAAACCGCTGAACGCTCCGGATATTTCACTGTTGTTTTTGTTATAGGGGCGCAGCCAGTTGGCTATTTTCGAGAAAAACGGAAAACTTTTGAGCGACGAGAATGTAGTCAGTAGAACATCTGCTCCTTCTATCTGCAGGTCGTTCAATTCTTTTAACCGCTTGGAGATTCCACTGGAAGCGAGCAGGTCTTCCCAATCGGGATTTTTGTCCGCCATGTTGAGAATGTCGCTTCCCTTGTCCCAGTTTGTTATCTTGTCTTGTAACCCGGGTGCTATTTTCAGCATCTCGGGCAATATCTCTTTTGTAAATATGTCCGATATGCGTTCGGTCTCCATTGTTCGGATGAACTGGATAAACTGGTTGCGAACGTTCCTGCGAAACCGCCTGTCGCCACTCATTATTTCCATTCTGACGGTCAGCGCCTCGGAGAGTGCGACTCTGTTCCTGTATATGTACAACAATATTATCAGCCCGCACAAGGCTCTTTGCCGTACTTCTTCGTCGATGTTCCTTTCGTATGCATCGGCCAGCAAATGAATCTTGCGCTCGTCATAGTTGCTGAGCGTTCCCAATGTTATTGCGGAGACTGCCAAACAGACTGTGTCGCGGTCGGTAAATGCCGTATCTATGAGTTGTTTTGCGACTTCGTATGTCTCGGATGAGACCGGATATTCGACAAGCAACTGTGTAAAGAGTTCGTCTTGACACGCTTCTACCTTGCGCCGCAACGATGTTATCGTGGATGCGGGGATATTTGCATCTTCGACGTCCAATACTGCCGTGAGTTGGTCTTGTGCTTCGCGCAGGTTTTTTAATGCTGTCGGTAATGACAGCGTCTTGCTTAGTGCGTAGTAGCGTCTTTTGTCGTAATAAAACGACGATGCTGTCTTGGCGAGATGTTTATCGACTGCGATATCGGATATTTCGTACAGGTCGGACAAAAGCGTTTTGTACAGTTTTTCGCGTTGCGGGTCGGTTACCCCGTCGAGCATATACTTTATCATATACTTGTATGTTGTCTCGAGGGATTCCAACTTGTCATTCAACGCCCCGTCGTTTATGGGGCTTATCAGTTCGCGCAACGCATCGAAAACGACTTTCAGCCGCCGCTTTTCCAAATTGGATATTATGCCGTTGTAGGTGGATATTATTGTCTTATCATCCATAATTATCGGTTTACAGTTATCAACATCAAATATTATGCCAAACTCGATACCGATATTTTGTCTATAGCTTATACTGATTCTTATCTCTATTTTACCTGTTTATCTTGCGGTTGCGACTTTATGTGGCTGCGAAACTTATTCTATAATTTCCGCATCTTCTATATTGGAATCGTTGCCTGTTTTATTTCGGAATATTATCAGATTGAATATTTCGGAGATTCCGTATATCAGCATTATTATTCCCACAATAATCCACAGCGTGGAGGCCACGCTTTTAAATTTCACTATGGTAAGTATGCCTACTATTACCAGTAACGTAGGTGTTATGTAATAGATATAGTTAGAGCCTGAACGGACAAACGGATATACTGCGACTATCTGTCTTATTCCGGCCGTTACCATAATTATTCCTATGAAAAGTGCAAGAAAGGTCGTAAAGACTTCGGGCATTACAACCATTACCGTTCCCAGAACGGCAGAACCGATTCCGCCTATTACGGGGAAAAGCGATATGTCTTTGCCTTTTGAGCGTTGGAATGCTAACGACACTAATGCTGCCAGCAACGGAACTATCAACATTATCCCCAATATTACGACTAATGTGTCGGTTACTTTATCGGCCCATTTTATAAGCATTGCTCCTACGGCTATGGATATTACGCTTCTCACAAGTGTCCCGGTCGGTTTGTACATTATCATATTCCGCTAATTTTATTTCTTTTTCGACATAGTGATACAAATGTATTAAATTTTCTGCAGCCGCCATTTACAGTGGACTAAATTATTTATAAATTTGCGATTAATCCGAGATTGGATTTTTGCTTTAATACGGGGATTTGTTGTTGCCCGTCATGCGACAATAAATTGCAATATCGGCTTTTATTCTGTTTTTGCGGCTATTCGTAAAGGCTGCACGGTAATTGTAGAGCATTGTTTTTTACGCTTTTATTGTAACCCTAAACGGTAACTCTAATGAAACGCTTGTTGGCTATTGTAAATCCGAAATCCGGCACATCGAAGAAGAACGATATTCCGGAAAAGATTGAGAGGAAAATAGCGCCTCTCGACATGAGTCTCGACGTGGCTTTTACCGAGTATGCCGGACATGCTACTGAACTGGCTAAAAAGGCGGCCGACGACAAGTATGACATTGTTTTGTCGGTGGGCGGGGACGGTACATGTAACGAAATAGCAAAAGCCCTGATTCATACCGATACGGCATTGGGTATTATCCCTACCGGTTCGGGTAACGGATTGGCCAGACATCTTGGTATTCCGATTGGCGTTAATGCTGCCATAAAATCGTTGTTCGACGCCTACCATATTGTCGCGGTAGATTATTGCGAGGCTAACGGAACTCCGTTTTTCTGTACTTGCGGTGTCGGGTTCGATGCCCAGATAAGCGAGAAATTCGCCGCATCGAAAACGAGGGGTGGATTGACATATGTGATTAGGTCGGCAGAGGAATACTTTAAATATAAGAACGAACAGTACATAATTGAAACCGCCGACAGGGAGATTAAGGAGAAGGCCTTTATTATTGCTTGCGGAAATGCATCGCAATACGGCAACAATGCTTATATTGCTCCGTATGCTTCGATGTGCGACGGACTGATAGATATTACGATTGTTCGCCCTTTCAGTTTTATAGAGGTGCTGCCTATGACGGTTCAACTATTTACCAAAACGCTGAACCTGAACCCGAATGTCAAGAGTTTCACTTCTTCGGGATTTAAAATTATTCGCGAAAATGCCGGAGTAATGCATATCGACGGAGAACCTGTCAATATGCCGGCCGAGATAAATATAAAATGTATTCACAACGGGTTAAGGGTTATGCTCCCGGACATACAGGCTGCAAATGAATTCGAAGCTACTTTGCTTGGGCTGTTGTCCAACGTTTTCGGCATAAAGATTCAGAAGAACATATAGTTTAATATTGCGCCGTCATTCTGCTTTAGTTTTTACAGGAGGGCTCATTTCCGTACTGCAAAGATTATATTCATAGAGATTTTTATTCTCCGGTATTTTTCTTTGACGTGCCTTGGGGCTATTGTATTTTGCATCTTTACGGCATGATGCCGTTTTTTTGTTTTGGACAAAAAAATGAGGAGGATAAAATTGCTTTTATCTTCCTCATTTGCGAGCCGCAAGCCGGATTCGAACCGGCGACCTTTTCATTACGAGTGAAACGCTCTACCGGCTGAGCTATTGCGGCGGTTTCGCATCGTATTGCCTTTCGGCGTGCAAAGATACTTCTTTTTTTTTAATAACGAAACTTTCCCTGTTTTTTTTGTCTTCTGATACCCTACTTGTATTTTACGCTGTATATCATCGTAACGTTGATGTTTTTGGTGTCTATCTGCGCAAAACGCGGTGATTCGAGATAGGGATATATGGAGACTACGGAACTGCTGGAACTGTCGTACGACAACCCTACCGGAACCAGTATTACATGGGAATCGCCTTTATACTTGTCGGCGGTTCCGTTGTTCGGGTCGTTCTTCAATATGTTCGATATGAATGCCTGTATGTTGCCGAAATCGTACGTTTTGGTGGATGAATTATACGATGCGTAATACGTGTTGGTGTTGTCGGGCAACATCCTGTTGAAGAAGAATATGTTCGGCGTCGTATGTTCTATGAGGTTGTCCGTTCCTGTGGCATTTGCATCGGCTCTTATCATCATAAGGTATGGGGGCGGGGTTATGTCGTATTCGTTATCGGGATACTTGACTACCGGTACCGACAGGGTTACGGAGTTTATTATGCCTACTACTCCGCTGCCTTCTATCGACTTGTTGTATGTATCTATTATATCGTTTACAGGCAGGATTATGTGTGCATTATATCCCAACGGGGTAGTCATTACGGGTTTGCCCTGCTCTGCCATATCGGTGATTTTGGTCTTCCACTGTGTCTCCATACAGTTTACGGACGAAACTTCTTCGCTGGATACCAATATGGGGGTTACTTGATTTACTTCTTTTTTTACGCCTTCTACTTCTGCCACCTCGCCATATACATTGTAAACATAGCTTTTGTGATAGAGGTTTATTATTGTCGAATCTATTCGTGAAATAAATCCGTCGCCGTATGTGTGGGTTATATACAGACCGGGCAGGTATTCCTGCATGTCTTCGTTTGTAAGGTAGCCTTTGTTGTCTCTGTAATAGTTATAAAAATCTTTTGCCCAACCTTGTGTTGTCATTCCGTTTCTGGAGAGGGGGATTCGTACGGTTACCGTATCGGAGGTTTGGTTGGATGAGCCTAACGGGGACGAGGAGAATATTTTTTCTCCCAGCTTTTTCGACAAATCGCAATATTTTTCGGGATTGACATCGGTAAATATGGTATCGGTAGAGTTTTTGGGCAGTAACGTATTGTTCTGGTATGCCGTTACTCTCATCGGCATAAGGTCATCGCCGATTGTCTGATTGACAAAGCATTTCAAAATTAACACCAGCGAATCGACCATGTCTTCTTCTACCAAAACGGTATCTATCTTGCCTATGTACCTGAGATTGGTCAGATAGGAAGAGTTTACGGATGCAAAGTCTTTTATATCTATCTTGCCGAGCATGTGATAGATTGCCCGGTTTACAGCTACATCATTCAATTTGGAATATACCGAATCGGAGTTCTCGGAGTATCGGAATGTTTTGGTCGATATTTGTATGTCGGAATAGTCTATCGACGAACCTATGAGATTGTTGTTATCGCTGCACGACACGGCCAGAATACCTATTATCGTGTAAAAGGCTATTCTCTTAATCGTATTTTTCATAAATTTCTGGATAATGTACGTTATCCGCAGATATCATCGTAAAAATTATTATACTCTTCCATCCGGTTAGTATCGTCGTCGTTCAACTGCATATACTTTTTCCCGTTCTTTTTCGAGTATTCGGCGAGCAGTGTGGCTTGCGATTCGGATGCCGCAATTACTCCGTCGGAATATTTTACGGCCAACTTAACCATATCTTCGCATGTCAGAGGGGTTCCGGCAGGGAATCCTGTCTCTTCGGGGGAGATGCCGTCCATCGACAGCTTCTCCATGAACCGGATATCCAGCGGCGAACTGAAACAGCTGTCGTATGCCGAATATACTATTTTGGAGTCTCTGAACGACGGGTCGTCGCTATAACACTTCTTTATGTACAACGGTATCAGAGAGGTTATCCACCCGTGGCAATGAACAACGTCGGGAGTCCACCTCAGTTTTTTAACTGTTTCTATTACTCCGCGAGCGAAAAATATCGCTCTTTCGTCGTTGTCGGGATACTCTTTCCCCGTCTGGTCCGACAATACGTCGCGATGCTGGAAATAATCTTCGTTATCGATAAAATATACCTGTATGCGGGTGGACGGTATCGACGCCACTTTTATTATCAGCGGATGGTCGGTATCGTCTATTATCAAGTTCATGCCCGAAAGCCGTATAACTTCGTGCAACTGGTTGCGACGTTCGTTCACAACGCCGTACCGGGGCATAAATGTGCGTATTTCTCTCCCTTTTTCCTGTAAGCCCAATAATAACCCCCTGCACTTATCTGCTATTTCAGAACTCGGCAAGTATGGATAAATCTCTTGGGCTACGACAAGCACTCTGGTCACTTTCATACGGGTATTAGATTTTATTCTGCAAAGATTGTCTGGATATACCGTAACGTAATAGCGCACACGGAATCGATTGGCAGCAGAACGTTCTGTATAACCTCCTCGAAACATATCCTCATGACTCAAGGATTTGTATCTGTCGGACAAGCTATAACAGCAGAAAAATTCGACACTGCAAAGATAATAATTTTTTTTTGTGGATTAACCAAACGTTTTGTCATTTTTTGTTATATATATCTACAACTCCTATAAATAATTATAAAACAAAACTTTATATGGACGAATACTGTTACGGCCTTATTATTTTGCTGCGGCGGAGAGATTTTTTTCAAGCATAACAGACCTTATATATGAGTATAAATTACTTACTTTGCAGCGTTTTTTGTAAATTTATAAAATGGAAATCGTCTCGACTGTCGCCTCGCTGAAAGAGGCAATAAAAAAATTCAGAGATAACGGGGATTCGGTTGGATTGGTCCCCACAATGGGAGCTTTGCATAACGGTCATATTTCACTCGTAAAAAAATGTATTGCCGAAAACGGTTGCTGCGTGGTTTCGATTTTTGTAAACCCCACCCAGTTCAACGACAAAAAAGACCTACAACTTTATCCGCGGACTCCGCAGGAAGATTGCAAACTGCTCGAAGAGGCTGGTTGCAACATTGTTTTTGCCCCCGAGGTTGAAGAGATGTATCCTGTAGAGGATACCAGAATTTTCAATCTGGGCCCAGTGGCTGAAGTTATGGAAGGAAAGTTCCGCCCGGGTCATTTTAACGGCGTGGCACAGATTGTCAGCAAGCTCTTTTATGCCGCCGAACCGGACAACGCTTATTTCGGCGAAAAGGATTTTCAACAGATTGCCGTCATTAGGAGCATGGCCAAAGAACTTGGCTTGGACAAAATAAATATCGTGGCTGTACCGATAGTCAGGGAGGAGGACGGATTGGCTCTCAGCAGCAGGAACAGACGCCTGTCGCCCGAGCAGAGAAAAAATGCGCCTCAAATATGGGAAACTCTGTGCAAAAGTTGTAAATTTGCAGAATCTCATACGGTTGCAGAAACGATTAAATTCGTTATTGACACGCTCAACGGCATCGACCAGATGCGTGTGGAATATTACGAAATTGTAAACGGCAAGACTCTGATGCCGGTGCAAGACTGGAACGAGGCCGATTACATAGTGGGATGCATTACCGTTTTCTGTGGCGAGGTCAGACTTATTGACAACATTACATATAAACGGAACTGATATTGATTAAAACATACCGGATATGTTTATAGAGGTACTGAAATCGAAAATACACCGTGCCACGGTAACCGAAGCAAATCTGAATTACATAGGTAGCATCACTATTGATGAAGACCTTATGGATGCTGCAGGTATAATCGCCAATGAAAAGGTACATGTAGTCAATAACAATAACGGGGCCAGATTCACGACTTACGTGATAAAGGGTGAAAGAGGCTCCGGCGTTATCTGCCTGAACGGTGCGGCTGCCCGTCTTGTTCAGCCCGGCGACATAGTTATTATCATGGCGTATGCCATGATGGATATGGACGAGGCCAAATCGTTTAATCCTAAAGTTATTTTTCCTCAGGGAAAGAGCAATAAATTGATAACTGAATAACATAAACCAGTACGGAGGGGTATCAAGCCTCAAACGATTACGCATCTTACGGATGCGCAATGCTAATTAAAGGAATAAGCGATTGCTGTACGACAGGATGACATCGGCGGATGTAAAGCCTGCTTACCGTAATAGGCGATTTTGCTTTTTATACCGATACGCCGCCGGCTTGTTATAACACCAAAAATCGATATACAATATGTTTGAAAACTTAAGCGAACGCTTAGAACGCTCATTTAAGATATTAAAGGGTGAAGGTAAAATTACCGAAATAAACGTAGCGGAGACTCTTAAAGATGTTCGTAAGGCTCTTTTGGATGCCGACGTAAACTACAAGGTGGCCAAACAGTTTACCGATACGGTAAAGGAAAAAGCTCTCGGCATGAACGTCCTTACGGCTGTAAAGCCGGGACAACTGATGGTTAAGCTCGTTCATGACGAGCTTGCCCTGCTTATGGGAGGGAAAGCCGCCGATTTCAATATATCGGGTAACCCCACCGTAATACTTATGTCGGGCTTGCAAGGTTCGGGTAAAACCACGTTCTCCGGAAAACTTGCCTTGATGCTGAAAGGGAAAAAGGGTAAACGCCCTCTATTGACGGCCTGCGACGTTTACCGCCCTGCCGCCATAGAACAGTTGAAAGTTATAGGTGAACAAATTGGCGTGTCGGTTTATTGCGACGAAGCGAGCAAAGACCCTGTGGCTATAGCTAAGGATGCCATAAAACATGCGCGTAACGCAGGTTATGACACCGTAATAATAGACACCGCCGGCCGTCTTGCCGTGGATGAGGAGATGATGCGCGAGATTAAGGCAATAAAGGATGCGGTGAATCCTAACGAAATTCTCTTCGTCGTCGATTCCATGACTGGTCAGGATGCTGTAAACACGGCAAAAGCATTTAACGACAGATTGGATTTTTCGGGCGTTGTCCTGACAAAACTCGACGGTGATACACGCGGCGGTGCGGCTCTTTCCATACGTACCGTGGTTGATAAACCGATAAAGTTTATCGGTATCGGAGAAAAGATGGAGGCTCTCGACGTGTTCCACCCGGAACGTATGGCCGACCGGATTCTGGGAATGGGCGACATTGTATCGTTTGTCGAGAGGGCTCAAGAGCAATACAACGAGGAAGAAGCTCGCAGACTGCAAAAGAAGATTGCAAAAAACCAGTTCGACTTCAACGATTTTCTGGGTCAGATTCAACAGATAAAGAAGATGGGAAATCTTAAGGACTTGGCTGCGATGATTCCCGGAATTGGAAAAGCCGTAAAGGATATAGACATAAAAGACGATGCGTTTAAAAGCATAGAAGCCATGATAGGCTCAATGACTCCTGCCGAGAGGAGAAACCCGGATTTGATAAACAGCAGCCGCAGGCAACGAATAGCCAAAGGCAGCGGTGTTCCCATACAGGAAGTGAACCGCGTAATAAAACAGTTCGAAACAACTCGCAAAATGATGCACAAGATAAGCAAGAATCCGATGCAGACAATGCGGAACTTAAAAAGAAGATAATATCATGCAACTGATTGACGGAAAGGCTGTAGCAGCCGAAATAAAACGCGAAATAGCCAAAGAGGTTGAAGAAATTGTAAGCGGAGGGGGTAAAAGGCCGCATCTTGCCGCAATACTCGTAGGTCATGACGGCGGAAGCGAAACTTACGTGGCTCACAAAGTGAAAGCATGTGAGGAATGTGGTTTTAAATCGACTCTGATTCGCTTTGAGGATTACGTAACTGAAGAGAGACTGTTGCAAGAGGTAAAACGTCTTAATGAAGATTCGGACATAGACGGCTTTATCGTTCAACTGCCGCTTCCGCGACACATATCGGAACAACGCGTAATTGAGGCCATAGATTACCGCAAGGATGTGGACGGATTCCACCCTATCAACGTAGGGAGGATGTCGATAGGCTTGCCCTGCTTCGTTTCGGCAACTCCGGCCGGAATAATGGAACTGCTTAAACGCTACAATATTAAAACGGAAGGGAAGAGATGTGTTGTTCTCGGCCGCAGCAATATTGTAGGAAAACCTGTCGCTACCCTCATGATGCAGAAAAGCTATCCCGGAAACGCAACTGTTACCGTATGCCACAGCCGTTCGGAGGGATTAAAGGAGATATGTCGCGAGGCCGACATAATTATCGCCGCACTCGGCTCTCCCGAGTTTGTAACGGCAGATATGGTTAAGGAGGGTGCTGTTATAATAGATGTAGGTACTACCCGCGTTCCTTCGGACAAAACCAAATCGGGATTCAAACTCACGGGTGATGTCAAGTTTGACGAAGTCGCCCCGCTCTGTTCGTATATAACACCGGTGCCCGGAGGCGTTGGACCAATGACAATCGTATCGCTGATGCGGAATACTCTGCTGGCAGGTAAAAAAGTGATTTACGGATAATATCTATATGGATTAAGCTATTTCGCCCCAAAAAGCGACTGTTTGATATAATACGTATTAACAAAGGTATGCCGGCTTGCTAAAAACGCCCGCATACCTTTTTTATCAGTTATCGGATGAAAAAAAGACTCTCTTTTATTATTGCTTTCGCTATCGCTACAATTTCGGGGAATGTAACATCGCAAAAACTCTCTCTGCTGTTTGCCGGCGATGCCATGCAGCATAAGGCTCAAATAGAGAATGCCCGCAAAAGCGACGGAGGCTTCTTTTATGACGACAATTTTTCCGATATAAAAGACGAGGTTTCTTCGGCCGATATTGCAATTGTAAATCTGGAAGCTCCGTTGGGCGGAAATCCATACACGGGGTATCCTACCTTCAGCGCTCCCGATGAATTTGCTGGAGCATTGAAGCGGTGCGGATTTGATATATTCCTGACAGCAAACAACCATATCTTGGACAAGGGGGCAAAGGGGACTGTAAGGACGATCGCCGCTCTCGACTCGATAGGTGTCAGACATGCCGGCAGCTACAAGAACTCGGTAACCAGAAGGATTAATACTCCCCTTATGATTACCGGCAAAGGGATACGTATTGCGTTGCTTAATTACACGTACGGAACAAACGGAATAACTGTAAAAGCCGGATGTATAATAAACTATATTGATACGGCACTGATTAAACGCGATATAAATGCGGCAAAGGATTTGGATGCCGACATAATTATCGCGGCTTTGCACTGGGGGGACGAGTACCAGACTCTCCCTAACAAAAAACAAAAGGCTCTTGCCGAATGGCTGCACAAATCGGGTGTAAGAATAATAATAGGTTCGCATCCGCACGTTATTCAGCCGATAGTAACCGAAACTGACAAAAACGGTAATATCGACAATATCACGCTTTATTCTCTCGGCAACTTCATATCGAACATGCAGACAAAAATGACTATGGGCAGTATTATTTTTCGATTTGAATTAGAAAAGAAAAACGATTCTGTAATTATAACATCTCCGAGATATGCCAAAATATTCACTCAACGCCCTGCGCAATACCCGGGAATGCCATATAAGGTTATTGCGGCCGACAGCAGCAATATCAGCAATGTGAATTTGCCCAAAAGGCTGAGGTCGGATATTGAGAACTATGCTACTGAAGCGGATAAGATATTCCGGCAGAATAACAGTCCGGATGTAAAAGAATATTTTTACGATTAAAAACGCACCTGCTCTTGCAAGGAATAAAAAAATACTATACCTTTGCACCCGTTAAGACGGACAGACTCTTTTTGATTAGACCGTCCCTGACAATATAAATGGTGAACGTAGCTCAGTTGGTTAGAGCGTCGGATTGTGGATCCGAAGGTCGTGGGTTCAAGCCCCATCTTTCACCCGAAGAAACAGAGTGATTCAGAAAATATTGAATCGCTCTGTTTCCATTTTACACACATGACAATAATTTCTGGCGAATTTCAGATATTGCGGTATTGCACATAGATTTTTTATTATTCTGCTTCATGCTAAATACGGCAAGCAAAGGTGTATCATCACACAGAGCCATGAGGTAAGAGACTAATTGCCTATATTGCCGCCGCAGGTATGATAACAAGTTTTCTCAAACCCACATATACTAATTAAACAGATAACGTATCTTGCTCTTGTTATCTTACAATACCGCACGGCTGCATATTGAAGCCTATCGTTAGGTTTGATATATGTTACTCCATACAGCTGCTTCCCCATTTTTATAGGCACCAAAACAAGCGGACACTATTTATTGAGCGTTGGAATCGACAAACAACTATTATACTGTTTGTTGATACAGTTACAGCTCTGCTCCTCTGCACAGTTATATTATGACAAATAGCGGATGTAAAAAAACCGACTTAAATCAAACCGGCTGTTTTCTTTTCAAACAGACTATCTCTCGGATTTTTATGTCCTGCTTTTTTATCTGCACACCAAACGAGATGACAGATGAATTGCTTCGTGTATAACAGGCCTGATTTACCTCACTGGCATTTCAGGCATTGCGCCTTGTTGCGTGCACACGTATGCGGAAGTCTCTACGGCTACGGTATGTGCGGTTTCAGCATCTGCTCCGTTCAACAATGATGCAACGAATGCTGCCGTAAAAGAATCGCCGGCTCCTACTGTATCTACAACATTTACCTTAGGGGTATCGCGGAAAATAATCTTGTCGTCTGCATATACAAAACTGTTTTCAGCTCCACGCGTTAGAATTAGGTATTTCAACGAAAAATCCTGCTTTAATTTATTGCAGACTTCATAGTCAGGCATTGATTTGTCGTAAAACAAATCTCTTAATTTCAGTAGTTCTTCTTCATTTATCTTTAATATGTTACAACGCTTAATGGAATATTCCAATATCTCTTTGTCGTAAAAGTTCTGACGCAGATTTATATCGAATATTTTATACGAAGCAGGAGTATCTGGTACGGCATCGACAAATTTCATGATTGTCTTTCGCGATACCGGGTTTCGCTGTGCCAACGAACCGAAACATACGGCTACGGTCTTTTGTGCTATCGACTCCAATTCTTCTGTAAAAACAATATTGTCCCACGCCACATCTTTTACTATATCGTACTCGGGTATTCCGAATTTATCAAGCGATACTTGTACTCGTCCTGTGGGATATTCCAACCGTTCTATTAACGACTTAATATTGCGCTCGCCAAGGGCTTCACATATCTCATCGCCGTATGCATCATTTTTGCCGACAGCACTTACCAAAAGTCCCTGACACCCAAACCGGGTTACATGATATACGAAATTTGCCGGCGCTCCGCCTAATTGTTTTCCTTCCGGAAAAACATCCCATAACACTTCGCCTATTCCTACAACAAAGCTGCTTGTATTCATAATTCCGATTATTGTTTTTTGCTTGTTGGTCATAAAAACAGAAAGGGGAGAAATTTTGTTCCTCCCCTTTCCTTATTTTTACTGTTTTGTTTACTGCACTGTCAAAGAAACCGAACCAGCCATTTGCTGAAGTTTTCCGTTTACCCATCCTGTCAGATTGGGTTTAACTGTATTGTAACCGAATGTTATGCTTCCTGCATTTATGGCTCCGGAAACAGTTCCGTCTGCCGAAACAAATGTTGCTTCGGTTATGTAATTATCTGCCGAACCCAATGCGTTACCGTCAACGTCCATGTCGTAATTCTTGAAACCTGTTGCGGGGAACTGCCATGTTGCATCCTGGTTCTTCAGCACCATTATCAGTTTTCCTTTTGAACCAAAATCAACGGTACATTCGTACGGTTTATCCGGCGTAACTGTTGCTACTGCGGTTACACCCTCGACGTTATATGTTGTTAGATTAAGAGCTTTACCTGTTGTATTTACAGTCGTTACGTCATATACTTCGCCATTGTATGTTCCCGTTGCGTTAAAACTGATTTTTGCTTCAGTAAGGAATTCCAATGTTCCTACCGTAAACTCTGCAGAACCACCGTCGGGAGTCGTCGCTGTTACGGTAACATCTGAACCTAGGTTCAAAGTTGCTGCCTGATAGAAATTCCAACTCGAAATAGGAGCCGAAGCAGTCAATGTGGCCGTAACGGTTGCCATTTCTGCACCAGTTGCGTTTTCTGCTTTAAATATACATGTACGACCGGTAGCATCATTTGCATCAAGCGTAGGATAAATAGCTGCAACTTCTGCAAGGTCAAAGTCGCTTATCGAAAGCTGTCTTGCACCTACGAGTGATTTAACAACTGCGCCATTGTTGGCAACAAGCGTCATACCGTTCATATTAAGGAATCCTCTGCTACCGGGTTGTTTTCCTGAATAAATAGCCATAACTCCAGATTCAATTTGATATGTCGTATTGTTATCAACATCCAATACAGTACCTGTTATGTCCTGATTCGACTCGTTGGCATACAGGATATAATAGTTCTCGGGGAAGAGTTCCCAAGCTGATATTGTCTTATTGCTGACAAGATCGAGCGATATCGTATATTTGGGAGCTGTACTTCCTGTTGCGAGATTGTCATATACATTGAATACTGCGTTTGTTCCGTTTATTTTAGGAACTACTTTCCATTTGTAATCGCCGGCAGCCTGATCGAAATCGGAGAGGCGCAGGAGAGTATCGCTTGCAGCTGATGAAACCAGACGCACACCATTTGTATAATGTGTATTGTTTGCGGAAGAGGTAGATGAAGTCAATGTGGAAGATGTTCCGCTTATAGAACACATTGTCGTAGTGGAGGAGAAATTACCTCCATAGGTGGAACCGTTTGCAGATGTGGGAGACTGCGCGATATCGACACGCGAATCGTTTACCCACTCCGATACGTTACCTGACATATCATACAGACCTAACTGGTTGGGAGCCTTCAATCCGATAGTATGGATATGGCCGTCGCTGTTTCCGCTATACCATGCTACAGAAGTCAAATCGTCGGAACCTGAATACTCCGTCGTACTGGCAAGACTTCCGCCGCGCGCTGCAATAATCCACTCTCTCGACGAGGGAACACGGAATCTTTGGTTGCCGGTTTTGCCCATTTGCGAAGACAAAGCTTTTGCAAATTTGTCGCAATCGTGCAGATTAACATAATTCACCGGCAGATTAGTACCTATATAACCTTCCTGCGAGGGATTACTTCCCATAACATACATATACAGACCTTGCGTTACTTCAGTCTGCATAATGTAATAAGAAGGATTTACCACTAATTTCAAACTGTCGAGGTTCTGATCCACCGTTTGCTGAACAACGACTTCAGGAACATAAATCATATTAAATTTATTTCCGCCTACGTCATACGCACAATCGCCTTCAACT
>JADIMW010000037.1 GCA_017694415.1 Candidatus Caccoplasma merdipullorum
GAATTAGCCGATGCTTATTCTCTTGTTAATTGCAATATTCTATCTCGTAAAACACTTTACTCACAAGTAAAAGAAGTTTACAACCCTAAGGGCCGTCTTCCTTCACGCGACTTGGCTGGTTCAGACTTCCGTCCATTGACCAATATTCCTCACTGCTGCCTCCCGTAGGAGTCTGGTCCGTGTCTCAGTACCAGTGTGGGGGACCTTCCTCTCAGAACCCCTATTCATCGTCGCCTTGGTAGGCCGTTACCCTACCAACTAGCTAATGATCCGCATGCTCATCTGTAACCGATAAATCTTTAATCAAAAATTCATGCAACTTTTTGATATCATAAGGTATTAGTCCGAATTTCTCCGGGTTATCCCTTTGTTACAGGTAGATTGCATACGTGTTACTCACCCGTGCGCCGGTCGCCGACTTATATAGCAAGCTATATAATCGCTGCCCCTCGACTTGCATGTGTTAGGCCTGTCGCTAGCGTTCATCCTGAGCCAGGATCAAACTCTTCGCTGTATATCTTTTTTTTATTTCTTTTCTCTGTTATACAACAACGTTGCTCCGTAGCCCGATAGGTTTTTTCGCCGGTTTTGACGTTGACTTGTTATTACTCGTCTCGTACTACTTTGTCTATTTCAACTGTTCAATGATCAATCTTTGTCGCTTCCGTTCGTTCTCGAAAGCGGGTGCAAAGATATAGCCCCTTTCCCTCTCCCTCCAAATTTTTTACTAACTTTCTTTGTTAAAAAATGTTTAGCAATGCGCAACGCCTTAACTCTTACTCGTTTATATTTTTGCCCGTTTTCCCCCTTTTTTCCCCTTTTCCCGCTGCCGTGCCTCAAACTCGGCAGAATTGCCGTTTGGTGAAACTCCGGGGAGCGAACGGATTCTCCGGGGGTCATTCGCCCAATTTGTACCGGATGCGCAGTTTCCCCGGGGTGTAGCTGTGGCCGATTATCTTGAAATGGCCTATCTCGCCTGTATGGCCTACATGTTCTCCGGCACACGGGCAGCTGTCGTAAGACCCGATGGTTATTATCCGCAACGTACGGCTTACTTGCTCGGGGAGACGCACTGTTTTGTATATTTATACATATAACGCAGCAGTTACGACATATCCCAAATTTGCTTTTTGCCGGTACAACTTTCTTATTATTACATATATAATGCTGATTATTTTTTTTGTGTTGCTTTGTGTTCTTATGTATGCTTGGGTGTTTTTTATTTTTTTGGATGGCCTATTTATGGATATTATTTGCTTTTAAATCCTTATTTGTTTAACTTTGGCAGATGATTATCGTTTATATGATAGTTGTTTAATTTTTAATTTTCTGATTTTATTCAACCTGAGTGTAGGACTTTGTATGTTTTGTCGTATTGCCTCGGGTTGTTTTGTAATCTCTTTTGCAATACTTGTCTTCTGGTATGAAACTAAAGTGGCTCCTTGCTATATTTGTCCCCATATACGGTTTTGTTGTATGGCTGCGCAACAAGTTGTTCGATTGGGGCACTCTTAAACAGGAGGAATTTGATATACCGATAATTTCGGTCGGGAATATTACCGTTGGGGGTACGGGGAAAACGCCCATGATAGAATTTTTGATTCGGGCTCTTTCGAAAGATTACAGGATTGCCGTGCTGAGCCGCGGATACAAACGCGACAGTAAAGGGTTCGTTCTTGCAACGAAAGATTCTACGGTATCTGATATCGGTGATGAGCCTCTTCAGATTCTGAAGAAGTTTCCGGATGTAACGGTTGCTGTGGATGCCGACCGGCGGAGGGGGATAAGAATGCTTATGGAGGTTGAGCCTAAAATAGACGTCATACTGCTGGATGATGCGTTTCAACACCGGTATGTGTCGCCGCTTGTTTCAATCTTGCTGACTGATTATAACAGGTTGTTTTTTGACGACAAGCTGCTTCCTCTTGGCAGGCTAAGGGAATTTCCTTCGGCAAGATACAGGGCCAACATTATTATCGTCACCAAATGTCCGGACGATTTGAAACCTATCGACAAGAGGATTTTGATTAAGAAAATGAATTTATATCCTTACCAGCGACTGTTCTTTTCTACTCAATGTTACGACGACATGGTGAAGTTGTCTGCTAACGGGAGTTATGATTTGTCGGAAAAGTTATCGGTAAGGAATCTCGGCATCAACCCGCGTATTCTTGCCGTTTCGGGCATTGCCAATCCTAAGCATTTCGACGGATATTTGCGTTCTTTCTGCAAAAACACCTCGACTATTCATTTCGGCGACCACCACGATTTTAACAAGCAGGATATTAAATTGATTGAGAACAGGTTCTTGCAGATGAAGGAAAAATCGCCGGGGGCTTCGTACATTGTGGTTACGGAAAAGGATGCGGCCAGACTCTCTTGTATGAAACTTCCCAAAAGTATAAGGAACGACATATATGTATTGCCTGTAAGGACGCTTTTTGCTGAGGATGATGCCGTTGCTTTATCGAAGTATATTAAATACGCTGTATTTTCGAACCGCCGCGGCAGGAGTGTTTCGCCGTCGGACAAATCTAACAATATTCTTATATGAACGAGTATATAAGGCGCATCGACGACTGCGCGAATTTTTTAACCGATTTTTTCGGTTCTATTCCTGCTACGGCCATAATTCTCGGCTCGGGACTGGGTAATCTTGCGAATGAACTGACCGACGTCAAAAGTATTGCATATAAGGATATTCCGGGGTTTCCTGTTTCATCTGTCGAGGGGCATAGCGGGATATTGTCTTGCGGCAGACTCGACGGCTCTCCTGTTATGGTAATGCAGGGGCGTTTTCATTTTTACGAGGGTTACGACATGAAAACGGTTACTTTCCCTATAAGGGTAATGTCCAGAACAGGTATAAGGCATCTGTTTTTGTCGAATGCAGCCGGCGGGATGAATCCGTCTTTTGCCGTCGGGGACATAATGGTTATCACAGACCATATCAACTTGTTTCCTGAACACCCGCTGAGGGGGCGTAATCTGGACTCGTTCGGTACAAGATTTCCGGATATGAGCGAGGCTTATTCTCCCCGACTGGTTGAAAAGGCTTTTGATATTGCCTCCGAAGCCGGCATATCGTTAAAACGGGGTGTGTATGTTGGCGGACAGGGCCCTACCTACGAAACACCGGCGGAATACCGGTTTTTCAGAATTATAGGCGGGGACGCCGTGGGGATGTCCACTGTTCCTGAGGTTATCGTTGCCCGCCACTGCGGAATGGAGGTTTTTGCGTTGTCGGTCATTACCGACCTCGGTGTGGAGGGGATAGTGAACAAATGCTCGCACGAGGAGGTGCAACGGGCTGCTGCTGCGGCAGAGCCTCGCATGTCGCATATAATAAAGCGGTTGGCTGATTATTGTAACCGCAACTGATATTTTTCTTAATTTTTTCTGTTATTTTTTTGTTGTTATGGAGGAGATGAAAAGAACCGAAATTTCTACACTTGGAGAGTTCGGGCTTATTGACCATATTACTGAAGGTATTGAATTTGTAAACAAGGAAACCGTAAAGGGTGTGGGCGACGATGCCGCCGTCCTCGATATGAACGGTACAAGAACGCTTGTTACTACCGATTTGCTGTTGGAAGGGATTCATTTCGATTTGACTTATGTCCCTCTAAAGCATTTGGGATACAAGTCGGCTGTTGTAAATTTCTCGGATATTTATGCTATGAACGGTACTCCGAA
>JADIMW010000038.1 GCA_017694415.1 Candidatus Caccoplasma merdipullorum
CTCTATCGACAAGATAAAGAATGCAGTACAAAAGGCGTTCTTGTCGGTAGGAGCATTTGCCGCCGATGACGATATGACCTCTATACTGGGGCGTCTCAGAATATCCGACGGGATGAGTGTCGAAGAGATACAAAACCAGGTAGAAGTGGCGCTTATGGCCGAACGCTGTTTTGCGGTAGCCAAATCGTACATGCTGTACCGCCAGAGCCATTACGAAGACAGAGAAGTAAGAGACAAACTCGATTTCCTGATAAACTACTGCAATGCCGCAAATCCTGCCACCGGCAGCAAGTTCGACGCCAATGCCAATGTCGATCACAAGAATATCGCCACGCTTATAGGCGAGTTGCCCAAACAAAATTTCATAAGGCTGAATCGCCGTTTGCTCACCGACCGTTTAAAAGAGATGTACGGAAAAGAATTTTCCGACCGTTATCTTAATCTGTTAAACGCACATTTCATATATAAAAACGACGAAACAAGTTTGGCCAACTATTGCGCAAGCATAACAATGTACCCGTGGCTGCTTAACGGAACGATTCAGATAGGCGGGAACTCCAAAGCCCCTACAAACCTGAAATCGTTCTGCGGCGGTTTTATAAATATGGTCTTCATCGTATCGAGCATGCTCAGCGGAGCCTGCGCCACCCCCGAATTCCTGATGTACATGAATTACTTCATAGGGTTGGAGTATGGCAGAGATTATTACAAGCACAGCAGCGACGTTGTCGATTTATCAAGCAAGCACAGAAGTATCGACAAGGTAATCTGCGACTGTTTCGAGCAGATAGTCTATTCGATAAACCAGCCCACCGGAGCGAGGAACTTTCAGGCCGTATTCTGGAACATAGCCTATTACGACAAGCACTATTTCGAATCCCTGTTCGGGGAGTTCCGCTTCCCCGACGGCTCGCGACCCGACTGGAACGGGCTCGACTGGCTCCAGAGGCGTTTCATGAAGTGGTTCAATGCCGAACGGACAAGAGCCGTGCTGACATTCCCCGTAGAGACCATGGCGCTGCTTTCCGACGGCAAGGACGTTATAGACAAGGCGTATGCCGACTTTACCGCCGAAATGTATGCCGAAGGCCATTCATTCTTTACATATATGAGCGACAATGCCGATTCCCTGTCGAGCTGCTGCCGTCTGCGCAACGAAATACAAGACAACGGATTCAGCTATACCCTCGGGGCAGGAGGAGTCTCCACAGGCTCAAAGAGTGTCCTTACGATAAATCTGAACCGCTGCGTGCAATATGCGGTAAAACAAAAGATACCCTACCTGCAATATCTCGAAGAGATAACAGACCTCGTCCACAAGGTACAGACGGGCTATAACGAAAATCTGAAAGCGTTGGGCGAAAAAGGAATGCTCCCCCTTTTCGATGCCGGATACATAAACATAAACCGCCAATACCTGACGATAGGAGTAAACGGGCTGGTCGAAGCCGCCGAATACCTCGGCATCCCGATAACCGACAACGAAGAATACGAAACGTTCGTACGCAGCATACTCTCGCTTATAGAAAAATACAACAAAAAGTACCGTTCAAAAGAGTTGCTCTTCAACTGCGAGATGATACCCGCCGAGAACGTAGGCGTAAAACATGCCAAGTGGGACAGGGAAGACGGATATTACGTGCCGCGCGAATGTTACAACAGTTACTTCTACAAGGTAGAAGACGACACCCTCAATATCCTCGACAAGTTCAAGTTGCACGGACGTCGTTACATCGAACACCTGACAGGCGGTTCCGCGTTGCACATGAATTTGCAGGAACACCTCTCGGCTAAACAATACCGGCAACTGCTGCGCGTAGCGGCGGCAGAAGGATGCAACTATTTCACGTTCAACATACCCAACACCGTTTGCAACGATTGCGGACATATCGACAAGCGGTACCTTAAAAAATGCCCCTCTTGCGGCAGCGACAACATCGATTATCTGACCCGAATAATAGGGTATATGAAACGAATCAGCAATTTCTCGTTGCCGCGTCAGCGCGAAGCATATCGCCGCCACTATGCCGCAGCGAACAAGGAAATACCCGAACATGTTGAGGTATAGCAGTTTCGATATAGTCTTTCAGGAAGTTCCCGACGAGGTAACACTTGCTCTGAACATAACCCGATGCCCCAACCATTGCCGCGGATGCCACAGCCCGTGGCTGTGGGAGGATATCGGAACACCGCTCGACGAATCCGTCTTGTCGCAAATAATAGAAAACTACCGTGGTGAAATAACCTGCGTCTGTTTTATGGGCGGGGACATATCACCCCGAAGAGTGGAAGACCTTTCAAAACAGGTCAGAGCTCAGTTTCCCGAACTCAAAACAGCGTGGTATTCCGGGCGGGACGTATTGCCTGAGGAAATAAACGCCGAATCGTTCAACTACATAAAATTAGGACGATACTGTGAGACGCTCGGAGGCTTACGTTCCCGAACCACCAATCAGCGCATGTATAAAATACAGGATGACGGGACGATGCTCGACATAACAACCGTGTTCTACGGCAGTTGATATAAAAACCGATGATAAAAACGATTATTCCCCGGTAAAGGCAGAATACAGGAATTTGCCTATCTCGCGTTGCACCTCCCACCGTTCGGAAGAAAAACCGTTTACGATTAAGGCAAAAGCCAGCCTCCTGTCGGTGCAACAATAACCCGCATAACACTGTACCCCGTTCATGCTGCCGCTTTTAGCCCATACTTTGCCGGCCAACGGCGTTCCGGCAAGGAGCATCTTTACCGTTCCCTCCTTACCGGCCTCGGGCAGAGTTGCGAGGAATGCGTCGAAAATTTCGCCGTTGCGTCCGACTGCCGCCAAAATCGATGCCAGCGTCCCGGCCGAAATCCTGTTTCGCAACGAAAGGCCGCACCCGTCGTATATTTTTATGCCGTCCATTCGAACCCCCTCGCCGCGCCATATCTCAACCACCGCATTTGCACCCCCCTCAACCGAACGTGTCATCCCCTTAGCTCCGCCAACCCAGCGCATGAGCGATTCGGCGTAAAGATTGTTGCTCCTGAAATTGGTAACACTGACAATATCGCTCAGCCTGTCGGAGTAATGATTGCACAACAGCGTGGTTTCCCCCCTTTCCGGTATCCGCATGTTGTCGATGGCGGCAAGACGCGCAGTAGTAATGCCTCCGCTGCAAGAGATGCCGTTTGCCGACAGAAACGCTTTCAAACGGCCGGCAAAGTACAAGGCAGGGTCGGGAATATCCCCCTTTACGACATACCTCTCCCTGTTTATCGGAACCCTGCCGCTTAAGAAGCGTTCATTAACAAACGGCAGTCCGGTTATATACGCACTGTCCTTTCCGTTCCCCTCCGAAACGAACCAACCGTTCAGTTTCATTCCGGGAATCTCGGGACGGCACTCGGTTACTGAGGCTTTGCTGCCTTTTGCCCCCGATTTTACGTAAAGGCGGTACAGATTGTCCGAAAAATTAATGCCGTAGCATCCTGCCGCGAAATAGTTGCCAATATCCTCCATTAACCACGACGGTTGTATCCCCTGAAAAGAAAAATACGAATCGTCGGCTATAATATCCCCGTTTATGCGATTAATCCCATTCTTCCTCAGTGCCGCCAAAATTTCGTAAAATACGGCATCCCCCTTCTGCTTTGAAAAAGCCGAGCCGAGAGACGGGTCGCCGCATCCCCTGACGATAACGGAGCCCTCCAGCACCCCACCGTTTACCGTACCGGAATATTCTATGCCCGTAACAAATCTCTCCTCCGGCTTGTAACATTTGAAAACCGACGAAGTAACGATAAGTTTTTGCAACGAAGCCGGGACAAGAGGCAAATAAGTATCATGTCCGGCTATCAACGTTTCTGCATCCATGTCTATTATAGCCAAACCGACCACAGCCCCCTTTAGCGGAGCGGAATTTACAAAGCTCTCTACATTGATGCTTTCGGCGTTCGACAAAACAGACGAACCGAAAAGCAGCGCGGCGACAAATGCGCACTTTACCGCATAACCGATATTATATCGTACCATGAAAAAATATTATTACAAGAAAACCCGTGGCACGCCTTACCCTGCCTGTGGCAAACGCTCTATCTCTTTGGCATTACAAAAAACTTTCATCCGTTCATAAACAGGCGGTACGGCAACCGATACAAAAATAAGACAAATCCCGGAGCGAAGAACCATTGCATGCAACCAATTGTCAGGTAAATACGCAAACATGAGGAAAATTGGAAAATAACCTGCCTTAACAACACGAAATGCGTATGTGAGGTATATGTAAATCTGTTATAAATAACTATCTTAGCGGAAGAATAAAAACCGGAAAAATATGGAATCGCCGCGCCCTTATACGTTCGACCGTTTTGTCAGACTTATAATATTCGTTGCAGTATTGACAGGAGCTTTTTTCATGATAAAGCTGTTGAAAGGAGTCCTGTTGCCGTTTTTGGCAGCGTGGCTGTTCGCCTATATACTGCATCCGCTTGTCTGCTTCTTTCAGAACAGATGCAAAATACGCAACCGCGTGGCGGCGGTTATAATAACGCTGGTTGTTATACTTCTGGCTCTCTCCGGCCTGTGTGCTATGACTATACCGTTAATATCCGACGAGGTAGTCAGAGCCCGCCATATGATAGAAGGATATTTCTCCAATGCCAAAAACCTCGATTTCATTCCGCAGGCATGGAAAGATTACCTGTTGTACCATTTGAGATTCGAGTATGTTTTCGAATATATTTCGGTAGCCGACGTAAAAACATTGGCATCCGAAGTATTTGAAAAAGGAATGTCCATACTTTCGGGGACGATAACATTCCTGTTCACGCTTTTCGGGTGGCTTATAGCCCTGCTCTACCTCGTGTTCATATTGATAGACTACGACAAGATAAACAACGGAGTAAAACGCCTTATTCCGGGCAGGCATAAAGGCACGGTATTCGGAATCTGGGACGACGTGGAAAGAGTAATGAATACCTATTTCAGAGGGCAGGCAATGGTTGCATTATGCGTCGGGATATTGTTCAGCATAGGATTCTCGATAGTAGGGCTGCCGTTGGCCATACTTCTGGGACTCTTTATCGGGCTGTTGAATCTCGTGCCGTACCTGCAGGTAATAGGATTTGTACCGGCCATACTCCTCACCATGCTGCAGGCAGCCGAAACAGGTGAAAGTTTCTGGTGGATATTCATGTGGGTACTTGTGGTGTTCTGTGTGGTTCAGGCAATACAGGACTTGTTCCTCGTACCCAAGATTATGGGAAAAGCCGTCGGCCTCAATCCTGCACTTATACTGCTGTCATTATCGGTATGGGGCGTATTGCTCGGATTTATCGGTATAATAATAGCACTGCCGCTTACGTCGCTATGTCTGTCGTACTATCATAAATACGTCCTGAAAGATATATCCGAGACACCTTCCGAATCCTGAAGAAGCGTTTCCGAAAAAAACGGGAAAACACCATGCCGTTTCAGAATGTGGCGGCACAGTTGCATAAACAGTCTCTGTAATAAGAAGAGATCGGGAAAGCGATTCCGTTATTCTTGATTCTTCTTCAACGTGTAATCCTTTACACCCATTGAAGAATAAGCCCTTACCAGCTCCTCGTCGTTATCCGATATGAGCAGCAGTTTGTCATTCTCCATAAAAACCGTGTTCCCTCTCGGAATAAAATAGCTCTGTCCGCGTTTGACCATAACAACCAGAGTATTGTCGGGCAGTTTAATATCCATAAGTTTGTTCCCGTACTGCAACATGTTTTGCGTAACAGTAATCTCGCTCATCGCGCTCTTAATATCCTCGGGCAATTCAATATCGAAGTAAGCCTTTTTAGCCGGCACATCATCCAGCTTTAGCAATTTTGCGGAATAAGTTACCGTAGTACCTTGGACAAGCAGCGACAATATTGTTATGAAAAAGACTATGTTGAAGAAAATATTGGCATGTTCCAACCCTTCAATCATCGGATAAGTGGCGAAGATGATAGGAACGGCGCCCCTGAGTCCCACCCATGAGATATAAGCCTTCGCCCTTGTGGAGAAACTCTTGAATGGAGCAAGGCAAATGAAAACGCTAAGCGGGCGGGCGACAAACATTAAGAACAGCCCCACCGACAAGCCTACTGCGGCGACAGGCAGCAGCTCGTGCGGATTGACGAGCAGTCCCAGCATAAGGAAAATTATAATCTGGCAGAGCCATGTAAAACCGTCGAAGAAAGTTGATATGCTCCTGCGGTGAATATGCCTGCGGTTACCGAAAGTAAGTCCGGCTATATAAACGGCAAGATAGCCGTTCCCTTTGCAGAGCGATACCGAAGCGAAAATAAAGAAGACTATTGTCATCAGCAGAATCGGATATAACGAATCATTCCCGATATTTATGCGGTTGATGATTCTTACCGCCAGCAGGCCGAGCAGGTATCCGCCCGCAGCCCCCAAAACCATTTGAACGGCAAACGATATTGCGGCATCGTACCATACCACGCCGCCCTCGACCTTTACATACGAAATCAGCAGAACGGTAAGCATGTAAGCCATAGGGTCGTTGCTGCCGCTTTCCATTTCGAGAGTCGGGCGCAACCTCTCCTTCAAAAAGACATTTTTACTGCGCAATATGGAGAAAACCGATGCCGAGTCGGTCGAAGACATAACTGCCGCCAACAAAAGAGCCTCCGTAACAGACAATGTTTCAAAGCCCGGTATAAGAGAAAAAAGCAGATAAATAAACCCTCCGGTAACGGCAGTGGTCAGCAGTACGCCAAGAGTAGCAAGAACCGTTCCCTCGGCCAGTATCGGGCGTATTTCGTTAATACGCGTATCCATTCCGCCCGAAAACAAGATGATGCTCAACGAGAACATCCCTATAAACTGAACCGTTTCGTGGCTGTCGAACTCAATTCCCAGTCCGTCAGTGCCGAAAAGCATCCCGACGCCGAGAAAAACAAGCAGCACCGGAATACCGAAACGGTATCCCGCTTTCCCTGCAAGAATGCTGAAAAACAAAATTATCGAAACCGTAAGGATTATGCTTTCAACGCTGTAAAAAAAATCGAAACCGTGCTCAATCATTATAAATAAAAATATTGTCAGTACAAGTTGCAAAATTACGAAAAATATCAGTATCCGGCATCCATTTTCAAAAGCGCGTATCTGCAACCGTCGGTTAGAATCCCCATTCCGGTTATCCGCATAAAACAGCCGCCACATTACCATTGTTCACGGGCGGCCGCCAAAACGGCAAGCCATGTACTGTATATTATCGGCACGCAATAATTAAAACAGCACGGTTATTCCAGCAATATGACCTTTGCCGAAGAGTTGTTCATGCCGGGCATAGTTTTGCCTACAGGAGCGCCAATATATGTAGGGTCGCATATTGTGAAGTTCTTGCCGTTTAACGAAACATGGTCTCCCCCGACAGGTTCGGAAAAGCAGACAGCCGATGCGATATGCCCGGGATAATAGACAAGAATAACCTCCAGCCCGAGCAAATCCCTTACAAGCCGCGAAAAAAGTATGGAACGGTCCTCACAGTCGCAATAAGGGTAGAAAAGCGTTTCGTCCGGAAAAAACGCACGGTCTCCACCCCATACCTTATCGTCGAGTTCGTATTCGAATGCCGTTTGCACAAAGTTCAGCAGACAATTTGCCGCATCGATACCGCTCATCCCCCTTATCGCCTCCGACAATGTCGGGTAGAGCGAACTTTTGGCCTGTTGGCTGAGCGGAGTGTTCGCATACATCGCCCACCTTGTACCGAAGTCGCCGTTAATCATCGATGACGGGTACGTATCGTAAAAATCTATAAGGTTCCTGTTTGTGCTTACCGAAGCCGTTATGTTCCCGTATTTCTCGGATTTCAGCGTGCGGGTTTCCGATGGTTGCAGAGCCAAAGCCTGCTCTCCGCCTATAAACAGCGAAAGAGGTTTCTCATCCGGATACGCCGCATTGCATATATACAGGTTATTCGGGTCAGAACCGAAACAGTAATACCTTTCACCGTCAAGATTCCAGAAACTCTTGTCGTATATTTCATGTTTGCTCGCATAAAGCAGGAACAGCGAAACATTGTCGTTTGCAAGCCTCATCTTGTACCCCGACTGACAGTAAATAAAAGCCGTTAGCAGAGTCGCCTCGTTACATCTTTTGCCGAAAAACGAATTTGAAAGTTCGTCGAGCATAAGCAGGTAAGCCCAGTCGCATAAGTTCAGTTTAGAGCGAATAGACAGACAATCGTTAATAACATTGTTATACTCTTCGCCCGACAATAAACTCCACCCGTCGGCAATGCTGTATTCGTCGCATCCCTTTAGGGTAAAGCGGTGTTTGTCGGTCAGTCGTACTTTCATGTCATTGCCGAAGAACCCGAACGAGAAACGCGTATCGACAGGCATCGGTGTCTCCTCTATTTCAACAACAGGCTGTGGCTGCGGTTCGGATTCCGGAACGGGAATCACCTCATCGATGGAAATCGGGACAGGAGCAGCATCTATGCCAAGTTCTGCCTCGTCATCTTCAGGATATGTTACGGGAGGAATCTCCTTTTCCTCAGGAGCAGCTATACCTTCGGATGCGTTGAACTCGCCCCATGCTTCTTTGAGAAAATTGATATACTCGTCGTTAATCCGGTTTCTGAAGTCATCGAACTCCTTAAAACTCTCCTCTCTGAAAGTGTTGAATTCCTGTTCAATATCATTCAGGAAATCTTCAAATTCCGTTTGCGAATAAACCGTATCCGAAAAAATGAAAATGGCGACGAACAAACAAAACAAATTTTTCATAGCATAGAAATATAAATAAAAACAGATAGTCCGATATGCGCTTGCCGGGCGATAGAATGTCGAACAAAAACAATCCGTTGTAGCTAAAAGCAAGGCGTTTCGGGGTGTTCCACATTAAAACCGTCGAACAAGCAATAAAGATAGTTATAATCTGTATAAAACGCAAATAACAGTTAAAAACAAGCAAAACAATACGGGTGGAACAGATAAAATCAGAGAAAAAGCTATGTGGCAGGCGGAAATGACATAAAAAATGAGGCTATATCTAATTCTTTTATAAATAGAATATTATGCCCGACACAACAATAAAAGTGCAGTAAAACGATAAAAAAATAGACAAACATGCTTGCAGTTTTAAAAAATAGAGGTATCTTTGCAGCGCATTTCGGAAAAAACGAATGCAAACATAGGGAGATTCGCTAGCTCAGCAGGTAGAGCACAACACTTTTAATGTTGGGGTCCTGGGTTCGAGCCCCAGGCGGATCACCAGAAGAAGAAAGCCGACTGCGGAAACGCAATCGGCTTTCTTCTTTGTCGTCCTTTCCTTATGTCGTCTGTCTTATTTTAAACCGAAAAGCAGTCTTGTCGTGCTGAACTTTTGAAGTATATACTTCTGTAACAAAAACGGTCCAAAAACACCCATTGCTATGATAATCAATGCGTCGATAGAAAAAACTATGTCGTTATTGCACGAGGCAAGCCAACCGATTTTGTCTATTACTCCCTTTGCAAGACCTTCGAAAGTAGTATGTAACAAGTAAATCACATAAGACGTTGCACTTATTTGCAGCAGCAGACTGGTTGAGCTGGAACGTTTTGCAATAAATTTTGAAATTACATATACGACGTATATGCCCAACAATGATGTTATAAATTCCAAAACGGCGGTATTTATAAAATCAGGGTAGAACAAATAAAAAATTTCCGATAAGGCAAACGCCGCGACAATCACGAGTCCGAAAGGAGCAAGCTTTGAAATCATCTCTTTAAATTCGTAAGACAGAATCCCGATGACGAAAAAGACAAACATTCTCCCGAACATATTTAAACAAAAATATTCGCCCAAATCCCAAGGCATAGCGTAAAGGAGAAGGCTTAAAACAAAGAGGAGCAATTTTGCTTTGGTCGTTTTAAAAAAAGGAACAATTAAGAAAGCCCACCACAAAACCCATATGAACCAAAGGAAATATCCTGCAGCCGGTTTGTACAGAATTTCCAAGAAAGAAAGAG
>JADIMW010000039.1 GCA_017694415.1 Candidatus Caccoplasma merdipullorum
TCTTTGAAGGATTTTAACTGCACTTCCAAGAAATCCGGATAAGCGAGCGGATTCTTGATTGAGGCGAAATTTATTCGGGATTTTTGGTTGGAAGCCATGTACGCAAGAATTAATTGAACTTAAAAAATATATGCACAAAAAGGTAAAGAGCCCTCTCTGGTGAGGTCTCTTTACCATAACCCTGAAATCAGGAAGTGGCTATTTAAGTTCAACTTCTGCTCCAGCCTCTTCCAACTGTTTCTTCAAACCTTCAGCGTCTGCTTTTGCGAGACCCTCTTTCATTACGCTGGGTGCTCCGTCAACGAGTTCTTTAGCCTCTTTCAAACCGAGACCGGTAAGTTCTTTAACCAACTTAACGATAGCGAGTTTGTTTGCTCCGGCTGATTTGAGAACTACATCGAACGACGATTTCTCTTCAGCGGCAGCAGCACCTGCAGCGGCAACTGCGGGACCTGCAACTGCAACAGCGGCAGCAGCCGGCTCGATACCATACTCGTCTTTCAATATTTGTTTGAGTTCGCTGACTTCTTTAACTGTCAAGTTTACTAATTGTTCTGCTAAAACTTTAATGTCTGCCATTTTAGTTATAATTTAATGATGATTTACTGATTTGATTTTGTTTATTTTTTCTCAAGAGTATCGAGTACTCCGTGAATTGTATTGGCACCTGATTCGAGAGCTGATATAACACCCTGCATCGGAGCTTCGAGCATTGCGATAACCTCGGCGATGAGTTCGTTCTTGCTCTTTATAGCAACAAGTGTCTCGAGTTGATCCTCGCCATAAAAAGACTCTTCTACGTATGCAGCCTTGTATCTTACCTTGTCGTTCTTTTTCGAGAACTCCTTTATAAGTTTTGCGGGAGCATTACCTGTATTGGAGAGCAACAGAGCCGTCGAACCTTTAAGAGCTGCATATATTGGAGTATAATCCGTATCGAGATTCTCCATTGCCTTATGCAGGAGCTTGTTCTTAACGACCATCAATTTTATATCCTGGCCGAAGCATGCGCGACGCAACTGGCTGGTTGCCTCAGCATCGAGCGATGTGGTATCGGCGAGGTAAAAGTGAGAATACTCTTTGAGAGTAGCCTCTATCTTTCCGATTATAATAGCTTTATCTTCCTTTTTCATAATGCATTAGTTTTTAAATCTCATCGATTGTTTTGGGATCGACTTTGATACCTTTACTCATGGTACTCGAAAGATATATGCTCTTAATATAGGTACCTTTTGCAGCAGTAGGTTTAAGTTTGATTATGGTTTGTATAAACTCTTTGGCGTTCTCCGCTATTTTGGGAGCATCGAACGAAACTTTACCTATCGATGTATGAACGATACCGTTTTTATCGACTTTAAAATCGATTTTACCCTGTTTTACTTCTTTTACAGCCTTGCCAATTTCATTGGTAACTGTTCCGCTTTTAGGGTTAGGCATCAAGCCGCGGGGACCGAGAACACGACCCAGCGCACCGATTTTACCCATTATAGCAGGCATCGTAATGATGACATCTATATCCGTCCACCCGCCTTTGATCTTCTCGATATACTCGTCCAATCCGACATAATCGGCACCTGCGGCCTTGGCGTCAGCCTCCTGATCGGGGGTACAGAGAGCCAAAACACGTACTTGCTTACCGGTACCGTTGGGGAGCGACACAACGCCTCTGACCATTTGGTTGGCCTTACGGGGATCAACACCCAAACGTACGTCTATATCGACGGAAGCATCAAATTTGGTAAAGGTAATCTCCTTAACCAGTTCGGCAGCCTCTTTGAGCGAGTATGTCTTCCCAGCTTCAATCTTTTCGGACGCAATCTTTTGATTTTTTGTCAGTTTACTCATTTCAATTGAAGTTTATTAGTTATTTACCGGGAATTCTCCTGTTACGGTGATACCCATACTTCTAGCCGTACCCGCAACCATCGTCATTGCCGATTCGAGAGTAAAGCAGTTGAGATCTACCATCTTATCCTGAGCGATTGTTTTTATCTGATCCCAAGATACCGAGGCAACTTTCTTGCGGTTGGGTTCGGCGGAACCGCCTTTAACTTTGGCCGCTTCCAAAAGCTGTATTGCTACCGGGGGAGTCTTAACTACGAAATCGAATGTTTTATCGGTATAGTAGGTAATCACTACCGGGAGCACTTTTCCTGCTCGTTCCTGCGTGCGGGCATTGAATTGCTTGCAAAACTCCATTATATTGATACCTTTGGAACCCAGCGCGGGACCTACGGGAGGAGAGGGGTTTGCTGCACCACCTTTTATTTGCAATTTGATTTGTCCAGCAATTTCTTTAGCCATTTGATTTTTATTTTTGATTGTTAAAACGATGAGAAGGCAACGTTCGTAACCACGTTCCTACTCTTTCTCTACTTGCATGAAGTTCAATTCCAACGGTGTCTTTCGACCGAATATCTTGACCATCACCTTAAGTTTCTTCTTCTCCTTGTTCACTTCTTCGATAACTCCGCTGAACCCGTTGAACGGTCCGTAAGTAACCTTCACGTTATCTCCCACTATGTAGGGTATAACAGGTTCGTCGGCATCCTGAAGCTCGTCCACCTTTCCCAGCATGCGGTTTACCTCGCTCGGCCTCAACGGATCGGGCGTAAGACTGCCGCCGAGAAAACCTATTACGTTGGTGGTGTTGCGCAATATATGCGGAACTTCGCCTACGAGGGTAGCCTCGACGAATACATAACCGGGATAAAGATTTCTTTCTTTGGTGATTTTCTTTCCGTTTCTTACCGTATATACTTTTTCGGTAGGAATCAAAACCTGATAGACATGCTTGCCCAAGTCAGTTTTTTTAATCTCGGCATCGAGAAATTCCTTGACTTTAAGCTCCTTTCCGCTGATAGCACGCAGCACGTACCATCCTCTTTTTGCTTCTACATCAGACATCTCTTCCGACTTTTTTAGTAAATAAGTTGGTAAACGAATCTAAGAATATGCTCAAAACATTGGTCCATCGCAAATATTACCAAAGCGATTATGAGGGAAGCAGTCATAACCACAACAGTACTATTGCTTAACTCGGACTTTGTCGGCCAAGAAACCTTATGAATAAGTTCGTCATAAGACTCCTTGATGTTAGCAAGTAATTTTTTCATTGTTGTAGATTTTTTGCACGGGACGAGAGACTCGAACTCCCGACACCTGGTTTTGGAGACCAGTGCTCTACCAACTGAGCTAGACCCGTAAATTCCGCCGGTCTTTTAAAACCGGCGGATATATAACTAAATTGTATTAGTCGAGTATTTCGGTTATCTGGCCAGAACCTACCGTACGACCGCCCTCGCGGATAGCGAAACGCAAACCTACGCTGCAAGCAACCGGATAGATAAGTTTAACCTTGATATTAACGTGGTCGCCCGGCATAACCATTTCAGTTCCTTCCGGAAGAGTAATCTCACCGGTTACGTCCAAAGTACGGATATAGAACTGAGGACGATAGTTGTTGTGGAACGGAGTGTGGCGTCCACCTTCTTTCTCGGTAAGCACATATATCTGAGCTTTGAATTCCGAGTGAGGTTTAACCTGTCCCGGGTGGCATATTACCATACCACGTTTGATTTCGTTCTTGTCGATACCGCGGAGCAACAGACCTACGTTGTCGCCGGCCTCACCCTGAGCAAGGAGTTTGCGGAACATCTCAACACCGGTTACGACAGATTTCTTGCCTTCTGCGCCGAGACCGATTATCTGAACTTCATCACCTACTTTGATAACGCCGGTTTCGATACGGCCGGTAGCAACAGTACCACGACCTGTGATTGAGAATACGTCCTCAACCGGCATCAGGAACGGTTTGTCGATGTCGCGTTCGGGCAGCGGAATCCATTCGTCAACGGCATTCATCAACTCCATAACCTTTTCTTCCCACTGGGGCTCACCGTTAAGTGCACCAAGAGCGGAACCGCGGATAACCGGAGTGTTGTCGCCATCATATTCGTAAGAAGAAAGGAGGTCTCTCATCTCCATTTCTACGAGTTCCAATATTTCTTCATCGTCAACCATATCGCATTTGTTCATGAAAACAACGATACGGGGAACGTTTACCTGACGAGCCAAAAGGGTGTGCTCGCGAGTCTGGGGCATCGGACCGTCGGTAGCGGCAACAACAACGATTGCGCCGTCCATCTGAGCAGCACCGGTAACCATGTTCTTTACATAGTCGGCGTGTCCCGGGCAGTCAACGTGAGCATAGTGGCGGTTTTCGGTCTCGTACTCAACGTGAGCTGTGTTAATCGTTATACCTCTTTCTTTTTCCTCCGGAGCGTTGTCGATCTGGTCGAACGACTTTTTCTCGGACAAGCCCTTCTTTGAAAGAACTTCGGTTATAGCTGCGGTCAAAGTGGTCTTACCATGGTCCACATGACCTATCGTACCGATATTTACGTGGGGCTTAGTACGTTTAAATTCTTCTTTAGCCATAGTTGTTATTGTTAAATGATTAGCTTTCTTATTATTAATTCAAGCAAATAAAAATATGCTCCGACATACTCCGAGCATAGAGCCGATGACGGGATTTGAACCCGTGACCTCTTCCTTACCAAGGAAGTGCTCTACCACTGAGCTACATAGGCGAGACCAAAAAAAAGAGCGGGAAACGGGACTCAAACCCGCGACCCTCAGCTTGGAAGGCTGATGCTCTATCGACTGAGCTATTCCCGCAAAATATTCGTGGGCGAAGATGGATTCGAACCACCGAAGTCGTAAGACAGCAGATTTACAGTCTGCCCCATTTGGCCACTCTGGTATTCGCCCTCGAACCTGCGATCCGGAAATTCTGCCTCCTTCATGCAGGCATTCTGTCCGAATCATATCGCAGCATCCATTACTCTTGATACCGGCTCCCCGGTATCGGCAGCACTATTTTCCGCCGCGAAACGGGTGCAAATTTAGATATAAAATTCGAACTGAAAAAATATTTTGGTGTTTTTTTTATTTACCTCTTGTTTTTTCTTTGTTTTTCTGCAACTGTTTGACAAGTGCATCTATCGCATTATCAATAGCTTCCTCGAATGTATCGGCTATTTTTTGCGAATAAATATCATCGGCGCGGGGAACCAATAATTTTATCGAAGCTTCCTTGTTTAACGAGGTTTCGGGTTTTACGACTTTCAACACCACCTCGGCCGAAGTTATTTCGTCGCAATATTTTTCGAGTTTGTTCACCTTCTTTTCAATAAAAGCCTGTAATTGTGCCGTAGCATCGAAATGAATCGATTGAATCTTAATGTCCATAATAACCTCCTTTTTTTATAGCCCGCGGATGGGCATGTTTATAACTTGACTTCAACTCCTCGAACGTAACATGCGTATAAACCTGCGTCGATGCGAGCGAATCATGCCCGAGCAACTCCTTTACGCTGTCGAGTCCCGCGCCGTTGTTAAGCATGGCCGACGCAAACGTATGGCGCAGTACATGGGGGCTGCATTTCGACAATGTCGTCCACTCGCCCAGCACTCGCGTAACCACCCTGTAAACCAACCCGGGGTAAAGCGGTTCTCCGTTCTCCCTCACGAACAGGGCGGAACACGACGACACGCCCGTCGTCTCCTCCCTCAGGCGCAGATACTCTTCTATCTCTTCTCGCAGCTCTTCGCCGAACGGGATTATACGTTGCTTGTTACGTTTACCGGTAACTTTCAATGTCATGGAAGCGATATCCAAATCTTCGTCGCGCAAAGCTATCAACTCGGCGCGGCGCATTCCGGTATGGTACAGCATCGAAACGACCAGCCTGTCGCGTACGCCGCAAAACGAGCCGTCCGTTTCGGGGGCATCGAGAATGGCGTCCATCTCCGACTGTTTCACGAAAACGGGCAGACGTTTCCCGCCGCGCGGTTTACTGACACCGTCCACAGGCGAAACGGCAATCCGCCCCTCCTTTATCAGATATTTGTAGAACGTACGGAGCGACGACAGTTTCCTCCCTGCCGTCCTTGCCGACATACCCTCCTCCATTAGCGACGAAACAAACCCCCGTACAAGAGACATGTCGGCCGAAGGCAAATCGACTTCACCCCCGGTGCGTGCTTCAAGATAAGCAGAGAACTGCTCCAAGTCGTTCTTATAAGACAAAACGGTATGAGAAGAATAATTCTTCTCATACCGCATATACTTTAAGAAAGAATCTACACACATGATAGCGTCGCATCTAAACATCGAACGCTACGAATGTAATTATAAATTCTTAACCGTGCAAGATTTTATGGATTTTTTAATCCTCCTGCTGCTGAAGTTTCTGAACATAGATGGCGCGCATCATCTTCTTTCTGTTGGTAACAGAAGGTTTTTCAAAAGCCTGACGGCTGCGCAATTCTTTTACGATACCGGTCTTTTCGTATTTTCTTTTGAATTTCTTCAACGCTCTCTCGATGTTGTCGCCTTCTTTTACAGGTACTATAATCATGATAATTATCCTTTAAATATTTAATTTTTCAGTTTTCTCGATTAAATGCGGTGCAAAATTACACATACTTTCGCGATATGCAAATCTTTTCAGCTATTTTTTTTCAGAATCAGCAGGTTCGGCCCGCATCCGGACATGCGGCCGAAGGGGCAACGCAAACCGCCGCCCTTCGGCTGCACACGTTTCCTCCAGGGCTGACCGATACACTAAGTCAGCGCAAAACCACCTTCTTCACGCACTGCCAGCCATCGCCCGAAACCCGCACTACCGCCAGCCCGCCGCCATTTCCGGCATAGCCCCCCAGGTCGATACGGGCATCTGCCGTCCCGGCTGCATACGCACGCGACACTATTATCCGCCCGTCCATGGAGCAAACCTCAACACCCGTAATCCCGGCATCGGCCGAAAGGACCGTAAGCACACCGCCTGACACAGTTACACCAACCTGACGATCTGCTCCTGCCGCCGTCTGCACCACCCCCGACAAATCGGGTTCGAGTGCAATAACATCGGAAAACTCCCCGTTCTCGAAGCGATAAAGGACATCGTCCGTGCTGTAAACCCAGACGACATCCCCCTCGCAATAAATCGACCGCGCATTATCGTACCGCGGAGAAGTGTATGCAGTAAACCCCGTCCCGTCGTATTTCAACAACACGTCGGCAGAAGTAAACCATATGTTCCCCGATGCATCCGCCTCGCAGGCCGTATAAAAGGAATCGGGTATATCGTCGCGGTTCCCCGACCAGTACCAGGTATCCGTTGCCGAGGACTGGTTATAACAATGTATCCCGTTGTCGCGCACATACCATATGTTGTCGTTGTCATCTACCGCAAGCGACGTGGCCGACACCTTCTCTCCGTCCTTCTCCATACAGAGCACGAACTCCATATTCTCCTCGGACGTAAGTTTCATCAAATACGAGGGGTAACCCATGACACCCGGGATATTAGTGTGTTCCCCGTTGCAGGTCATCCAAAGAGTCCCGCTGCTGTCGAAGGCCATATCCGTTATATACCAGCCTATAGGTCCGGACATCATACAAAAGGACTTGATATCCCACTGATAATACTCCCCTCCATAAACCGGATAAGGTTTTGCATACCTCTGGTTTGAACCCATATAAACCTCTTCGCCGTCGAAAGCTGTTGCATAGCAGAAGTCAAGATAAAGGGTGGTAAGGGAATTGCCGAGCCTATACAGGCGCATCGCCCCGTCGCTCTCCTTATACAGATACGCTCCGTATTCATAAGTAGAGAACCAAAGGGCGCCATTCTGCGACGCCACCGATATTATAGTGGCATCTTCCGGAATACCGACCTCCGTATTGCAAAGGTACACCTTGCCGCTCCCCCTGTCGTAGCGCAACAGCCCGTCGCTTCCTGCAATCCAGAAACACCCGTTCCTCTCGGCTATACGGTTTGAATACTCTTCAAACTCCATTTCAAAAATATCGGCATAGTTATAAACCGGGTCATGACTCCACTCCGAATCTTGCGCCTGTGCCGAAAAACAGGCAACGATAGAAAAAAATGCAGCATAAACGAAATTTCTCATATCTACCTCCCTTCTAAAATTAATCTACAATTATCTTTTTGCAGTTCAGGTTGCCGTTAAGCGTATACGCCACAATGTAGTGTCCGGAGGGGACCTGATATTCAAACTCGTACCCTCCTTCTGCCGACATCCTTTGCGGGGTATATCCGTACTGCATGTTATTATTCAGGCTTATCACCCTTATACTGTACCGCGACGGGCGTTCAAGGCTGATAGCCACCTTTATTCTCCCCGATGAAGCAGATACTTCCATATTGTCGGTATTGCTGTACGCCGCCTGCGGTTCCTGCTGAGGCATATCCCCGATGCTATCCGGCAATGCCCCTTTTATATACATATTTACTTTGGATTTCTGGGTGCTTACCGAAACGCCGTCCCTTTCGGCATACATTATGCCGTTCCAGCGGGCTTTTTCATTCCCACCGGCATTCAACGCCATATCCTGGACAAGCAACATGGCCTCGAAACACCCGTCGGCAAATTTATCGAACACGAGGAACTCCCCGCCTGAAAGCGATTCCGCAAAACCGAGCAGGGACTCATACTCGGCATTCTCCTTCATATCCCACATATTGGAGGAAAAGACAGTATCGGATACCGACAACCAGTCGCCGAACAACTCCTCGAACTCCTCCCTGTCAGCCCGGCACCGTTGTTGAGCATGGCCGACGCAAACGTATGCCTCAGCACATGGGGGCTGCACTTTGCAAGCGTGGTCTGTTCGCCGAGCATGCGCGTTACCACCCTGTAAACCAGCCCCGGATAAAGCGGTTCGCCATTATCCCGCACGAACAGGGTACGGCATGCCGCCCCGCCGGTTACCTTGTCGCGCACCCTCAGATACTCTTCCAGCTCGCGCCGCAGTTCCTCGCCGAAAGGCACGATACGCTGCTTGTTGCGTTTTCCGGTTACCCTCAATGTGTTCGATGCCAGGTCCGCATCCCCGTCGCGGAGGGCAATCAGTTCGGCGCGCCTTATGCCCGTATGGTACAGCAGCGACACTATCAGCCTGTCGCGCACTTCGGCGAACGACGGGCCGTCCTGCGGAGCATCCAGAATGGCATCCATGTCCGACTGCTTTACGAAAACCGGCAGCGTCTTGCCCCCCCTCGGCTTGCTCACCCTTTCGGCCGGAGAAGCCTCCATGCGCCCCTCCTTTACAAGGTAACGGTAGAACGCACGCAGCGACGAAAGTTTCCGCCCGGCCGACCTGGCCGTTTCGCCCGCCTCCATAAGCGACGAGACGAACCCGCGCACAAGCGGCGTATCGGCCGAGAGCAAATCGGTCTCGCCCCCCGTTCGCGCTTCAAGGTAGGCGGCGAACTGCTTCAGATCGTTTCCATAAGACAAAACGGTATGAGAAGAGTAATTCTTCTCATACCGCATATACCTTAAGAAAGAATCTACACACATCACAGCGTCGCTTCTAAACATCGGACGCTACGAATGTAACCATAAATTCTTAACCGTGCAATACTTTGCAGACTTTTTTAATCCTCCTGCTGCTGAAGTTTCTGGACATAGATGGCACGCATCATCTTCTTTCTGTTGGTTACAGAAGGCTTCTCAAAAGCCTGACGGCTGCGCAGTTCCTTTACGATGCCGGTCTTTTCGTATTTCCTTTTGAATTTCTTCAACGCCCTCTCGATGTTGTCGCCTTCTTTTACAGGTACTATAATCATGATAATAAGCCTTTAAATATTTAATTTTTTCAGTTTTTCCGATTAAATGCGGTGCAAAATTACACATACTTTCGCGATATGCAAATCTTTTCAGCTATTTTTTTCAGAATCAGCAGGTTCTAACCGTTTACGAAATATTCCCGTCGGTAAAGCCTCCACATGCCAACCACGTTATCGGCACGGAGAATCACACTTTCTTTCCCAGGAACAGCAGTCGTGTCCATCTGTTGCTGTCGAGGCAGCACACCACTATCCAGCAACACAAAAGAACCGACACTGCTATCGGAATAGAATATACGCAAGTCTCCCAAAAAGAGAAACCCGGTTTCATGCGGAAAAGATAATAATCCATGGCATAAGTCTGCAATACGTAAATGCCCAGCGTACACTTCCCGATACTCAACAAATAAGGCATACACCGGGCATTCTTAAACCTGTCGTACAGCAATTTGCACAAAAGAACCGCGGCCACCGTACCCGACAGGCCCAATACGAAACGGTAGAGATATATAAATGCCGCATCAAAATCGAAAGCAAAAGGAGAAAGAGAGACAAGAGGGGAATTGGAATAATATATCGTATATCTATATTTCCACCCGACAAACAATGCAATAAACACAGGCAAGGAAATAAAAAGCACCTTATGCAGATTATCGACCAACACGGTCTTATACTTGCCGAATAGATAACCGCAAAAGAAAAACGGCAACATAAACCCGAAAAGGCTGTATTCATATTCCCCGACGGGCAACATAACGATTATCGCCACAAGGACGCCCGTCCATACCGACGAAGAAGACAATTTCATCAACAGGAACATGGCGAGGTGGCACAAAAACAGAACTTTGAGAAACCACAAATAAGGCTCGAACACATTGACAAGCTCGAAATACAACGATATGCCGCCATGTATGAAAATGAGATACACCACGCTCCAGCATACGACAGGCAACAGCAACTGTACAAACTTCTTATACAAGAACCTGCCAAAAGGCAAGCTCATCGATTTTCCGACAAAAATGCCGCTGACGAACATGAAAAGAGGCATGTGGAACGAATAGATAAACGTCCATAACGGATTATCCATGCCCGACTTTCCCGAATACTGCACCGCATGCCCCAACAAGACCAGAAATATCGCAACGGTTTTACAGAAATCGAGCCACAATTCCCTCTTTTCAGAAGCATTACCCAAAATATCAACGCCGAAAAACCTCTTTATCTTTTCGCGCAATTCCATCAATCAATATACACCCTTAAAAGCAAAACTATTCAATACGTAAATATAGGCAAAAAACAGATTCCATACGCGAAAAAAGCCGAAAATAAAACCGGACGCGGGCAATAGGACAAATACCGCCCGAAAGCAGGCACGCAATTCTTCCACACAAAACACAGGCACGGAAACAAAGGGAAATAAAAAACGAAACACATATACCGATATTTACACTATCTTTGCTCCTAACGAAAAAGGGAACTTCCGAACAAAGGAACACGCCCCAAAAAGCGACAAGTTCCGCACGTAAAAACCCGGGACGCAAACGAAAGGAGAATCCGCGCATAACGTTCCGGAGATTAACCGTACAAAGTTCAAACACGAAAAAACATGAAAACGGGAATAGCAGAGAGACTGGAAAAGCTCCGCAAGGAAATGAAAAAAAACGGCATTGACACCTGTATAATATCCGACCGCGACCCGCACATGAGCGAATACCCGCCCGAAAGGTGGAAGACCCGAAAATGGATTTCGGGATTCAGCGGTTCGGCAGGCACGGCGGTAATAACGCACGGCAAAGCCGCCGTATGGAGCGACTCCCGCTACTTCATACAGGCCGAAGCGCAGCTCGCCGGCACAGAATATCACTTTTTCAAAGAGGGACTCCCCGCAACCCCCGACATGTACGAATGGGCGGCATGCGAAACCGAGCCGACGGGGACAGTTGCAATAGACGACAAGACAATCTCCTACACCGACGGAGAAAAAATAAAGGAATATATGGCAACCAAAGGGATAAAGACCGTATTCGGGTTCGACCCGTTCAATACGATATGGGACGGACGCCCGGCAATTCCCGACGGCAGGGCATACGAATACCCGCTCCGATACTCGGGAGAAGAGTTCGCCCGTCGGCGCGAACGTCTTCTTCGGGCAGCGGAAGAGTTGGGGGCAGACGCCGTGCTCCTCTCGACCCTCGACGATACTGCATGGAGTTTCAACATACGCGGCTGCGACATCCCGTACAATCCCGTATCGGTAGCTTACGGATACATAAGCCGCCGCGAGGATGTACTCTTTATCGACAAATGTAAAACAGATGCCGCCCTGCAGGAGTACCTCCGCAGGAACGGGATAACGGCAAAGCCTTATTCGGCAATAGAAGAATACCTGCAAACCCTGCCGGACGGGGAAAGGGTCGTTGCCGACCCCGACCGCACCAACCACCGGCTCGCATCGATACTTGCAGAAAAAGGAGCGGCAATCTTCGCCGCATCGCCCGCAACCCTAATGAAGAGCATAAAAAACGATACGGAAAACGACGGGATACGCAACGCCGTACGGCGCGAAGGAGCCGCAATGAGCCAATTCCTCTGCTGGCTGGACGAGAACATAGGCAAAACACCGATAAGCGAAACAAGCGCAAGCCGCAAACTGCACGAATTCCGTGCCCTACAACCGCTCTTCACCGACGAAAGTTTCGCCACGATAGCAGGGTATGCCGAGCACGGAGCGATAGTCCACTACTCCGCCACCGAAGAGAGCGACAAAGAGTTGAAGCCCGAAGGTTTCCTGCTGCTCGACAGCGGAGGGCAATACCTCGACGGCACCACCGACATAACCCGCACCATACCGCTCGGCCCCCTCACCGACGAAGAACGGCGCAACTTCACGGCAGTACTGAAAGGGCATATCGCCGTAGCCACGGCAGTATTCCCCGCAGGCACGCGCGGTGCGCAAATCGATACGCTGGCAAAAACGGCATTGTGGAAACTGGGATTGACCTACATGCACGGCACGGGGCACGGCATAGGGCACTTCCTGAACGTACACGAAGGGCCGCAAAACATCCGACCCGACTTCAACCCCACGCCGTTACGAGCCGGCATGACCATTTCCAACGAACCGGGCGTTTACATAGAAGGAAGCCACGGGATAAGGATAGAAAACATGATACTTGTAAAAAAGCGCGCCGATACGGTATTCGGTGAATTTTACGAATTCGAAACGCTTACCCGCTGCCCGATAGACACGAGAGCGATAGAAGTGTCGCAACTCGACGAAGCCGAAAAAGAATGGCTCAACAACTACCATGCAGAAACATACACGCAGCTCGCCCCGCTGGTGGACGAAAAAACCCGCCTGTGGCTTGCCGAAAGGTGCGCACCCGTATAGCATACCCAAAAGAAAGAAAACGACAAATAAAAACAAAACGATATGGCACTAATAAAATCAGTAAGAGGGTTTACCCCGATAATAGGAAAAGAGTGTTACCTCGCCGACAATGCCACCATAATAGGCGACGTGATAATAGGCGACGAATGCAGCATATGGTTCAACACGGTGCTGCGCGGCGACGTAAACTCGATACGCATAGGAAACCGCGTAAACATACAGGACGGTTCGGTAATACACACGCTGTACGAGAAATCGGTATCGATACTCGGCGACGACGTATCGATAGGGCATAACGTAACGATACACGGAGCCACGATACACGACGGCGCGCTGATAGGAATGGGTTCGGTCGTGCTCGACCATGCCGAAATTGGAGAAGGTGCACTTGTAGCGGCAGGGTCGGTAGTCCTCGGCAAGACAATAATAAAACCCGGGGAGATGTGGGGAGGCACGCCGGCCAAATTTATAAAAATGGTAAACCCCGAACAGGCAAAAGAGATAAACCAGAAGATAGCGAAAAACTATCTGATGTACTCGAAGTGGTACGAATAAGCAAATACCGCAGATGAACCCCAAAGACAAACTGTCGATAACCGACTGGGCACTGGAAGACCGCCCGCGCGAAAAAATGATGACGAAAGGCATCCGCGCCCTCTCCGACGCCGAGCTGATAGCCATACTCATAGGGTCGGGCAACAAGAACGAAACAGCCGTAGAGTTGTCGCAGAGAATCCTCAACAGCGTAAACGGTAAACTCTCCGACCTCGGGCGAATGACCGTACAGGACCTCAAAGACGGCTTCAACGGCATAGGCGACGCCAAAGCCATCAGCATCCTTGCGGCGGTGGAACTCGGGCGGAGGCGCAAAGCCGAAGACGTAAGCCTGCCCAACAAGATAAGCACCAGCCGCGACGCCTATTCGTACATATACCCGCAACTCGCCGACCTGCCGCAGGAAGAGTTCTGGGTAATACTGCTGAACAACGGCAACCGCATAATAGACGCATTCAGGGTAAGTCAGGGAGCGATAAACGCCACACTCGTCGATGTAAAGCTGATAATGAAACCAGCACTGGCAAAACTCGCCCGCTCGATAATGGTATGCCACAACCACCCGTCGGGCAACCTCAAACCGAGCAATGCCGACATAGACCTGACAAAAAGAATAAAAGCCGCCGCCGCACTGTTCGACATAAAACTGCTCGACCACATAATAATCGGCAACGAAACCTACATGAGTTTCGCCGACAGCGGCATGCTTTAAAAGCCGCCGCCGAGATTCCGGCATAGCCGACGGGCATTGACGGGCATTGCATATTGCAGCACAATACAGAGACACAGGCACAAAAAAATGGAGGCCGCAAAAAAAACGCAGCCTCCATTTTCATATCCGCTCCGCCGCAATCACTTGCGGTACACGTTTTTATAAAAATCGATAAACGCACGGTTCAACAACCGCAACCCGCCCTGCGTCGGATAATCGCCCGTAAAATACCAGTCTCCCGTATGGTTCGGGATAGAACAGCGTAACGACTCTGCCGACGGAAAGACAATATCCACCTCCGGTTCTATGCCCGCCGGAGTAAGCATCCGCACAATCTCCGCCGAAATATCCTCCGCCGACAAAGCATCATATATCTCCGCCACATAATTTACCACATTCCCCGAAGTACGGCATTCCTGCTCCCTACACTTGCGATAGACCTCCTCCATACGGGTACGCGGCGTCAATGCCACGGCAGCGCGGAAAGCCACCAAATCGCCGATATTGGACATGTCTATACCGTAAAAGTCGGGATAGCGTATCTGCGGAGCAGAAGAAACAATAACCAGTTTGCGCGGCTTCAACCGTGCAAGAATTGAAATTATGCTCTCGCGCAGCGTAGTGCCGCGCACTATACTGTCGTCGATAGCAACCAGATTATCCTCCCCCGGCCGCACCACTCCGTAAGTAACATCATAAACATGATTGGCAAGATTGTTGCGGTCGGAACTCTCCGCAATAAAAGTCCGCAACTTTATATCCTTTATCGCCACCTTCTCGCCCCTTACGCGACGCTCTATAATCCGGGCAACACGCTCCATGTCGTACGGTACGGGAAGAGAAGCCAGTTCGGCAAGTTTCTCCTTGTCAAGACGACGGTTAAGTTCCTCAAGCATTCCGAGGAATGCAACCTCGGCAGTATTGGGGATAAACGAAAATACAGTATTGTCCATATCATTCCCTATCGACTCGAGTATCTGCGGCACCACGGCTGCACCGAGCGACTTCCGTTCGCGGTAAATATCCATGTCGCTGCCCCGCGAAAAATAGATACGCTCGAACGAGCAGGCCGAACGTCTGCGCGGCTCCATAATACGGGAAATACGCGGCATACCGTTACGCCCCACAATCAACGCCTCGCCCGGCTGCAGTTCCTTTACCTGCGAAGCCCCGACATTCATCACCGTCTGTATGACCGGACGTTCGGAAGCCAACACAACAATCTCGTCGTCGATAAAATAGTGCGCTCCCCTGATACCCCAAGGGTCGCGTACGGCAAACATCTCCGCGCTACCGCTCAGGCCGCAAATCACGAACCCGCCATCCCACAAAGGAGCGCACTTGCGCAAAACACTCTCAATCGAAATTTCATCCTCTATCCTGACGGCGACATCCGACAAATCCATACCTTCGTACCGCTCGCGCATGGCAGCAGTCTCACAGTCGAGAGCATGCCCCATCTGTTCGAGCAGCAACGCCGTATCGGCCATTCTGCGCGGATGCTGCCCTTCACTTGAAAGCAACCCGAAAATCTCGTCTATATTCGTAAGGTTGAAATTCCCGCACAACGACAACGTATTAGCCCTGTAATTACTCCTCCGCAAAAAAGGGTGCACGTTCGAAATTCCGCTCCGTCCCGTAGTGCTGTATCTCAAATGACCCATATAACACTCGCCCAGAAACGGACTGTAGCCAATATCGGGATTATCACCTATCTGCCTGTAAACCGAAGCGAAAATCTCGGTTATGGCATTGCTCCCCTCGGCGCGTTCGCGAAACATGAACTCTTCGCCGGCAGGCGCCGACAGTTTCACACACGCAAGACCTGCTCCCTCCTGCCCCCTGTTGTGCTGCTTCTCCATAAGCAGATAAAGTTTCGACAAGGGATAAAACGGCGAACCGTACTTTTCGATATAATATTGCAAAGGTTTGCGCAAACGAATCATCGCAACCCCGCATTCATGTTTGACAGGCTCCATACCAGAACAAAAAAAAGCCCTGTTCCGATATTATCAACAACAGGGCTCGTATTAAAGTTTTACATCTTCAGAAATTTATCAATCGCGGCCGCAGCCTGCCGTCCCGAAGCAATCGCCCTTACCACGAGCGAAGCTCCGTTTGTGGCATCGCCGGCGACAAACACCTTACCGGCAGACGTCGCCATGTCCGAACCGGCAAGAATATTCTTGCGCTCGGTAAGCGAAAGTCCGAGTTTGCCTACTATACCTTCATGCTCCACGTGGACGAACCCCATGGCGAGCAGAGCCATTTCAGCCTTTATCACTTCCGTTTCGCCCGTAGCGGTATCCTTTACCTGAACGCCGACAAGACGGCCGTCCTCGCCCAAAAACCTGTCGGTGGCTATGCACCAGCGTCGGTTACATCCCTCCATGTGCGAGCTCGATGTTTTCAAAATCATCGGGTAATAAGGCCACGGAGTAGCCGGATTCTCATTCTCAGGCGGTTTAGGCATTATCTCTATCTGGGTAACAGAGAGCGCCCCCTGACGGATAGCCGTACCGACACAGTCGGAACCCGTATCGCCGCCACCTATCACAAGCACGTTCTTTCCTTTTGCCGACAGCGGGTCGTCGTCATCGACCAGATGACGTGCGGCAAAAGCCCTGTTCTGATGTTTAAGGAACTCGAGTGCAAAATAAACGCCCTGCAACTGACGCCCTTCCACCGGCAGGTCGCGCGGCACGCCGCACCCTATTGCCAGACAAACGGCATCATATTCAGCCACAATCTCGTCGATACGGTCTGAAACATCGCACCCGCAACGGAACTCCACCCCTTGTTTAGCCATAACCTCCATACGACGGTCGATAACACTCTTGTTAAGTTTAAAATCAGGTATTCCGAAACGGAGCAGACCGCCAATCGACTCGTCGCGCTCGAAAAGCACCACCTTGTGCCCTTTCGCGCTGAGGCGGTTTGCACATGCCAGGCCTGCAGGCCCCGACCCTATAACGGCCACCTTCTTCCCCGTCGGCTCGTGCAACACGGGATGCACGTACCCTTCGGCAAAAGCCTTTTCTATAATAGAAGCCTCAGTTTCGCGGATAGTTGTGGCTTCGTGCGTAATATTCAATACGCACCCCTTTTCGCAGAGAGCAGGACAGACACGTCCGGTAAACTCCGGAAAATCATCCGTCTCCTGCAAGTTCTCGTATGCCTTGCGCCACTCCCCCTTAAATACAAAGTCCTGCCACTCGGGCTGACGGTTTCCGAGCGGACAACTCCAATGACAAAACGGAACGCCGCAATCCATGCAACGCGACGCCTGAAGCATGCGGTCCTCATCGTTGAGTCGCTGCTCCACTTCGCCGAAGTCGAGTATTCTCTCCTCAACAGGGCGATATCCGCCCTCCTTGCGTTTTACAGTCAAAAATGCTTTAGGATTTCCCATAACAAAAAACCTCCCATAAATTAAAAGTCGCGTTGAACATTTGCTATCTTCTGTTGCAGTTCCTGCATCTCCCTGTCGTGCAGAACCTTCTTGTACTCTATCGGCATAACCTTTATAAAGAGGCGCATGCACGACGGGTCGTCGAGGATACGGCGGGCAGTTTCACTACCCGTATGGCGGTAATGCCTCTCTATAAGGTCGCGCAACTCATCCACATCCACCCTGTTATCCACAAGCGAAAGTTCCACCATCTCCATATTGCAATGCGAATCAAAATCGCCCTTTTCATCATAAACGTAAGCGATACCGCCGCTCATACCTGCAGCGAAGTTACGCCCCGTCTTTCCGAGAACCACCACACGGCCGCCTGTCATATACTCGCAGCAATGGTCGCCCACGCCCTCAACTACAGCCGTCGCACCGCTGTTCCTTACACAGAAACGCTCTCCAACCGTACCGCTTATATAGACCTCGCCCGAAGTTGCCCCGTACAACAGCGTGTTACCGGCTATCACGTTGGCTTTAGACCTGAAATAGCTCCCCTGCGGAGGGGTGATGATAATCTTTCCGCCAGAAAGCCCCTTACCCACATAGTCGTTTGCCTCGCCCGAGAGAGCGAAAGTCAAACCGGGTGTAAGGAACGCCCCGAAACTCTGACCTGCCGAACCTGAGAAGTTTGCCGTAAAAGTATCCTGCGGCATCCCTTCCGCCCCGTATTTCAACGTCATTATTCCGGCGAGGGCGGCACCCATCGAACGGACTGTATTGCTTATATTGAAATCGGCCGTAACCTTCTCGCCGCGTTCGAGCGACGGAGCGGCAGCCGCCATAACTTCGCCCGTCAGGGGCGATACGGCCAGCGGCTCCTGCGAAATGGAGTGATGCAGTTCGGCCTCCTTTACATAATTTGCGCCATAAAGGATTTTCGAGAAATCGGCCTTGTCGATTTTCGCATCGCCCGTAGCAGGCTTTACTTCGAGCAAGTCGGTACGGCCAATTATCTGTTCGAACCGGGTAAATCCCATCTCGGCAAGAATCTCCCTTACCTCTTCGGCAAGAAAGCGGAAGAAGTTTACAAGATATTCGGGTTTGCCCCTGAAACGCTCGCGCAGTTTTTCATCTTGCGTTGCGACACCCATGGGGCAAGTATTTACATGGCATTTACGCATCATCACGCATCCGAGGACGATAAGCGCGGACGTGGCGAATCCGAACTCGTCGGCACCGAGAAGAGCTGCAATAACTATATCGCGTCCCGTCTTCAACTGCCCGTCGCTCTGCAACACAACGCGCGAACGGAGATTGTTCAAAACGAGCGTCTGTTGTACCTCCGACAACCCTATCTCCACCGATACTCCGGCATGACGTATAGAGCTCATCGGACTTGCACCCGTTCCTCCTTCGCAACCGCTTATTATTATCGAATCGGCCTTTGCCTTCGCCACACCGGCGGCGATAGTTCCGACACCCGATTCGGAAACAAGTTTCACGCTGACCTTGGCGCGGCTGTTTATGCTCTTCAAGTCAAATATCAACTGCGCGAGGTCCTCGATAGAATAAATATCGTGATGAGGCGGCGGCGATATAAGCGATATGCCGGGAATTGAATGGCGGGTCTTGGCTATCACCTCGTCCACCTTGAACCCGGGAAGTTGTCCCCCTTCGCCGGGCTTTGCACCCTGCGCTATCTTAATCTGAATCTCGTCGGCATTGACAAGATATTCGGCTGTAACGCCGAAACGCCCCGATGCAACCTGTTTTATCGCGCTGCGTGCCGACGTTCCGTCCTCGCGGGGTTTGAAACGTTCGGGGTCTTCCCCCCCCTCGCCTGTATTGCTACGGCCGCCCAGCATGTTCATTGCCACCGCCATAGCCTCGTGCGCCTCCTTGCTTATCGCACCGAACGACATGGCTCCGGTAACGAAACGGGCGGTTATTGACTCTACCGGCTCCACCTGCGAAATATCCACGGGCGTACCGCAGACATACTGCAACCTGTCGCGCAGGAATATGGGATACGGCTTGTCGTTTACCAACGATGAATACTCCTTGAACTTCTTGTAACTGCCCAAACGGGTGGCAATCTGCAAAGCCGCAATAGTTTCGGGCGACCACGCATGTTTCTCGCCCAGCTTGCGGTAACTGTACTGACCGAGGTCGCCGAGCGATTCCTCGCCGCGGAAAGCCTTGCAGTTGAAATATTCTATGTCGCGTACTATGTCGTCGAGCGTTATGCCCCCTATTGCCGAAGACGTACCGCTGAAATAAGCATCCACAAGTTCCTTCGACAACCCTTCGGCTTCGAACAGTTGCGCACCGCGATAACTGCCGAGCGTAGAGATACCCATTTTCGAGATTATCTTCAACAGACCTTTGTCGGCAGCCTTTATATAGTTCTTCTCGGCCGTTGCGTAATCCAACGAAAGCTCGCCTTTCTTAACCATATCGTCGAGAATGGCAAATGCCATATACGGATTCACGGCACTTGCTCCGTAACCCGACAACAGTGCGAAGTGCATTGTTTCCCTTACCTCGCCGCTCTCCACTATCAGAGCCGTCTGCACACGGAGACGCCGGCTGATAAGGTGATTGTGTACGGCAGCAACGGCAAGCAACGACGGCACGGGAGCCATATCGGCAGTTACCGCACGGTCGGACAATATCGTATAGTTGTATCCTGCCGCAACAGCAGCCTCGGCCTCGCGGCACAGGCGCGCGAGCGCATCTTTCAGGCCTTTGCTCCCTTCGCGGAGGTTAAAGGTCATATCGAGCGTTTTGGTACGGAACCCCTTGTAATCGATATGTCTCAATATGTCTATGTCGCGGTTTGTCAATATCGGCTGCTTGATGTTTACCATTTTGCAGAGTTCGGGCGACGGCGACAGCAGGTTGTGGTTAATCATGCCTATATACCCTTCGAGCGACATGACAAGTTCCTCGCGTATAGGGTCGATAGGCGGATTGGTTACCTGCGCGAACTGCTGGCGGAAATAGTTGAACAGCAGTTGCGGTTTATGCGAAAAGAGGGTAATCGGGGTATCGTTGCCCATCGAAGCCACCGGCTCGTTGGCATTCTGCGCCATAGGTTTGAGGATACGCGCAATATCCTCGTCGAAGAATCCGAACAGTTTTTTCATGCTGTCGAAATTCTCCACTTCGGGTTTTACCTTGCGTCCCGAAACTATCTTGTCGAGGTGGATTCGGTTCTTCTCCAGCCACTCCCCGTAGGGGTGTTCCTCGGCAAGCATCGCTTTCAGTTCGTCGTTGCGGTATATCTTGCCGGTCTCGGTATCGACCATAAGTATCTTGCCCGGATGCAAACGTCCCTTTTCGGCCACATTCTCGGGGTCGAAAGGCAAGACACCGGCTTCGGAGGCTATCATCAGCACTCCGTCGCGCGTAATGGTATAGCGGGCGGGACGCAAGCCGTTGCGGTCGAGCATGCCTCCGGCATAGCGGCCGTCGGAGAAAAGCACCGTTGCAGGGCCGTCCCACGGCTCCATCAATATACTGTGGTATTCGTAAAAATCCTTCAGCGATTTGGGTATCGGGTTCTTGTCGTTGAAGCTCTCCGGTATCAACATGGCCAATGCGTGAGGCAGGCTCATGCCGGCCAGCATGAAAAATTCCAATACGTTATCGAGCGACGCGCTGTCGCTCATTCCAGGCTGTATGACGGGGTTTATCGCCGACATGTCGCCCAATTCCGACGAGGAGAGAACGCTCTCGCGAGCCTGTGTCCACAAGCGATTTCCGCGTATAGTGTTTATCTCGCCGTTGTGTCCGAGCAGACGGAACGGCTGCGCCAGCGACCACGACGGGAACGTGTTGGTGCTGAATCGGGAATGGACAAGCGCAATACCCGAAGTAAAAGTCTTCTCCCTCAAATCGGGGAAATAGCTGCGCACCTGAGGCGACGACAGCATCCCTTTATAGACTATGTTCTTGGACGAGAGCGAAACGATATAAAAGTCGGGCATCGACGCAAGTTGTTTCTCGGCCTTGCGGCGCATCCTGTACAGACGTGCGTCGAGCGACAGAGGCGAACGCTCCTGTTCTACGACGAATATCTGCTTTATCGTCGGCTCGCAGCTTTTCGCCCCGTTGCCGAGCATCGAGTTGTCGGTGGGAACATCGCGTACCGCCATAATCTCCAGTCCTTCGGAGAATGCGGTTTCGCGTAAAATCTTCATGGCATGTTCCACACTCTCCGCATCGCGCGGCAGGAATACGAGTCCTGTTCCGTATGTTCCTTTTTCCGGAACGGCAATTCCCTGCAGCAGTATAAATTCATGCGGTATCTGCACCATTATCCCGGCACCGTCGCCGGTATGTGCATCGGCGCCTTCCGCGCCGCGGTGCATCATGTTTTCGAGTATCTTCAGAGCATCATCGACTATCTTGTGCGACTTTTTTCCGTGAATATCCAGAATCAGTCCCACGCCGCAGGCGTCATGCTCATTGGCAGGGTCGTAAAGACCTGCCCCGTAATTTTTAATATATGCCGGGGTTTTCATTTCTTCTTCCATTTTAACTGGTAACTACCTTATAAACAACAGTTCGCGATATTTGGGAAGAGTCCACATACGGTCATCCACTATCAATTCGAGCTTGTCGATATGATAACGAATCTCTTCCATAAGCGTAATAATGTTATCGTGGTATGCAATAGCCTTTTCGCGCTCCGAATCGATGCGGTTGGCTTTCTTGCGTGCCTCTATCATATCTTTGACGTCCTTGGTTATGACGCTTATATGCTCGCAGATGTCCTTGATTATGGTTTTGTCCTGGGCAACCATATCGGCAGCCTCTTCGTCGGAGAAGATCTCTTTTATTTTCGTTACATTGTCGAGCAGTATCGACTGGTAGCGCGATGCCACAGGCACGATATGGTTCATTGCCAAATCGCCCAATACGCGCGACTCGATTTGTATCTTCTTCGAATACATCTCCCACTTAACCTCGCAGCGCGACTGCAGTTCGGTAAGCGACAACACATTGCACTCGCCGAAGATTTTTATCGATTCGGGCGATATGTATGAATCGAATATCACCGGAACGGATGTTTCGCAATCCAGACCGCGACGGGCAGCCTCTTTCTTCCACTCTTCGCTGTAGCCATTACCGTCGAAGCGGATAGGCTTGCACTCGCTGATATACCTTTTCACTACCGAAACTATAGCTTTTTCCTTAACCAGACCGTCAGCTATAAGCGCATCAACATCCTTTTTAAATTCTCGCAACTGGTATGCAACGGCAGTATCGAGCGTAAGCATGGCTTCTGCGCAGTTGTCGGACGAACCTACGGCACGGAACTCGAAACGGTTACCTGTAAATGCGAACGGCGATGTACGGTTACGGTCGGTATTGTCGAGCAGTATTTCGGGTATATGTGCAACGCCGAGTTTCAGACCGGCCTTTCCGTCAAACTTGATTACGTCGTCGGTGTCGGCCGATTCGAGATGGTCGAGCGCTTCGCTTACCTGTTTGCCGAGGAACGACGATATTATTGCAGGAGGAGCTTCGTTTGCACCGAGACGGTGGGCATTGGTTGCCGAACTTATCGAAGCCTTCAACAGCGAGTTGTGCTTGTAAACGGCCATCAGCACGTTTACGAGGAAGGTAACGAAACGGAGGTTTTCCATGGGGGTTTTACCCGGCGACAACAGGTTTATGCCGGTATCTGTACCGATGCTCCAGTTGTTGTGCTTGCCCGAACCGTTTATACCCTTGAAGGGTTTCTCGTGCAGCAGCACTTTGAAGTCGTGGCGACGGGCTACTTTTTTCATCAACGACATTATAAGCAGGTTATGGTCGTTGGCGAGGTTGGTCTCTTCGTATATCGGAGCCAGCTCGTACTGGTTGGGGGCAACTTCGTTGTGGCGCGTCTTTACCGGTATGCCGAGCTTGAGAGCTTCGTTTTCGAGTTCGGTCATGAAAGCCAGCACACGCGACGGGATAGAACCGAAATAGTGGTCTTCGAGCTGCTGGTTCTTTGCGCTTTCGTGTCCCATAAGAGTACGCCCCGTCATAACGAGGTCGGGACGTGCAGCCCACAACGACTTGTCGGTAAGGAAGTATTCCTGTTCCCAGCCGAGATACGAAATAACCTTGTTTACATCATCGTAGAAGTATTTGCATACGTCCACTGCGGCCTTGTCGAGAGCAGATATGGCTTTCAAAAGCGGAGTCTTGTAGTCGAGCGCCTCACCCGTATAAGAGATGAAGACGGTGGGGATACAGAGTGTGTCGCCAACAACGAATGCGGGAGATGACGGATCCCATGCCGAGTAACCTCTCGCCTCGAACGTATTGCGTATTCCGCCGTTGGGGAAGCTCGATGCATCGGGTTCCTGCTGAATAAGCAGTTTCCCCGAGAACTCTTCTATCACACCGCCCATTCCGTCATACTCGATAAAGGCATCGTGTTTCTCTGCCGTACCTCCGGTAAGGGGCTGGAACCAGTGGGTGTAGTGGGTTGCGCCCATATCCATTGCCCACTGTTTCATTCCTGTTGCAACGCCGTCGGCAATATCGCGGTTCAGAGGGAGTCCCTTGTCGATAGAGTCGGTCAGCACCTTATATGTATAGCTCGAGAGATAGCGTTGCATTTTCTCCCTGTTGAAGACGTATTTGCCGAAATCTTCGGCAGGGCGTCCGTTGGTTGTAACCGGAGAAGCCTTACGCATTATCGCTTCTTTAAGAAGGTCGAATCTTATAATGTTATCCATGGCGTTGATATTTTACTGTTCTGTATTTATTTAAGTATAATGTTGTTTTTACGGCATATTTCAATCATCTCATCGGGCCACAGCGAGGCTTGCACTTCGCCTATGTGGGCACAGCGCAGGAAGAACATGCACAACCGCGACTGCCCTATTCCGCCACCTATCGACAGAGGTATCTCGTCGTTGAGCAATGCCTTGTGGAAGACGAGTTCTTTTCTTTCGGGACACCCTTCGAGTTCGAGCTGTTCGAGCAGGGCTTTTTTATCGACCCTGATTCCCATAGAGGAGATTTCGAACGCATCCTGCAAAACAGTGTTCCACAATATTATGTCGCCGTTAAGTCCGCGATGCCCCTCGGTAGTGGGAGTCGTCCAGTCATCGTAGTCCGGAGCGCGTCCGTCGTGCTTCTTCCCGTCGGCAAGCTTACCTCCTATTCCGATTACAAAGATAGCACCATATTTTTTAGCAGCAGCACGTTCACGCTCTTTAGGTGTCAAATCGGGATATTCGGCCAGCAAATCTTCGCTGTGGATGAATGTTATCTTCTCCGGCAAAACCGGTGTTATATGCGGATATGAGGCATAAACGAAACGCTCAATCGACAATAACGCCTCATATATCCTGTTCACTATCATTTTCAAAAAGTCGAGGTTGCGCTCCTGCTCCGTCATACTGCGTTCCCAGTCCCACTGATCGACATAGAGCGAGTGCAGGTTGTCCAACTCTTCATCGGCACGAATGGCATTCATGTCGGTATAAAGGCCGTATCCGGCAGGTATGCGGTAAGCTCCCAGTTTCATTCTTTTCCATTTGGCAAGCGAATGAACCACCTCGGCCTTTACTCCTCCCATATCGGAAATATTGAAACTTACGGCATGTTCCACACCGTTCAAGTCGTCGTTTATACCCGTTCCGGAAAGAACGAACAACGGTGCCGTAACTCTACGCAAATCCAACTTGGAGGACAACTCTTCCTGAAACTTCTGTTTCAACATCTTTATTGCCTGTTCCATAGTTTCGGGAACCAACTGCGGGCGATATGCCTCAGGAATCATCACTTTCATAAATCTCAACAATTAAATAAGTTCGTATTTTATATTTTCCATTCTTTAATTCTCTCTACTGCACGGCAGACATTGTCGTAATCTCCGAATGCCGTCAATCGGAAATACCCTTCGCCCGAAGGCCCGAATCCCACGCCCGGCGTACCAACAACGCGACATTCGTCGAGCAGACGGTCGAAGAACTCCCACGACGACAAGCCGCACGGAGTTTTCAACCAGATGTACGGAGCATCCACACCGCCGTAAACTGTAAATCCGGCGAATTCGAGCCCCTTGCGGATAGTATCGGCATTACGCATATAGTAATCTACCGTAAGGGCCGTCTCCTTCTTTCCCTGCGGCGAATAGACCGCCTCGGCTGCACGCTGCACTATATAGGCTGTTCCGTTGAACTTGGTACTCTGATGCCTGTTCCATAGCGCGTTGAGCGAAACCTCGCCTTCCGAATCGCGTCCTTTCAACTCCTTCGGGACGACGGTATATCCGCACCTCACGCCTGTAAAACCTGCCGTCTTGGAAAAACTGCGGAACTCCACCGCCACGTTTCGGGCACCTTCTATTTCGTAAATAGAGCGCGGTACACCCGGGGTTCGCACGAAAGCCTCGTAAGCAGCATCGAACAGAATCAGCGAACCGTGCTCTGCGGCATAATCGACCCACGCTTTAAGCTGCGAGCCGTTCAATGCTGTACCTGTAGGGTTGTTCGGCGAACAAATATATATAATATCCGGCACTTGCAGAGGGATTTGCGGTATAAACCCGTTCTCTGCCGGAGAATCGATATAAACAATATCGCTCCACTTTCCGTCGCTCGTCAAAACACCGCCGCGGCCGTCCATTACATTAGTATCGATATAAACAGGATATACGGGGTCGCATATCCCCACCTTGTTGTTCCCGCCGAGAATATCGCAAAAATGCCCCAACGCGCTTTTTGCACCGTCGTTTACGAATATTTCATCCGAATCGACCCTTATCCCGCGGGAGAGATAATCGTTCGTCCTTATCGCGTCAATCAGGAAATCATACCCTCTGTCGGGAGCATACCCCCTGAATGTTTCAGCTCTCCCCATCTCGGCCACGGCAGCGGACATAGCCTCGATGACGCTGTTGCAGAGCGGCCGCGTAACATCGCCTATACCCAGCGAGATTATATCGGCATCGGGGTTCGCCTCTCGATAACTCCGCACTCTTCGCGCCACCTCGCTGAAAAGGTAATTCTGCGGCAACTTCCTGTAATTATCATTTACCTGAACCATAACAAATAATCATTTAACAAAATACACACCTTCAAACACCCATTCCGCACCGCCGGTAAGATATACCCTGCCGTCGGATTCGCGCCATTCCACATCGACATCCCCGCCGAGCAGATGCACCCGCACCTTACGTCCGCACCTCCCGCCGAGTACGGCGGCAACCACCGACGCACAAGCACCTGTACCGCAAGCCAGCGTTTCGCCCGAACCGCGCTCCCAAACCCTCATGTTAATCTCCTCGGGCGACAAGACCTGCACAAACTCCACATTTGTCCGCTGCGGGAAAAGCGGCAGATTCTCGACATACCGTCCTTCGCCCTCCACATCGAACCCTGCCGTTTCCGATACGAACGTTACGGCATGAGGATTTCCCATCGACACACAGTTAAAAAACCGCTCCGTGCCGTTTACGGCAACAGGGATATTCCGCGTATATGGGGCATTTACCGGAATATCGGCACTCTCCGTAGAGGGGCAGCCCATATCGACGGTAACGCTTTTTACCTCACCGTCCTCGACATGCAAATCGAGAATCTTTATTCCGGACTTCGTTTCCAGCGAAATCACGGTCTTGTCGGTAAAACCCTTTTCATAAAGATATTTCCCCACACAACGCGAAGCATTTCCGCACATGCCGGCCTCGCTGCCGTCGGCATTGAACATGCGCATACCGAAATCGGCCGCATCAGAGGGGGTTATAACCACCAGACCGTCGCTCCCAACCCCGAAATGCCTGTCGCTTATTCTTACAGCCAAAGCCGAAAGAGCGTCCATGTCCGTATCCAACATGTTTGCATCGACATATACATAGTCGTTGCCTGCTCCGTGCATCTTGCTGAAAGGAATTGTCTGCATCATAATATCAATACTATCGGTTTAATAAACAATTAAATAACATACATCTATCGCGGCAAGTTTCACATGTCGAGTTCCGACAATCTCGAAGCCGCAAGTATCACCTTGCTCTGGTTGGCAAATGCGCTCAACCGAACAAACCCTTTGCCTCTCGGCCCAAAACGCTCTCCCGGTGAAGAGAGTATATGGCACGTATTCAACAGGCGGTCGAACAAGTCCCACGACGATCCGGTAGGAGACTCCACCCACAGATAAGGAGAATTTTCCCCTCCCCAGAAGTTGAATCCCGCCCGCTGCAAAGCCTGCCGCAAAACAGAAGCGTTCTCCATATAATAGTTCACGTTGTCTCTGATTTCCCTGCGACCCTCTTCGGTATAGAGCGATGCGGCGGCGCACTGTATTATATATGAAGGAGCATAACTCTTTATAGTCTGACGCCGCATCCACAAAGTATTCAACCGTGCCGACGACTCCGCGCTGAACGAATACCCCTCTATGTCGTTCGGTATTACCGTATATCCGCAATGCAGGCCGGTAAATCCCGCACTTTTGGAGAATGAGCGGAACTCTATCGCCACGCGGCGCGCCCCTTTTATTTCGTATATCGAATGAGGGATGTCGGGGTCGGTAATAAACGCCTCGTATGTAGCATCGAACAACAGCAGAATCTTGTTCTTGATTGCATAATCGACCCAACTCTTCAATACCGGTTTCGTCATCACGCACCCCGTAGGGTCGTTCGGATAACACAAGTATATCACATCAGGTCTCACCACAGGGAACTCCGGCATAAAACCCGTCTCCTTCCCCGACTTCAGATATATCACATGACTCCACTGACCGGAATCGCCCAGTTCCCCTGCGCGGTTGCCGATAACGTTGCTCTCCACATACGTCTGGAAAACAGGGTCGATAACCCCTACCCTGTTGTCGCGGCAAAGAATGTCGCCTATTCCCGAAATATCCTCCTTGCTGCCGTCGTTGATAAAAATCTCATCAGTATCGATTTTTATTTTCCTGCTGCGGAAATCGTGTTTTGCAATAGCCTCTATCAAAAAAGAGTACCCTTGGGCAGGAGCGCGCCCCTTGAACGTAGAGGCATTGCCCATCTCCTTCGACGCCTTTACCAAAGCATTCACGGCGCACGGAGGCAGAGGACGCACCACATCGCCGCTGTCGAGGCGAATCAAAGAGACATCGGGATTCAGGGTCTTGAATATATTCACCCTGTGTTCAATCTTGCTGCCGACCTCGTCCTTTACGACCTTCAAAAACTGCGAATTGATAAGAGTCATCTTTTCCAATAGTTTTATTTATGCCGCAAAGGTAGATATTTGTATTGCACATCAACAAAAATAGTGGCAAAAAAACATTTTATTTCAGATAAAAATTTCAATTTGCCACAATACACAACACATATCTTTCTTTTTGCTATAAGAACAAAGGGTTTTGTTGAAATTTTAAACCAACGGCTCTCCGAAAAATTATAAAAAGCAGAAATTATACGCCATTTTCTTACAATAAGCAGAATATATCGGGGCAAAAATCACAAATAAAAGATATTTCGCCGCAAAGCAAAACAAACGCCGCGTCGGCGACCGAGCGAAAAGCCCGATAACCGCAGCGGCGCTTCTTGGTTCGTTCTTCGCGCTGCAAAGAAGAATGGACAAAAACATGCTTCACTGCATTGCAAAAGCCGTCCTTTAATCAAAAGCAAAAAACATATTGCGAAGCAAACCGCATTTATCGGGCAGCGAGGGCGACAGC
>JADIMW010000040.1 GCA_017694415.1 Candidatus Caccoplasma merdipullorum
TAAGGAATGACGTTGCCGAATTTTATATCCAACTGTTCGATTCGGCGCTGGCCTGTTACGTGGGGGAGGCTCCGGGCGTCTGCATTTATGCGGAGAGCTGCGGCCATGCTTCGGTAATGGAGCATAACGGCGATGTTTATTGCTGCGACCACTTTGTTTTTCCGGAATTTAAACTCGGCAATATCCGTAACAAGACGTTTGTGGAGATGATGTTGTCGGATAAACAGATGAAGTTCGGGGCTGATAAAAGGAATACGCTTCCGAAACAGTGCAGGGAGTGCCGCTTTTTGAGGCTGTGCAACGGGGAGTGTCCGAAGAACAGGATTGCCGTAACGGAAGACGGGGAACCGGGATTGAATTACCTTTGCAGCGGCCTGCGGATGTTTTATGAACATGCTGAACCGTATCTGGAATTTATGGCGGGGGAACTTGCCAATGAACGTCCGCCAGCCAACGTAATGGAATTTGCCAAAAATTTTAAACCTTAATACTGCATGGGTGTAATTGCTTTGTTGCTTTTGGCTGTCGGCCTGTCGATGGATACTTTCGCCGTTTCGCTGACTGCCGGTGTTGTAATGAAACCTTTCAGATTTGCCAATGCTCTGAAAGTGGCTGTATGGATGGCTCTTTTTCAGGGGGGGATGCCTCTCCTTGGCTGGTTGCTGGGACGGGAGTTTATCTCTTTGATTGAGGATTACGACCACTGGATTGCTTTCGGTCTGTTGGTGTTCCTCGGTGCAAAAATGATTTACGAGGCTCTTTTCTCGGGCGACGAGATAGAATGTTTCTCGCCGACAAAGACCTTAACGCTGATTCAGCTTGGCGTGGCAACAAGCATCGACGCTTTGGCCATAGGTGTTTCGTTTGGGCTGATGCAAATAAATATGGTTATGGCGGTGTCGATTATTGCTGCGGTTACTCTCGTGTTTTCGCTGGCGGGGTGCTATATTGGCAAGTTTTTCGGCACGAGTTGGAAGAGGAGTGCAACGGTTATCGGCGGTCTGATTTTGATTGGCCTCGGTATCAGGATTGTCGTAGAGCATACGTGCATTTAACAGCTTGTGGCGTTTTATACAGACGACGGTTCTTTTACATATTTTTTTCATTCGCTGGCGCGTGATATATGTTCTTGCTTCTTGGTCGCTGCTCTTTATCCGTACTCTATATGACGCGGAATCTGTTTTCAGGACGTGTCTTCGTCTGCCGCTTCTATCCTATATACCCGTTGCTTCTCAACACTTCGTATGCCATATATAACACCAGTATTCCTATTGCTCCGTAAAATATGCGTGCTCCTGCTTTTCCGAAGAGCTTTATGAAGAACCGGCCGCTCTCGCTTGTAAAGAGCCACTTGAGGTTGAATATTGATGCCGTCAATGATAACAGTCCCAATATTATGAACAGTACTACGGCTATTATTTCGGCCATGTCGTATTTTTTTCGGTGTTATTGTTAATCTTGCTTGCTGTCAGGCATCCAACGGTTTGCATGTTACGCGTCGGGAGGTATCGGGCATCTCTTCTATTGTTACGGCTACGCATCCTTCGGGGAGGAGTTCGGATATTTTTTCGGGCCATTCCATAAAGCAGAGGGCGCCGCTGTAAAAATAGTCTTCGTATCCGAGGTCGTAAACTTCGCGCAACGAATTTATACGGTAGAAATCGAAATGGTATATCAGCTCGCCGGTGGTTGCGGAACGGTATTCGTTTACTATGGCGAACGTCGGGCTGTTTACTCCTTCTTCTACGCCCAACTCTTCGCATACGGCCTTTATGAAGGTGGTCTTGCCGGCTCCCATCTTGCCGTAAAAGGCGAAAAGGGTGTTGTCGCCCATGTTGCTGATAAACTCTTTTGCGGCTTTGTTTATCTGGCTTAAATCGGATATTTGTATTTGGCAGTTCATATTGTCAGTTTTTTTTAGTCATTGTTATCAACGGTATCATCATCTCTTCCATGGATATTCCTCCGTGCTGGAACGTGTCCTTGTAATATCCTACATAGTAGTTGTAATTGTTGGGATAGGCAAAGAAGTCGTTGTTTACGGCGAATATGTACTTTGAACTTATATTGGGCGACGGCAACCCGAATTTTACGGGGTTTTTTATTTCATATACCTGCTTGGGATTGTAACTGAGGTTTTTTCCTACTTTGTAGCGCAGGTTGGTGTTTGTATTGCGGTCGCCCACTACTTTTACGGGATTGTTTACGTGTATTGTGCCGTGGTCGGTGGTGAGTATTATTTTATACCCGTTGTCGGCCATGCGTTTCAGCAGCTCCAGTGTAGGCGAATGACGAAACCATGACTCGGTGAGGGAACGGTAGGCTGCACTGGTGGAGGCCAACTCGCGTATCATTTTCGATTCGGTACGGGCGTGCGAGAGCATGTCGATAAAGTTTAGCACGCACACGTTAAGCTGGTTGGCCGTCAGATGGGTTATGTTCTGTATTACTTTTTCGGCATACGACGATTCGTTTATTTTCGTGTATGAGAATGTATAGTGTTTGCGGTAACGGTCGATTTGTGTCTGTATCAACGGCGATTCGTTGAGGTTTTTTCCTTCCTCTTCTTCTTCATCTACCCAAAGTTCGGGAAACATTTTGGATATTTGGTCGGGCATGAGCCCGGAGAATATTGCATTGCGCGCGTATTGGGTTGCTGTGGGGAGGATGCTGTAGTATATCTCTTCGGTGGCATTGAAGTAATCGGTCAGCAACGGTTTTACCTTGTACCACTGGTCGAGGCGGAAATTGTCTATCAGTACGAACAGTATTTTTTCGCCGTTGTCGAGAGCAGGGAAGACTTTTGTTTTGAACAGTTCGTGGCTCATCAGAGGATGCGGGTTTCCCGAGACCCAATCTTCGTAGTTTTTGCGGACGTATTTGCTGAATGCGGCGTTGGCTTCCAGTTTTTGCATTTCCAACATGTCGGACAGGGTGCTTCCTGCCTGCTCGAGCTCCATCTCCCAATGGACGAGGCGCGTGTATATGCGGCTCCAGTCGTCGTAGTCGGAGGCTTCGTTTATCTCGGAGGTGATGCGTGAGAAGTCCTGCTGGTAGTCGAGCGTGGCCTTTTCCTGTATTATTTCCTTCTGGTTGAGGTTCTTTTTTATCGACAGCAGTATCTGGTTGGGATTGACCGGTTTTATCAGGTAGTCGGATATTTTGCTGCCGATTGCTTGTGTCATGATGTTCTCTTCTTCGCTTTTGGTTATCATGACTACCGGCAGGTGCGGATGCGCGCTTTTTATCTTGCCGAGCGTCTCTATTCCGTTGAGCCCCGGCATGTTTTCGTCGAGTATGACCAAATCGTATGCGTTTTCGGCACACAGGTCGATTGCATCTTGCCCGTTGGTTACGGTGGTTACTTCGTACCCTTTTTCTTCGAGGAAATAGACATGGGGTTTTAGAAGGTCTATTTCGTCATCGGCCCATAGTATGGTTGTTCGCTTCATATCGCTTGGTTTGTTTTTTTTACTGATAGGTTTCGGTTTCTTGCAATATAAGGTTTTCATCCCAGAACTTTTGATAGTCTTCGAATGAATATCCTTTCATAAGCAACTGGTAGTTTTCTTCGCTTATCATTATTTTACGTACTCCGTCGGGGAGGTTCATGCCTTCGGCTCCTTCTATTTTTTTCCGGTACAGCATTATTTCGCGCAGATTGGAGAACCCTTTTATGTTGAGCATTCCTACTCCGTCGCCCGACACCAGACTTAAATCGAAGTCTTTTATGTAAAAGTTCGTAAAGTTATAGCGTGCCGCGAGGAAAAGTATCAGGTTGGCATCGATGGTGTCGGACGGGAATGCCATTATCATCATATATGGCACGTCGTTTTTCCATTCGAACGGCGGCAGTTCTATTTCGGCTGCGCCTTCTTCGGTTGTCCCGCCTCCTCCTAAACGCATAGTCCATATATCTTGTTTTCCTGTTCCCGATACTACCTGCCGCCCTTGTGCTATTCCTTTCAGCATTTCGGTAGCAAGTTCGGCTGTTTCTTCTTCGGGATAACGCTCGAGCAATGCCCGTAAGGCGGACTTGAAGTTTTCTATGTCTTGTTCGTTTACGTATGCAAGTGCGTTTATCAGCATGAACTTGGGCATGTTGCGCGACAGAGGGTATTTCCGCACGAATTCGTCGAACCGCTTGTGGACGTCGGGATTGTCGCCTGCGAGGAATCGGTCGTAGGCCATCCGGTAAAGGGTGTCCTGCTCTATCTCCATTGTCCGCAGGTTTTCGAGATAGTTGGGGTCGGCCATCGCTTGTGCATACCGGCTGTCGGGGAAGTCGGAGAGTATCTTCTGTCGGTAGTTTTCCGCTTCGAGCGTATTGCCTGCCATCATGTTCATCAGATAGATATTGTAGTAATACTCCAATCGGTAGCGGTTGTCGGGATAATCGGTTTCGAGACGGTTGAAGCAGTCCATTGCGGCGTCGTAGTCTTCGAGGTCGTTCTTGAGTATTATGCCCATATTGTAGAGCCCGTCCATTATCAGGTCGTCGGAGAGGGCGAGTTCTTCTTCTGTACGCGGAAGTTGTTGCAGATAGTAGCGGGGGTCTTTTTCGTCGCTGACGGGTATGTCGAGCGAATCGACCGCACTTTCGGCCATTGCCAGCGAATCGAGTTGCGCAAGTTCTTCGTCTTCGGCTTCGTAGTCGTATTCTTCGAAATCGGACATCGAGAAGGCGGCTTTATTGCGGCGACGCCAGTCATCTTCCAGTTTGCGGTTTCCCCATTTGCGCTGGAAATCGGTTTTTCCTGCCGATACCAACGACGGGTTGTAGAAGTACCAGCTGTTGCTTGTCGAGGGCATTACGCCTACGGTGGGGGCGGATGCCTTGCCTGTGAAGCTGGGGGCGAATTCCGATGCTATGGCCTGCTGTTCCTGCATGTAGGCTTCGCGTTCTTCGGCTTCTTTCTGGAGCCGCTCGGCTTCTTTTATCTCTTCTATCTTCTTTTCTATCAACGCCATTATTTCGTCTTCGGGAAGCGACGCTACATGCTGGAGGCTGTCTTGTACTTCAACGGTCTCGGCATACATGCTCAACTCGTCCAGTACCGTGGAGCGGCGGGAGAGAAGCTCGTAATCGGGAAAGGTCTCGTCGAGCAGCGGCAATGCTTCGGCATAGCAGGGCTGGGCTTTTGTGTAACGCCGCTGCTCGAAATAGAGGTTGCCCAGCCTTATCTGGTTTACGGCTTTTTCTACTCCGTTGCGGGTGCTTTTTTCGTTGGCGAGGATATAGTTTTCGATTGCTTTTACCGTGTCTTTTCGCGCCAGATAGATGTTTCCTACGGCATAGTATATCTGGTCGAGGTATTCTTCGTTACGGGAGCTTTTGGTCATTTTTAGCAGTTCTTTTATTACTTTGTCCATGTCGCCTTCGGTCATTACCTCGGTCTGTTTTATGCGGGCATTCAGTGCCGTACGATATACGGGATTCATCTTCAGCACCTTTTCGTATGTGGCATAGGAGAGCTGCTTTTCGCCTGTCAAAGCATAGAGTTGTGCCAGAACGAATGTCTGCCGTATCTTCTGTGCTTTGTTTTTTTGTGCGTTTATCGATGTTTTAAGATACGGTATTGCTTCGGTGTAGTTTCCTTTGCGTATGTGATAGTCGGCGTATGCCATTGCCAGATGTCCGTTGAGGGACGGGGGTATGGAATCGAGTCCGAGTTTGTGCATGACATCTTCTGCTTCGTAAAGCCATCCCATTTCGAGATAGCTCCGCATTAGCCATATCCGGGCTTCTTTTACTACGTCTTCTTTCCATGTGAAGTGCCGTATGATGTATGCGAAAGTGGCCGAGGCTTCGAGAAATGCACCTTTGTGAAACTGGGATTTTCCCATAAGCATCCACGAATTGTGGATATAGGGATTGAATTCTTCGCGGTTTACGAATGCGCGGTATTTGGGGTTGCTCATTTTTTTAGGGTCGCGCTTCGGTTTCTTTTTTATGGAATGGAGCTGTATGGCTTTTTTGCTTTTTTCTATCGGCCGCTCGAAATCGCCCGAGGGCTGGGGTTCTTTTTCGTTTCCGTATGCACTGACGGGGTGCAGGTGCACGAGGCGCGTATAGTCGTCCTGATAATCGTTCTGCATCCCGGCGAGCGACTCTTTGTATGTTTCGTATCCGTTGAAATGGACATTGAAACGGGTGGTAAGTCCCTGATAGAAACGACTGGCTTTCGTATTCTTTTTGGGGGAACACGAGACTGCGGCAACGAGCAATGCAGCGACGGCGATTATGTACGGTTGTATCCTCTTCAAATGTCTGTTTTGCTTCGAGTATTATGCTTCGACGGCTATTTATATTATACGTGCGAAAAGGCTTTTTTATTGTGCTGTTTTTTTGAAACAGCGCAATGCCATATATATGGTTGCCAACACGAATACGATGCAGGCTCCTGCGGGTTTGTCCGTCGCGAACGACACGGCAAGTCCGCCCAACCCTCCCAGTATTGCTATTGCAGCGGAAAGAAGCATTATGCCGTTATAGCGGCGTACGAAGAGTTCGGCCGTCATTTGCGGGAGGGAGAGGAAGGAGAGCAAAAGCATTATTCCTATCAGTTTTATTGACAGTACCACACAGATTGACAAGACAAGCATTACGATGTACTCTACTGCACGGACGTTTATTCCGCGTATTTTGGCAAAATCGCGGTCGAATGCCGTATATATGACGGTTTTGTTGAATATTGCGGCAAGGAGCGCGGTTATGGCGGTAAAAATGGCGAACAGCATCAGGTCGCGGGTGGTTACTGCGAGGATGTTGCCGAACAGGAATCCTGTAAGGCCGGGGGTATAACCCGGCGTGAGAAAGACGAAGATTATGCCGAGCGCCATGCCGAGCGACCAGAATACGGCTATTGCAGAGTCTTCGCGCACTGCTCCTCGGCGGGATGTCCACTCTACGCCGATTGCCGAGAGTATGGCGAATATCAATGCGGTAATCGTCGGCGGCAGGCCGGCAAAGAGTCCCAATCCGAGCCCGCCGAATGATGCGTGTGTTATTCCTCCTGTTATGAAAAGCATGCGGCGCGATACGACGTATGTTCCTACTATGCCTGCGGTTATCGACATCAGCAGGACGGACAGGACGGCATTCCAGAAAAACTGATATTCAAATATATTCATTTGGTTTCAGTGTCTTGTATTCTTTTTTCCGCGTTCTTCTTCTACTATCATTATTATCTCGTCCTTTATTTTGTCGGGGACTTCGATTTGCCTCATCGCCAGACTTCTGACCCACCCGGGGACATCTTCGGCACGGAGCGTGTAAAAGACTTCTTCGAAACGCGACAGTGCTTCGTCATCGTATTGCGAGGAGGGGATGTTTACATATTCGTCGAGTTCGTAATCGTCGTAATACTCTATCTCTTTTCCTGCTGCGGCAAGCAGAGAGTCTTTTTCGCATACGGCGTGCATACCGCAACATTCTCCGTCGGTCGCGGAATTTTCCGCCTGCGGCGCTGCTCCGCGGCGTCGCATTATCTTGCTCGCTATTGCGGCGAATATTCCAAGCAGGACGATTGCAGCTATAAGTATCCACATTTTTTATACTTCTTCTGTCTTGAACCCTACTTGACGCAAATCGTTCCAGTATCCGGGATAGGATTTGCTTACGACTTCCGCATCGCAGATGACTATGTCGTCTCTTACCAGTGATGCAAGCGAGAACGCCATTGCCATACGGTGATCGTCGTATGTTGCTATTTCGGGCATTATGGCCTGATTGCCCAACGTCCCGTCCCATGACAGCGTTCCGTCGTAGTATTGCAGTTTGTATCCTAATTTGCCGAGTTCGTTTATCAGGGCGGTTATGCGGTCGGTCTCCTTTATCCTTAGCGACTGTAAGCCGGAGAGAGTGAACGGACACCCTTTCAGTGCTGCGGCTACGGCTATTGTCTGTGCCAGATCGGGGGTATCGGAGAGATTGGCTGCGTAATGCTTCTTCACAAAATTGCATTTGCGCAGCCTTATGCATCCGTCGTTGTACTCGGTGGCGACTCCGAGCGGCACGAACAGCGACGCTACCCGCGAATCGCCTTGTATGCTGCCGTAATCGAGCCCTTCGAGTATTATGTCGGCATCTTGCATCAGGGACGATATTCCGTACCAATACGATGCTGCCGACCAGTCGGCTTCGACCGTGTAGGGTATTCCGGTATATTTGCCTGAGGGGACTTCTATCGTATTGTCTTTCATCTCGGCGTTTATTCCGTAGCGTTTCATCAGCGAAAGTGTCATCTGTATATACGGCCGGGATATCACTTCGCCCTTGAATTTGATTGTTATGCCTTTTTGGGTATAGGGGGCTATCATCAGTATTGCGGATATGTACTGCGAACTGATTCCGCCGTTTACTTCTACTACGCCGCCTGTCAGTTCTTTGCCGTTTACTGCCAGCGGGAGGAAGCCTTTTTCGCCCGTATATTCGATGTCGGCGCCGAGTTCCTTAAGAGCTTCGGCCAATATGCCTATGGGGCGTTGTTTCATCCGCTCGGAGCCTGTCAGTTCCCACTTTCCGGGGGTTATGGCAAGTAACGCCGTCATGAAACGGGTGGCTGTTCCTGCGCTTCCGGTATCGATGCGGTTATCGTTTAATGTTATGCTTTTCTGCATTATACGCGTATCGTCGCACTCGGCTATGTTGGTGGGGCGGTACGGATTGTTGCACAACTTGTTTATCATCAGTACGCGATTGCTTATGCTCTTGGAGAAGGGCAGGTTTATATCGCCTCTGATTGCAGCCGGGGCTGCTATTTTCAATTTCATATTTTTTCCTCCCGACTTCTATTGTGCGTTTATTGTCTCTCCTACTTTTCTTATCGCGCCAGTCTGCGGATAGAGTATCAGATAGGTCGGTGCTTTCTTGTCGGTAAACAGCGACGGCGCAATGCCGAACTTGATTCCGAACTGGGTAAGGTTAAGTGTCTGTTTATCTGTTTCTCTTCCTCCGTATGTCAGGGTTATGTCGGCTCTGCCGGGGATATTGTATATAACGGCGTTTTTGGGCAGCGACAACGGATTGCCTTTGCTGTCGAGCGGTTCCTCTCCCCTAACTATATTTTCCATTGTCAAATAGAGGGGACGGCCGCTGAGATTGTCCTTGTCCACTACGCCTTCTTTTTCTGAAATCCTCGCCACGACAAGATTTGAACACTCTTTTTCGGGTATCCACCTTATCGTTTCGGTTTTCCGAGTCCGGATTACCGTCCCTGTAAACATAGCCGTCAGCCTCCGTTCTTGTTCGTCGATTTGCCGCAGCATTATTTTGAGGGCATCGCCGTCGGGTCGCTGGTCGGAATCGCCAGTTATAAGGTCGGTACGGCTCTCGCGCAACCGGTATATCTGCTTGGCTGCGAGTTCTGCCATTTTCATGTCTGAGCCGGAATTCAGCATCTCTTCGGTCAATGACAGTGCATAGTCCATTTCTCCGACGTTTTCTTGTCCGACGGATTTTTGTTCTATGGTATCGACGGGCGCGGAGGCTTCGGGTTCGGCATTTATGGAGAGCAATATTCCGTCTTTATCGACATATATGTACGGAACGCTCCCGCCTTTTAACTGTATGTTGTAATAGACTTCGGTATCGGGTATGCCTGCAAGTACGGCCTTTGCGTCTATCAATTCCCACGTGTCGCTGTCCTCGGTTACCAACGGCTGTATTCCCAGATATTTCTGCGTATAGCTTGCGTACGGACCTGCTTTCGCTACGACGTGCTCGGTTTCTATTTCTATGTCCACACATGTTTGGGGGAGAAGGTACGAAACGGCATATTCGTTGTATTTGCCGGCTATTATCTTGGTTGCTTCTTGCGACATTGCCGCAGCAACGGGCATTGCCGCCGTAATAAGTATTAATATCAGTCTTCTCATATTCTGAATTTGTATTTCGTCTTTTTCCGTGTCAAATGTTATTGTACGTATGCAGTTTTTTGAATGCTGCTCCCAAATACGATATTATGTCGGTCGCCGTCATCGCTTCTTCGGAATATTCCGCCGCAGCCATGTCGCCCGCCATACCGTGCAGATATACGCCTAATACGGCTGCGACGGATGGGGCGTACCGCTGTGCCATGAGCGATGCGATTATTCCCGTAAGTACGTCGCCGCTACCGCCTGTTGCCATGCCGGGGTTGCCGGTGCTGTTGAAATAGACTTCGCGCGACGGGGTTATTATTGCCGTGTTGGCGCCTTTCAAAACTATGGTTATGTTGTACTGCGACGCTGCTTCCTTGCCTTTCAGCATACGTTCGTAAAATGTCTTGCTTGCTCCGAAAAGCCTGTCGAACTCCCTGTAATGGGGGGTCAATACCGAGTATTTGTGGATTTTGGAGAGCAATCCTTTGTTTTCGGCTATTATGTTCAGCGCGTCGGCATCGATTACCATTGGGAGGTTGGTCTTGTTGAGCAGATACGATATGGCTTCGACCGTATCTTTGTGGCGTCCCAATCCCGGCCCTGCCGCAACGACCGTATGAGACGGTTTTACGGCGAAGTTGGTTATGTGGTTCATGTTGGTATCGGGGATGTACATCGCCTCGGGAACGGATGTCTGCAGTATCTCTTCGCCGCATCCTGCCGAGTGTACCGATACCAGCCCTGCTCCTGCTCTGAGCGCAGCTTTTGCCGACATTACGGCTGCTCCCATCATCCCGACGCTTCCGGCCATTATCAGCAAATGTCCGTAATCGCGCTTGTCGGAGAAGCGGTTGCGGGGCATCAGCAAACGGGCTACTTCTTCTGCCTCGAGATAATAGTAGGGGGTCTCCTTCTTGTCTATTATCGCCTGCGATATTCCTATGTCGGCTATCCGCCACTCTCCTACATACGGGGCATTTTCCTTGAACATGAAGCAGAGTTTGGGGTATTGGAACGATACCGTTATATCGGCATTTACTATTGTGTTGTTATAGTTGGAACGGTTGTCTTCGCTGTAAAGCCCCGAAGGCATGTCGATTGAGAGGACATCGGCTTCCGATTCGTTTATGTATTTGACAAGCGAAACGAAGCCTCCCGACAACGGACGGTTGAGCCCTGCGCCGAACAGTCCGTCTATTACCAGCATGCCGCGCGTCAAATCGGGGGGCATGAATGTCTGAACCACTTCGGTTACTTCCACACCCATATCTTCGAGCCGCTCGAGATTCTTTTCGCAGCATGTCGAGAGGCTTTTGCTCGTATTGAACAGATATACCATTACGGTATATCCTTCGTCTATAAGCATCCGCGCTACGGCCAACGCATCGCCGCCGTTGTTTCCCGGACCTGCGAATACTACCACGGGCGTATTGCGACGCCACCTCGATATGATTTCGTATGTTACCGACGATGCGGCTCGCTCCATCAAATCGAGATGACTGACCGACTCTTTTATTACTGTGTAGTCGTCTAACTCCTTACTCTCTTTTGCACTGAAAATCTTCATTTTCCAATTTATTCGACCCGACTGGCTTAATGGGCGTAAAGATATAGATTTTTTTGCTGTGGAGAAAGAGTTTTTATCTGTCGGGAGGCCGGTTCTCTCTTTTTATGGTTTTTTATTACGCGTATGGATACGGATTTTGCCGGCGTTTTCTACCGTAATTGTCGCGACGACGTTTTACGGCATGCATCTCTTTGTGAAGGGTGGCTTGTTAAAAGGCCGGATTATTTTTTACGCTTGATAAATTTGGTCTTATCGCCTGCTTGACGTAACTTAGCACTCACAATATAGGCTTGCTATATGGACAGAGTTAAGGTTAATGGCAAATTCTTCAAAAAACATATCGGCGAAGAACAAATATCTTGTAAGGTAAAGAAACTGGCCGAAGAGATAGACCGCGACATGAAGGGTCGGAATCCTCTCGTTATCTGTGTAATGACGGGAGCAATGTTTTTTGCCGCGGACTTGTTGAGGGAGGTTTCAATTGAATGCGAGATTACTTCGGTAAAGCTGAAATCGTACGAGGGAACGGAATCGTCGGGACGCGTAAAGATTGACGATACGCTGAAACGCAGCGATATTGAAGGGCGTCAGCTGCTTATCGTGGAAGATATTGTCGATACGGGACTCTCCATGTCCTCTCTTTTGGAAGAGATAAGCAAACTATCGCCTTCGGATATAAAGGTGGCGACACTGCTGTCGAAGCCGGAGGCAAGAGTTTATGATGTAAATATCGATTATCTGGCTTTTGAAATTCCCAATTACTTCGTGGTGGGATACGGTCTCGACTTTGACGGGTACGGAAGGGGGTTGAAGGATATTTATATTTTGGATAATAATCAACTATAAAATATACAGGTATGGAAAAACTTAATATTGTAATATTCGGTGCACCGGGTTCGGGCAAAGGGACACAGAGTGAGAAACTGATAGAGAAATATGGCTTGACTCATATTTCGACAGGCGACGTTTTGAGGAAGGAGATAAAAAACGGCAGTAAACTGGGAAAGATTGCCGAAGAGTATATTTCGAAAGGCCAGTTGCTTCCCGACGAACTTATAGTGAACATCCTCGCCGACACGCTCGACAAGTGCGAGATTGTGAAAGGTGTTATATTCGACGGCTTTCCGAGAACCATACCGCAGGCTGAAGCGTTGAAAAAGGTACTGTCCGAACGCAACATGGACATTTCGGTTGTGCTCGGTCTCGAAGTTGAAGAGAAGGAACTGATAGACCGCTTGCTAAAACGCGGGGCTATTTCGGGTCGCAGCGACGACAATATTGAGACGATAAACAAACGTCTCGAAGTTTATCACAGCCAGACCGACCCGTTGAGAGAGTATTATATTAATGAAGGGAAATACAAACCTATTACTGGAGACGGGACAATAGACGAGATTTTCGAGAAAATCAAGAAAGTTATCGCGCTCCTTTAATTTACGTCAAGTTAAACGGATAATATGGCAGAGTCGAATTTTGTAGATTACGTAAAGATTTATTGTCGTTCGGGACGCGGTGGCGCGGGTTCGGCGCATTTGAGACGCGAGAAATACATGCCTAAGGGGGGGCCCGACGGTGGAGACGGAGGTCGCGGGGGACACATAATTTTACGCGCAAACAGAAACTACTGGACTCTGCTGCATCTGAAATACTCGCGGCACATCTTTGCCGGTAACGGCGAGAACGGCAGCAAGAACCGAAGTTTCGGACGCGACGGGGAGGACAAAGTCATCGAAGTTCCCTGCGGCACTGTGGTTTTCGATGCCGATACGGGCGAGTATATCTGCGAGGTTACCGACGACGGCGAAGAGATTGTTTTGCTGAAAGGCGGACGGGGCGGTCAGGGAAACTGGCACTTTAAAACGGCGACCAACCAGACCCCGAGATTTGCACAACCGGGAGAGCCGGAGCGCGAACGAACCGTAATAATGGAATTGAAGCTGCTGGCCGACGTGGGGTTGGTGGGTTTCCCGAATGCGGGCAAATCGACGCTGCTCAGCACGGTTTCGGCAGCGAGGCCGAAAATTGCGGATTACCCGTTTACTACCCTCGAACCGAACCTCGGCATTGTTTCGTGCGGCGAGAACCGTACGTTTGTAATGGCCGATATTCCGGGGATAATCGAAGGTGCGGGCGAAGGGAAAGGATTGGGCTTGCGCTTTTTGCGCCACATAGAAAGGAACTCGGTGCTGCTTTTCATGATTCCGGCCGACAGCAACGATATAAGGCAGGATTATGAAGTACTGCTCAAAGAACTGGAGACGTTCAATCCCGACCTGCTGGATAAAGGGCGTGTAATTGCCATATCGAAATGCGATATTCTGGATGAAGAACTGACGGAAGCCATAAGCAAAGAGTTGCCCGAAGGGGTGCCCTGCATAATGATTTCGGCTGTCAGCGGCAAAAACATAAAGGAGTTGAAAGAGCTTTTATGGAGAGTCCTCAACAGCGAGGAGAACAGAGTCGTTTCGATAACGCACCGCAACCTCGACGTGAGGCACCGCCAGAGCGAGGAGGACGATTTGTTGCTCGATATTGACGGATTGGACGATAGCAGCGGCAATGATGCTGATATTGATGATGACGAATGGTTTTACGAGGATGAAAAGTAGCCGCAAAGGTTTTACTGCATGTACCGGCATATTTTAATGACGGGCAGAAGTTTTTTACTTGCAAACAGCAATTGTCTTAAAATATACGGCGGCGGGAGGTAAATCCCGACCGCCGTTTTTTTTTTGCGGGGTTTCCCGGCATTTTTTTACATGGGCTCTTGTTTCCGCGGTATTGTTTGCGACACTCTTTCTATCGGACAAGAGACCTGACTGTTTTTATCGGACTCGGATATGCAGGAGGGGCATCGGTGTTGAATACGGAAATAAAAAAGCAGGAAACCGCGTACGGTCTCCTGCTTCGTATTTCTCGACGCTATTGCGTGTTATTGCTGTTCTTTTTCTTTGTTGCGGTTGTTGTTACCGTGAGGTGCGCGACGGGGGCGTTCGCGGTTGTCGTCGGCCCACTCGGGTTTGGGCTGGAGGGCTTTCATCGACAAACGGTACTTGCCTGTCTTCTTGTCTATTTCGAGAAGTTTTACCGTTACTTCGTCGCCTTCTTTAAGGCCGGACTCTTCGATTGTTTCAAGTCGTTTCCACGATATTTCGGAGATGTGCAACAGCCCGTCTTTTCCCGGCATGAATTCGACGAAGGCTCCGAATGCGAGAATCGATTTTACTTTTCCGGTATATACTTCGCCTTCTTCGGGTATGGCTACTATGCTCTTTATGCGGGCTATGGCGGCGTCTATCGACGAACGGCACGGTGCGGCTATCTCTATGTGTCCGCCTTCTTCCACTTCGTCTATCGTAACGACGGCTCCTGTATCTTCCTGTATTCCTTGTATTATCTTTCCGCCCGGGCCTATTACCGCTCCTATCATGTCTTTGGGGATAAGCATCGTTTCGATGCGCGGTGCATGGGGCTTGAGGTCGGCACGCGGTTCGGGTATGGTATCGAGGATTTTGCCGAGTATGTGCATGCGGCCTTCGTGCGCCTGCATAAGGGCTTTTTCGAGTATCTCGTACGGCAGTCCGTCGACTTTTATGTCCATCTGGGTTGCGGTGATTCCGTCTTTTGTTCCGGTTACCTTGAAGTCCATGTCGCCGAGGTGGTCTTCATCGCCGAGTATGTCGGAGAGTACGGCGTACTTCTTGTTGTCGGTGATAAGTCCCATTGCTATTCCCGATACGGGTTTCTTTATTTTTACGCCGGCGTCCATAAGGGCGAGCGTACCTGCGCATACGGTTGCCATGGAGGATGAACCGTTGGATTCGAGTATGTCGGATACTACGCGCACCACATAGGGATAGTCGTCGGGTATCATGCGTTTCAATGCCCTGCATGCGAGGTTGCCGTGCCCTATCTCGCGACGTCCTACTCCGCGCGATGCTTTTGCTTCGCCTGTGGAGAACGGCGGGAAGTTGTAGTGCAACAGGAATCGCATGTGCGACTGGTCGAGTACGTCATCTACTATCTTTTCGTCGAGTTTTGTCCCGAGCGTTACGGATGTGAGCGACTGGGTCTCTCCGCGGGTGAATACGGCTGAACCGTGAGGGCCGGGAAGATAATCGACTTCGCACCATATCGGGCGTATCTGGGTGGTGGTACGTCCGTCGAGACGTTTCCCTTCGTCGAGGATGCAACGGCGCATCGCTTCTTTTTCTACATCATGGTAGTAGCGTTTTACCATCGCCTCTTTTTCGGCTCGTTCTTCTTCGGTCATCGATGCGAGGTATTCGTCGAGAATGGCTTCGAACGCTTCGCTGCGGGCGTGCTTGTTGGCATTTCCCGATGCGGCTATTGCGTATGCCTTGTCGTAGCATTTTTCGTGTACGTCCTTACGCAATTCCTCGTCGTTCTGCTCGTGGCAGTATTCGCGTTTTACGGTCGAACCTACTTCTTCGGCAAGTTCCAACTGTGCGCGGCACTGTATTTTTATCGCTTCGTGGGCTACTTTGAGGGCGGCCAGCAAATCTTGTTCGGAGACTTCGTCCATCTCGCCTTCCACCATCATTATATTTTCTATCGTCGCTCCCACCATCAAATCCATATCGGCACGCTCCAGTTCCTGGAATGTGGGGTTTATCTTGAACTCCCCGTCGATGCGGGCTACGCGTACTTCGGAGATGGGTCCGTTGAACGGTATGTCGGATACGGCGAGCGCTGCCGAGGCAGCCAGTCCTGCAAGCGCGTCGGGCATGTCTTTTCCGTCGGCCGAGAACATTATTATATTTACGAATGTCTCTGCATGGAAATTATCGGGGAAAAGGGGACGCAGCGCTCTGTCCACGAGACGCGCGGTAAGTATCTCGGAATCGGATGCTCTTCCTTCGCGTTTTGTAAAGCCTCCGGGGAAGCGCCCGAATGAAGCGTATTTTTCTTTATATTCTACTTGCAAAGGCATGAAATCCACTCCTTCGCCTGCTTCTTTTGCCGCAACTACGGTAGCCAGCAACATGGTGTTCCCCATGCGTACTTCTACTGCTCCGTCGGCCTGTTTGGCCAGTTTGCCTGTCTCAATGGTAATGGTCCGTCCATCACCCAAATCGATTGTCTTCTTAATCGGATTAATCATATATTTATCTCTTTCGTCTAAAAATCAGGCAAAGATACAAAATTTCATCGGAATAACCGCAAATTATACCGAAATTGCTTTTTCGAGGTTACGAAAAGGGTCTTTTTTTATTTATGCGGCCTAAACTGCGGGTCGTTTGCACGTATCGCCCGTACGCTGGAAGCGGCGCTGCCGGCATGTGCTTTATGAAACGGATTTGGCAAAAGCCTCGGTTTACGCTATTTTTGTACAGTTTTTAATTGCGGAACACACTTGCGGAGAATAGGGGATTTTCCTTGCCGACCGCTTTTTGCCATATATTTGTTCTTATGGATGTTTTTCAGTTCGTCATCGATTTTGTCCTGCATATAGACCGGCACATGATAGAGCTGGTGCAGGAGTACCACATGTGGACTTATGCTATTTTGTTCGCCATAATATTCTGCGAAACGGGACTCATCGTAACTCCTTTCCTCCCGGGCGATTCGCTTCTTTTCGTTGCGGGAGCCATTACGGCGCTGCCCGACATGCCGCTGGAAGCGGGATATTTGTCGCTGATTGTCTTTGCGGCGGCCGTGCTGGGCGATTCGTGCAATTACATGATCGGGCGTTTTTTGGGAAAGAGGTTGTTCCGCAATCCGGATTCAAAGATTTTCAGACAGAGCTACCTCGACAAGACGCACGATTTTTTTAAAAAATACGGCGGCAAGACAATAATACTCGCGCGTTTCGTTCCTATCGTCCGTACGTTCGCTCCTTTCGTGGCCGGGATGGGAAAGATGCACTTCTACTATTTCATGCTTTACAACGTAACGGGGGCTGCTCTCTGGGTGGGGATTTTCTGCTTTGCCGGGTATTTCTTCGGCGATTTGCCTTTTGTGCAGAGGCATATGAAACTGCTGCTGCTCGCCATAATAGTCATTTCGCTGCTCCCTGCCGTGGTGGAGGTGATACGCGAGAGGCTAAAGGGGAGGAAAAACGAACGATAGTTCGGGGGGATTCTTTACCTCCACACCTCCACGCACCTTCTTTTATGTTCGTGCCGTATTATCGTTTATTCCGTTTTTAATATGTGGTTCGGACATCGGCGTATGCGGATAACCGGCATGCGGGGTTAGCGGTTTGCCGTTTCGGCTTCGAATATCTTGTCGAACTGCCTGCGCAGCTCGGTTTCGTCGGCTATTATACGGCGAAGGGCGGCAAGCCCCGCCGTATTGTCCGACTCGGGAATCCAGAGTTTCAGATAGCCGCCTTCGGCATATTTTTCGAGCTGGTGCTTTTTGAAGCGGGCGTAATGTTCTTCGCGGGTGAGTTCGGGATATGCCGACAAACCGTATTGCACGGTGCGCCGCAGGATTTTTTCGGGGTCTATGTCGCGGTCGGCTTCGGCTACTATCTTGCCGTATATGGTACGTGGCTCGGCTGCGGATGAGGCACGGTGGTCTTCGGCGGCTTGCGCTATCGTCTCTATCTGCCCGGGGGTAAACCACTGCAACAGGTTCTTGTCTTCGCGTATCTTCCGACCCGATTCGATATGGTGTTTTTTCCTCCCTGCCGTCAGTCCTGTATCGTGGAAGGCCGCCGCAACATAGAGCATATCGGAATTTACATCGTAATTTGCCCCAAGATGCAGGCTTTGGGCTATTACCTGCCTTACGTGCGACTCTCCGTGCGCTGAATCGAACGTTCTGTACAGCGGTATTATTTCTGTTTCGATATATTCTTCGAGGTCTTTTTCCACTCTCATTTTTTATGTTTTTTTGGCGGTATAAATATATATCATACGGATTATATTTGCGCCCGATTTATTCGCTGGTCGGGCAACGACCTTTTTAAGGTACGGTCAAATGTGTCCGCCATGATTTATTAACTGCTTATTTTTAACTGCCGTTTATGAAGCTGACACGAACTTCCGAGGGAATTTTGCTCGGAATAATTTCCGCCGTGTTCTACGGGTTGAACCCGCTTTTTGCCCTGCCTCTGTACGAGGAGGGGATGAATCCCGATTCGGTGCTTTTTTATCGGTACGGGTTTGCCGTGGTATTGCTGGCCGTACTGCTGAAACTGCAACGGCAATCGTTCTCGCTCTCACGGAAAGAGATTGTTCCGATAGCCGTAATGGGTCTTTTGTTCTCGGCTTCGTCGCTGTTCCTCTACCTCAGTTTTATGTATATGGATGCGGGGCTTGCCTGCACGATTCTTTTCGTTTATCCTATTTTGGTGGCGTTGATTATGTTCCTGTTTTTCCACGAACGGCTGTCGTTTGTGGGAATTTTGTGCATTCTGCTCGCCCTGACGGGGATTTTGCTGCTATACCGCGGGGACGGCGACGGGGGTGTCTCCACGACGGGAGTGATACTTGTGCTGTTCTCTTCTCTTTCGTACGCAATTTATATAGTGGGGGTAAACAAATCGTCGCTTAAAAGGCTGCACACTGGAAAACTGACTCTGTTCGCCCTGCTGTTCGGGATTATTATCTATGTCGTGCGTCTCGATTTCCTGACGTCGCTCCAGCCTATCCCGTCGGTTGCTGCCGGTATCAGGCTTTTTTCAATGGCGTTTTTCCCTACTATCGTGTCGCTTGTATGCATGACGGCTGCCGTCCACCGCATAGGTTCGACGGTTACGGCCGTTTTGGGTGCGCTGGAGCCTGTTACGGCTTTGGTTATTGGTGTGCTGCTGTTCGACGAAACTATAACTCCGAGGATTACTGCCGGGGTGATTCTTGTAATAGGAGCTGTTACCCTTATAGTATTGGGCGACTCCACAACGAACTTCTTGAAAAAGGGCGCAGGTATAATAAAAAGCATTGCGACCAAAGGCCGCAGGTGATTTCTGCCGTAATAAAAAGCATGGCCGGCAACAGTCCGTCTGACTGTACCGGCCATGTCTGCATTTAAAATATGCGTCCGACAGTTCTTCGATTCGCTCTTCGGACGATATTTCGGATTAATCTGTCGGCGACATTATGCCAACTCGATATACATTACTTGCTTGCGACCAACTTTTTCGTTGGAGATTTGAAGTTTGCCTTCACGGGCAAGCCATCCCATTGCTGCTGAAAGCTCTTTGTCGTTGAGACCTGATGCTTCCTTGAGTTCTTGATACTCCATTTTTTTATTGTCGGTTGCCAACAAGTTCCATACAACACCGGCGCTTTCGCCAATACTCTGTAAATCCATAATCTGAATTAGTTTAAATATGTGTTTATAAAAGCATCTTTTTTATTTAGTCCGACAGGTTATGACTTGCATGCGTCTTTATTTTTGTCCGCCTCTGATATTCCTCGCGCGATATGCCTTTTCAATAAAAACGGTAGGCAATCGCCTGTTCGCCGGAGAGGGAGTCGACCCCTTAATGCACAAACAGGAAACGCCTACCGCAATTGTAGTAGAAGCGTGTTCGTTTATTCTGTTGTGCATATAGATTTATTCGACTTTTTCTCCAGCACAGTCATAGGCCTTACGGCCTAATCTCACCTATCAGAACAATTTCCCTTTCGAAAAATCGGCGCAAAGATATAAATTTTTCCAATACCAACTGTTTTTTTTATCCTTTTTTTATAAAAAAACGCATATCGGACTCCCTGACAATTAGCGATATTACATATTGAAAGCATGTAAGATATGTCCGTCCATATCGGCCTGTGTTGAAAAGTTACATAAAACTTCCACGTTTTGCTTCGAATTTGCCGCCTTTTGCACGGCATCTCTCCTGCGGCACTATTTTGTAACGCCGAATAGGGATTTTAAGTTCGCCGGGGCAGGACGATTGTTACGAATACGGCAGGGTTGTTCGTGTAAACGGTACGTTCAATTCCATACTAATCATTTAGCAATGTGTGCATTTAGCGGCAGGCAGCGTCGCACCCGGCATTGATGTTTCCGTTATGCCGCAGACGTGTAGTAATGCTCCGTTTTTTAACCTGTTTGTCATAAAATATAGTATCTGAAATATCGGGTGTTGAGAAAAAATTTCCTACCTTTGCGGATAAGAGTAAATTATTCGGATATATATGGGAGCTTTTTGTTTAAATACGCTCTTTTCAACTGCGATGCGGATTACCACCCCTTAGGGGGTTGAGTATTTTATTCATGTCTGCCCTTCAGTCTTATAGGAAGGCGCATGTATTTTTCGAACAGCGATAATAACTTTTTTAAGTCCGCAGAACAGCAACGGCTGTCCGGCTTTGTACAGAGACCGGATGCGGACATGATATTTAAGACACACCGGGGAAAACGCAGAGTCTTATCCGAAACCTGAACTCTTCCGCTTCCCTTGTAATAAAACCGAAACACTTATGAAAGTACTTAAATTCGGAGGAACATCGGTAGGCTCCGCCGAGAGTATCAAAAGCGTAAAAAACATAGTTGAAAGCCGCGACGAAGAGTGTATCGTAGTCGTTTCGGCACTCGGAGGCATTACCGACAAGTTGATAGAGTGCGCCAGAACTGCAGCAAAGGGCGGGGCGGCCTATGTGGAGATAATGGAATACATTGCATCGCGGCATCACGATGTAATAGACAATGCCGTAGCCCCGGAAATAAGGGGCTCTGTACTGGAGAATACCGATGCGCTGCTCGAGGAACTGGGCAACATCATGCGCGGCGTTTCGCTTATAAAGGACCTTTCGCAAAAGACACTCGACACAATAGTAAGCTACGGCGAGCGGCTGTCGTCGTTCATAATCAGCAACATAATAAAGGATGCCGTTCTTTTCGACTCGCGGCAGTTTATCAAAACCGTAAACCAGTTCGGAAAGAACATTGTAGATTTCGAGACTACGGGCGAACTTATACGCCGCACTTTTGCCGAGCTTCCCAAAGTATCGGTCGTTCCGGGCTTTATTTCGTCGGACAGGAAAAGCGGCGATATAACGAACCTCGGACGCGGCGGCTCGGACTATACGGCTTCGATTTTAGCTTCCGTGCTTAACGCCTCGCTTCTTGAGATATGGACGGACGTGGACGGGTTCATGACTGCCGACCCGCGTACGATAAAGACTTCGTACGTTATCAAACGGCTGTCGTTCGTCGAGGCAATGGAACTTTGCAACTTCGGCGCAAAGGTCATATACCCGCCTACAATCTACCCTGTTTACCATAAGAATATCCCTATCGTAATAAAGAATACATTCAATCCGGAGGCTCCCGGCACGCTTATTACGCAGGAGGTCCCCGACGGCGAGGCAAAGGCCATTAAAGGTATCTCCTCTATAAACGACACCTGCCTTATTACCGTATCGGGGTTGGGTATGGTAGGCGTGATAGGGATAAACTCGCGCATATTCAATGCTTTGGCAAAATCGGGGGTGAGCGTATTCCTCGTATCGCAGGCGGCTTCGGAAAACAACATATCGTTTGCCGTAAGGAACGCCGATGCCGAACTTGCCGTATCGGTCCTGAACAAGGAGTTCGAACGGGAAATAGCAATGGGCGAGATATGCGAGGCCAACGCGGAGCACGACCTCGCAACGGTTGCCATAGTAGGCGAGAACATGAAACATACTCCGGGTATTGCCGGCAAACTGTTCAATATTCTCGGACGTAACGGTATAAGCGTCATAGCTTGCGCTCAGGGGGCGTCGGAGACGAACATTTCGTTCGTCATAGAGCTGGGAAGCCTGCGAAAGGCGTTGAATGTCATTCACGACTCGTTCTTCTTGTCGGATGCCCAAGAGTTGAACTTGTTTATTACGGGTATCGGCACCGTGGGCAAAGACCTGCTTATGCAGATTAAGCAGCAGCAGCCCAACCTGTTGAGGGACAAATCGCTAAAACTAAACATAGTCGGACTGGCCAATTCGCGCAAGTGCGTATTCAGCAGGGACGGCATTTCGCTCGACAACTACAACGAACTGCTCGAAAGTTCGCCGCTCGCTGCTTCGGCCGACATTATCCGCGACGAGGTTATAAAGATGAATATCTTCAACTCGGTTTTCGTCGATTGTACGGCAAGTGCGGAAATCGCAAGCATATACAAGGATTTGCTCGAGCATAACGTATCGGTGGTTGCGGCAAACAAGATTGCGGCATCGTCGTCGTACGAAAATTATGCCGCACTGAAGCAGACCGCCCGCAAGAGAGACGTGAAGTATCTTTTCGAAACGAACGTGGGTGCGGGACTGCCCATAATAAGCACAATCAACGGATTGATTAACAGCGGCGACAAGATTCTGCGGATTGAAGCCGTAGTTTCTGGGACGCTGAACTACATATTCAGCACGTTGAGCGAAGAGATTCCTTTAAGCAAAGCAATACGGATGGCAAAGGAGGCGGGATACAGCGAGCCCGACCCGCGCCTCGACCTGAACGGTCAGGATGTAATCCGCAAACTGGTTATCCTCGCAAGGGAATCGGGGTACGTGGCAGAGCAGTCGGATGTGGAGAAACGCCTGTTTATCCCCGACGAACTCTTTGCCGGGTCGCTCGACGAGTTCTGGAAAAGGATTCCGGAACTGGACGGAGAGTTCGAAGCAAAACGCAAAGAGGTTGCCGCACAGGGTAAACGCCTGCGTTTCATCGCGTCGCTGGACAACGGAAAGATGAACGTCGGGCTGCAGGCTGTCGATGCCACCCACCCGTTCTACCAGCTGGAGGGGAGCAACAACGTTATTCTTATTACCACGGAACGCTACAAGGAGTACCCGATGGTGATAAAAGGGTACGGTGCCGGCGCATCGGTTACGGCTGCGGGCGTATTCGCCGACATAATAAGTATTGCCAACATCCGCTGATGTTGCAGCGGAACGGTTTTACGCACATTATATTCAGCCCTGCGGATACGGGGTGATTGTTTGATATATTTTTTGATTTGACGATGAAATACATTATAGTATTGGGAGACGGAATGGCCGACGAGCCGATTAGGGAACTCGGCGGCAAAACGCCGTTGCAGGCTGCCGACAAGCCTGTAATGGATTTGATTGCCGCAAAGGGAAGAAGCGGGATGCTGAACAGTGTTCCCGCCGGATTCAAACCGGGCAGCGAGGTTGCCAACCTTTCGATTCTCGGATACGACTTGAACGAGGTATTCGAGGGACGCGGCTCGCTGGAGGCGGCAAGCATGGGCGTACCTATCGAGGACGGGGAGATTGCCATGCGTTGCAACCTTATCTGCATTGAAGACGGCAAGATAAAGAACCACTCGGCGGGACACATATCGGACGAGGAGGCTGCCGAACTTATTGCTTTCCTGCAAAAGGAACTCGGCGGAGGGGACGCAAACTTTTTTGCCGGCGTATCGTACAGGCACCTTCTGAAACTGAAAGGGGGCGACAAACGGCTGAACTGCACGCCGCCGCACGATGTTCCGGGACAACCGTTCGAGCCGTTGCTGGTAAAACCCACCGCAGAGGAAGCGGCTAAAACGGCGGAGAGAATCAACGAACTGATCAGGGCATCGCAACGCCTGTTGCCGCAGCACCCCGTAAACCTGAAAAGGGTAAGCGAAGGGAAAGACCCTGCAAACAGCATTTGGCCGTGGTCGCCGGGCTACCGCCCGAAAATGAAGACTTTCTCCGAACTTTACGGGATAAAGAGCGGAGCGGTTATCTCGGCCGTCGATTTGATTAAGGGGATTGGCGTATATGCCGGACTGAAACCGATTGAGGTAGAGGGTGCAACGGGTCTTTTCGACACGAACTACGAAGGGAAGGCCGAGGCTGCCATAAATGCGTTGAAAGAGTGCGACTTTGTTTTCCTGCATGTGGAAGCAAGCGACGAAGCGGGTCATGAAGGGGACTTCATGTTGAAGAAAAAGACGATAGAGTTCCTCGACCACCGTATTCTGAAACCGTTGGTGGAGGCTCTGCCGTCGAT
>JADIMW010000041.1 GCA_017694415.1 Candidatus Caccoplasma merdipullorum
CAAAAAATCGAGAGTCTTGATAAACGGAATCGACAAGCCCAAGCGGTTGAATATGTCGAAAACAGTTGAATCGTCATTATTTCCGGAGTCATTGGCAGAAATATCCGAAACACGTTTCTCGGCATTAAACATGAGAGCCTCCATAATTTCAATATCCCCGGCATATTTTACCGCACCTTCACCGGACGAATGAAAAAAATGACTGAACGTAAACCGTGCATCTTCGTGTTTATGGCCTCCGTCAGGCATATTTATAAATATGATTCTGCAATTTCGTTTAAATAACCTTTTAATGCTTTTGGCCAGCAAAATGCCATTCCCGTTTATACCGAAAAACACGAAACAAGGTTTATCCTTTATTATCGGACGGAATATGCGCCACGAAACAAGTTTTACCCACGAAACAAAGCGCAGCCCCAACAATCTGATTATAAACACGGCGCTTACCAGTACCGCGCAGAAATGAACAATAGCGAAAGGCACCATATATGCAGCTTTGTGGTGCAGCGAGCCGTTTACCTCAATCAAATCGGAATGAGAAACAAACATCTCCATCGACGACAAAGACGCACGCAAGAACAAGACAAGAGAATTATTTTCGCTGCCACCCTCATTAAAACCGTACATGTAAAGTACCAATCCGGCAATCCAAATAACAAGAGCCGTAAATTTAAGATGTTTTGTAAGTCGCGCTATACCGTTCCGGCTGAATATGAAAAACAAGATGACAACAATAAAAGCAAGCAGGACGGCAAACCAGTAGTTGTCGAAAATCCTGCAGAAGTTCGACATTACATCCGCAGCACTCGCCATGCCCGTTTGTCCGTGCCCCATGCTTATTCCGGCAGAGCCGTTTATGCTGGTTAAGATAGTGGCCAAATAATTCATATAAAATAAATACAGAAATCCTGTAACATAGTATTAAGGTAAAATACGCTACAACAAGTCTCGTTAAAATCGTATGTATTAAATATATACGGGAAGCCGACAACCAAATCGGTATAAAGACGATTAAAAACCGTCCCCCAATCCCGTACAAGCTAACAAATTTAAGAAAAAGAAACAGTATTACAAAATTACGAAAATATCCAAAAATGCAGAAGAGATAACAATCTCGGCAATATCAGCTGCCGATATTAACCGCGCGGCTCACCCGGCGAATAAAACAACAGTAAAATCCGCACAACCCAATCGGTGCGGATATGTTGGGGACGGTATAAAATATACACCTCCTTTCCCCGAAATTCTGTCGCAGAAAAGAGGTGCATATTGCACATGCGTAAAAAACAGATATAAATACCGTTAGTAATACGACAAAGATAATCTGTGCGGATACTTTACAGTAGTTTTTTGCCGTCGGAGAAAGCCGAACCCGCCTTGTCTCCAATATTAAGATAGTCGTGATGAATCGGGTCGAAAACTATCGGCTTCAATTTGGCAATATCTATCTGTCCGTCCGAACCAAGAATCCCTTCATCCGCCGAAACGTTTACAATCTTACCCGTCATAAAGTTGCTCTCCCTGTCGTACGAAAGCAACTCGCACTCTAACGTCATTGGCAGTTCCGCAATTAAAGGAGCGTTTACGAACTCCGATTTTACGGCATGAAAACCAGCCTTTGCAAACTTCTCAGGCTCTTTGTTACCCGATACAATACCTACATAATCACATTCAGTAACTTTGTCGGCCGTAGCCATGCTTACCGTAAAAGCCCCCGACGCAAGAATATCTTGCGTAGTCTTATGGCTTTCCGATATACATATCCCTATGGTGTTGTCCGTGAAAATGCCGCCCCATGCAGCATTCATCGCATTAGGCTTACCCGTTTTATCGTAAGCAGCCACAATAAAAACAGGCATAGGATAAAGCCATGTTTTACTCCCGAAATTTTTTCTGCTCATATACCGTCCTCCTTAAATAAGTTATTATACATATATGAAGAATCACAACAATCAGAATATCATTAAAATTTGGTCATACACTATACCGTTATTTGCTGATATCCGAAATAGTGATTTTTATCACACCGTCCAGCCTGTTTTCAAAAATCCTGTAAGCCTCCTCAATCTTGTCAAGAGGAAAACTGTGCGTTATTAAAGGCGTTGTATCAATTTTCCCTTTTTCTATAAGACGCAGAATCTCCGCGCAGTCGCAGCCATCCACGCCTCCAGTTTTAAAAACAAGGTTCTTACCGTACATGTCCGGCAGCGGCAGAACCTGAGGCTTGTCATAAAGAGCTACCACGGTAACGACGGCGTTCGGACGGGCACACTCCCAAGCCATACGGAAAGTCTCGTCGCATCCCGCCACCTCGATTACCCTGTCGGCCCCGCCGTGCAAGCTGTTGTCGAGAACGCACCTTTTGCAGTTGTCGGGGTCGGTAACAATTACGTCGGGATAATGCTCGCGGACAAACCGGCATCGTTCCGGCGACTTTTCACAAACCACAATCCGGCGAGGTTTTTTAAGCATTACACAAAGCAGCGTGCAGATACCCGTAGGCCCCGCACCGATAATCAGAACCGTGTCCTCTTCCGATATTTCCGAAATACGTGCAGCCCAATACCCCGTGGCGAGAATATCCCCCACAAACAAAGCCTGTTCGTCGGTAACCCCGTCGGGGATACGGTTAAGCCCCTGATTGGCGTGCGGCACTCTTACATACTCCGCCTGTCCCCCGTCGATGCGGCAACCCAGCGCCCAACCGCCGTCAGGGTCGGAACAGTTGTTCACAAAACCGTTCCGGCAGAAAAAACACTCCCCGCAAAAAGTCTCCACGTTGACAGTAACCCTGTCGCCCGGTTTTACCGCCGTTACGTTGTCTCCGACCGTTTCAACAATACCCACCATTTCATGCCCTACGGTTATCCCCTTCACGGCACGAGGAACGCAGCCATGTTTAATATGCAAATCGCTTGTGCAGATACTGCCGAGCGTAACCCTTACTATAGCGTCATCCTGCGACACGATTCCCGGCACAGGTTTCTCTCTCAATTCAAATCTGCCGTTATCGACGTATGTATATGCAAGCATCCTGTCTTACCATTTATAATTACATGCAAATATAACAGATTGCTCCGTATGCCGTATATTCGGGACGCTTGTATATATCGATTTATAACCGCATATTTGTAAATACTGTTCAAATAGCGGAAATATGGAAGAGACGGCAATAGAGCGGGCATTGCTATATATCGAACCCGGCCCGGTGGTATTGGTAACAACATTCGACGGAGTAAAGAACAATGTAATGACAATATCGTGGACTATGGCAATCGATTTTGCACAACGTATGGTCATAACCACGGGCGAGTGGAACCATTCATTTAAAGCCCTTATGGAAACAGGCGAATGTGTCGTCTGTATCCCATCAGCATCGATGATAGAGACGGTAGTGCGGATAGGGATGGTAAGCGGAGCCGATGCAGATAAATTCGCCATGTTCAACCTTACCCCTTTACCCGCAAAGAACGTAAAAGCCCCCCTTATAGGCGAATGCATAGCCTGTCTGGAATGTAAAGTGGCAGATTATATCGAAGAGTACGGCTTTATCGTGCTGCAAGTCGTAAGAGTGGCGGAGAATCCCGACTGTACCGACAAGAGGTTGGTACATGCACGCGGCGACGGAACGTTCGTTGCCGACGGAGAGACGTACAACTGCCGCGAACTCATGCTCGCAAAACTTCCGCCGGGGTTGTAACAGAGTATTGAAACAACAAGGCGGCGAAACAATAACAAACAATCCGTATAATCCTATATAAATTATTGATATAAATACGGCAGATATTTTACAATATACAGGATGCCGATATGTAAAGCCAAATTTAAAAACTCTATTTTTATTTGGCTCTCTGCCAGTCTTTGCCTATATTTGCAAAAAATATAAATAATTGTGCCTATGAAATAGAAAAGAGAGATTTAAAATTTTACCAAAACCGATAAAGTATTTATATCGGTGAACATAACATAAAAAGCGTTATCTTTACTCTTGCTTGTCGAAATCTGGAAAATTTTATCAAGTAGCTGGAATAAAGTTTGGCGCTCACGTGTAATACGTGGGCTTTATTCTGTTATTAGTTACTTGGGTATTCCAGAACCTTGACGAGCAAATAATAAGGATTTTGTCCCACGTTTTTTATGTCTGTATATTTTATTGTATGCTGTGGGGCCGGCATTGAAATATAAGACATGGTAATATGAATAAATTTTTAATTTTATGTTTATGCATAGTATGTTTGTCATCATGTGCAACAATATTTAATACGCCTAAGGCTAAAGTTACATTAGCTTCCGATAATGTCAATGTGCCCGTAGATATTTCTATAGACGGGAATAAAAAGTACTCCGACGTCATGCTTCCCAAAAGAATAAAAATAAAGAGAGGTTATAAACCTACAAATGTCAAGGTCGAAGCAGACGGATATTCTACCACATCTTTTAACATAACTAAAAAGTTCAATTCTGCCAGCCTTTGGGGAATATTATTTGGTGTTGTTCCAATGGCCGTAGATGCAGCAACCGGAGCAATAATGAAACCCGAATCGAAATACTATAATATAAGCATGCATCCGTTGTATGGCAACATTAACAGTAACAACAACAATATCTATACGCCGCCGTTAGTTCAGAACAGATACGATAAAGACCCGACCATTATGGCCGGAGAAGCCGACAATATGGTGTCGCGAGACGACCCCGGACAAACCGCGTTGGAACGAACCATAATTCGGTGGTATTTCGATTCTGACCCACGAGGAGCGCGCATATATTGGCGTGTAGTATCAAGCATCCCGCATATAGTAAAGAACACAAACGAAACCTACCTCATGACAACTCCGTATGAAGAGACCAGATCATTCAACATATTGGGTCTTACTTATGAAAACTCGCGGGATGTTCAAATAGAAATCAAAGTCAGCAAAAGAGGATATGAGGATCAGGTGAAACGCTTTAATGTCCGTCAGGCGATAGACCAGCAAGAAATAAGCGGATTTTTCGAATTAGTAGAAAAACCGGATGCCGAGTAAACACCCAATAAATAACATTCTAATACACAAAAAAAATGAAACGATTAATATTATTAGCAATAGTAACCATATCGAGTGTCATCATGTTGTCGTCGTGCGGCAGTTCCAAGGCGGTAACGACAACAAGTGTAAGAACCCAAATAACATCAGATCCGGTCGGCGCATCAGTTGTTTTCAAAGGAAGAACCATAGGAACAACGCCGTGCGTTGTAAGTATGCCGGTAAAAGCGACAGCAATAAATAAAGGAAGTGCTTTCCGTCCCAATATTGAAACAACCGTCGAGCCGTGGAATATTCAGTTTGTAAAAGACGGAGTTTCCGAAACGGCATCGTACGACCCGAACGCTATCCCTATGCAAAACGGAATGTGTGCCATCAATTATAAATTCCAGCAGGCTCCGTACATGCACGATCCGACCATTATGGCAGGAGAAGCCGACAATATGGTATCGCGAGACAAACCCGGACAAACGGCACTGGAGCGCACCATAATCCGGTGGTTCTTCGATTCCGACCCGCGCGGTGCGCGCATATATTGGCGTGTCGTATCGAGCATCCCTCATATAGTTAAAAACACAAACGAGACATATTTGATGACTACTCCGTTTGAAGAGACACGCGCATTCAATATATTGGGTTTGACTTATGAAAACTCCCGTGATGTACAAATAGAAATCAAAGTCAGCAAGAAAGGGTACGAAGACCAAATAAAACGCTTTAACGTACGTCAGGCAATAGACCAGCAGGAGATAAGCGGGTATTTCGAAATGGTGGCAAAAGAAGATAACTAATATTATGAACATACTAACCTAAAAACAGCAGAGGGGTAAAGATGTCAATACTTTACCCCTCTGCTGTTTATATGTAAAAGAATCTTATCTGAAAGCAGGGGCAGGCAGATGCATACCGGCCATGGTCAGTCCGTTCTCCTTTGCATATTGCAGCAGGCGAATACGGGTTTTTACGGCCAGATCTTTATCCATGTCGTACGAAGCACATATCTCGGGATTATTCAACTGCAGTGCCGCTCCATGAACAAGATCGCCGATTACAAGAAGTTTCCCTGTTTGAAAAGCCGTATGCCCGGGAGTGTGCCCGACGGCATCAATCGTTACGACATTTCCCGGCAAAGTATCGCCGAACTCGAACAAATGCAGATTGTCCCTGTATGCGTCCATGGTTTTTACCACAAGAGCATTTTTCTCGGCAGGCATGCCCAACCATGCTTCATACTCAACTCTCGATGCATAGACCCGGGCATTCGGAAACACGACAGAATCGTTTTTCAACATTCCGCCAATATGGTCTCCGTGAAAATGAGTAAGGTAAATAAATTCTATATCATCGGGAGAGAGCCCTGCTCCTGCAATGCCTTTATCAGCCTGCTGTCCGATGCCCCGCGACCCGTATCGAACAAGATTCTAATACTGTCGCTTTCAACCAGAAATGTACTCATCGATGCAGGCACTCCGTTCCCCAACCCCAAACTGTCAATCAACTCTTTCGGCGCATCCGCAAACAATTCCGCTTTCATCAGGTGCGTACCTTCATTATCTTGAATCCATACGGCATTTACTCCGTCGAGATTTACCGTATCTATTACATTTGCCGTTTCAGTATCGTATTTCATATCCGTTTTTTTGTTGCATCCTCCCATTATGGCAGCAATTATAATCACTGCTGCTATGGAAAAAAAGTTGTTGTTTTCATAAATTATTCGATGATAGTTTTTTATATGGTACAATAAAATGATTTGAGTAATTTCGATTAAAAGTTTTCTTATTTTCGACTATTCTCTTAACTTTGCCCGGGTCTAAAACAATAAATATCTAAGGAACGAATACCGGTTCCGAAGAGATGTTATCGTTGCCCGATTCAAGAGATAAATATAAAGCATTCCGCAATATTCGATTTTTGAAATTATAAAGCCTTACCGTCGTCGAACTACCACATGACTATCCGGGTCGGTTACCTTTAAAACAACTTATCCAAGGTGAAGTATGTTTTTACGTATATAGCGTAGAGACATCTCTTATGGATAAGTTGGCTGTGGTAGGCCAAGGCGACGATTGGAGGTGTCTTCTACGCTTTTTTCATATATGCATGTAGTTCCCTCCCCGTCCTATACCGCACATTTTGTATTACACCTTAATTCCGCAACACTATTACAAATATAACTTTTTAAGTACCTGAGCAACAAAAAGTTGCTCAGGATTTTGCCATGTCAGATTTTTCACCTATCTTAGTGTTGCAAATCAAAATATGTATCAAACCCGA
>JADIMW010000004.1 GCA_017694415.1 Candidatus Caccoplasma merdipullorum
CCTGTACTCATACCAGTAGTCGAGAACATCGCCGAGCATATAAATAGCCGATGCCGTATCCTTTACGGAATCGAGCCAGCGCACCACACGCTTTTCCGTCTCCCGCGGAGATTCAAGCGTGGAAGCCCCCAAGTGCATGTCCGATATGAAATAAACCCTTTTGCCCTTATCCATAAACAACATCAACAAAAAACAGCGGACAACCGAATCACAGGAAACCAAGTTCGAGTTTAGCCTCCTCGCTCATCATCTCCTTGTTCCACTCCGGTTCGAACACCAAATTCAAATCTACGCTTTTAATCCCGTCGATTCCTTCCAGTTTCATCCGCACATCCTCCATAATAAATTCGGCTGCCGGACAGTTGGGGGCGGTAAGCGTCATATCAACTTTCAGATTCTTGTCGTCATCGATGTCGATAAGGTATATCAGCCCCAAATCGTATATGTTCACAGGTATTTCGGGGTCGTAAACCGTCCTGAGCATCTTTACCACCCTCTCCTCCAATGTAGGCTCCGTATTAGTCATATCCGCATCACTTCGATTGTTCGGCCACCTTCACGAGGATAGCTTTAAGGAACGTATAGAATCTCTCAACCGACGGGATGTACATCCTTTCATCGGGAGTATGCACATCGGCCATTGTCGGGCCTATCGAAATCATGTCCAACGTCGGATATTTCTTCAGGAACAAAGCACATTCCAACCCTGCGTGTATGGCCTTTACCTGTGGCTTCCTGTCATCGAACGACTCTTTGTAAGCCTCTACTGCGACCTTGAGCAGTTCCGATTTCCTGTCGGGACGCCACCCGGGATAAGAATCGCCATGCGACACCTTTGCTCCGGCCAGCATGAAAAGGCTCTCCATGCTTGCTACAATAGCCTCCTTCATCGAATCGATACTGCTGCGCTGACTGGTACAGACAACAATCTTGTTGTCGCCCGACCTCTTTACCGAAGCGAGATTGGTAGAAGTCTCGACCAGCCCCTTCATTTCGGCACTCATCGAAATAACACCGTGCGGGCAAGCATTCAACGCATTCAGCAACACGTAAGAAGCCTGACGGTCGATAGCCGTCTTACACGTCTCCACACTTTCCCACTTCATTACAAAATCATCATCCACCCCTTTCAGTTCCTCACCGACAGTTGCCGCAAACATGTTAAGTTCCACCGTAATACGCTCTTTGCTATCGACAGGGACGCCTATTACTGCCGAAGCCTCGCGAGGTATGGCGTTACGCAGGCTGCCGCCCTCGAACGAAACCAAAACAATCTTGTGCTTATCGATGGCGGGGCACAAAAAGCGGGAGAGAATCTTTATGGCATTTCCGCGTCCGAGATGAATATCGCCACCCGAATGTCCTCCTTTCAGCCCCGAAACTGAAATCTTCATAAAGTGATAATTGGGCGGAGCCATCATCGGGTTATGGACAAACGTGGCGACAGTATCCGCCCCGCCGGCACACCCGATAAAAATCTCACCCTCCTCTTCCGAATCGAGATTTATAAGATACTTACCGCTTATAAAGCCGTCCTTCAACGCCTTTGCGCCTCCAAGACCGGTCTCCTCATCGACCGTAAAAAGAGCCTCCACGGGCCCCGTCTGCAACGTCTCTTCCGTCAGCAGGGCAAGAGCCGCAGCAATACCTATGCCGTTGTCGGCACCCAGCGTAGTGCCGTCGGCCGTTACCCAGTCGCCGTCGATATACGGCTTCAACGCATCTTTCTCAAAGTCAATCTTAACACCGGCAACCTTGTCGCACACCATATCCATATGCGCCTGCAACGTAACGACAGGCACATTTTCGAAATCGGGCGACGCAGGCCGGGACACCAAAATATTGCCCGCCTCGTCCTCCTTGCAGAAGAGTTTGCGGTCGGCGGCAAACTTCTTTATATACGCCCGTATCTTCTCCTCCTTTTTCGAGGGTCGCGGAACTTTTGTTATTTCATCGAAAATACCCCATACCGATACGGGGTTCAACTCTTTAATCTCCATAAAAAAGTCAAATTAATAAAACCTCCATAATACACTTACAACAACCGTGCCTGAGAAAAAGCAGGACGGTTTGCCGTTTTTAACCGCACATACTGCACATACTGCACAAATACCGCACTAACGGCAAGATACACACCGCTAAAAAATAATTTGCTACAACTGCCAAGTTGCATTATATTTGCGGAGTCATCCCGTTTGCGGCGGCGGCATTTCAAAAAACAAAGATACTAAAAATGTTATACACTCTGATTTTTGCATTACTGATAATGGCCGTGGCCGTATTCATAATGTCGGTAAAACTGATATTCAAAAAAGGAGGCAAGTTTCCCGACGGGCACATAGGGCACAGTAAAGCAATGAAATCGAGAGGAATAAAATGCGCCGTATCGACCGATGCGGGGGAAAGACGCCAAAAAGACCTGAAAGAAAGAATAACAACAAACAACAACAAATAAAACCATGAAAAGATTTTACAGAATTCTGCCGGTAATTGCACTTGCAGCACTTACCACCACCACATTTACCCAGTGCAAAAAAAGCGACGGTACCGACAAACTGCTATCGGTAAGCGAAAGCGACTCATGCCAGGCCTCCGGTTTAAGAGTGGCCTACATAAACACCGATACGCTTTTGGAAAAATACGAGCTGGCAAAGAAACTCAATGACGAAATCCTCAAAAAAGACGAGACAATCCGTGCAAACGTAAACGAGCGGAGCAAATCGTTGGAAAAGGATGTAAGCGAATTCCAGCGCAAATACAACAACAACGCATTCCTTTCGCAAGAACGCGCAGAACAGGAATACCAGCGCATCAACAACCGCCAGCAGGAGTTGCAGGAATATGTCCAGAGAATGGAAATAGAAGCCATGCAGAACAGACAAAAAGTTATACAGGTTGTAACCGATTCGATACAGAACTATATAAAGAGCGAGATAAAGGGAAAATACGACATAGTACTCAACAATGCCGGCACCCTTCACGTAACCGATAAAATAGACATAACCGAAGAAGTAGTAAAGGGACTCAACGCACGATACACGGAGAAATAGAAAATCTCCCATAACCGACCACACGGGTTGCCTACCGGATAAATATCCTGTACGCAACCCGTATCTGTTAAAAGGCTAAAGCATTACAGACACCGGGAACAGAGCCGGGAACAAAAAGGCGCAACAGTATTCCGAGCCAAAAACGCTGTCAAGACAGAGTTTATTCTTACCTTTACACGCAAAACAGAAGCCACTACGACTAATGGACAAACGTAACACTTCTCTCACACATCTTGCCAACGCGGTTATCGCGACACTTGTACTGACAATAATAAGTTCATGCGCCAGCATAGGCACGCCGAGCGGAGGCCCGCGCGACTACGACCCGCCCGTATATAAAGGCAGTACCCCTAAACAAAACCAGACAAACGTAAAAAGCAAAAAAATAGAGATAGAGTTCAACGAAATACTGCAACTCGACAACCCGTCGGAAAACGTCGTCATCTCCCCACCGCAAAACGAGATGCCGAAGATAAACGCACAAGGGAAAAAAATATACATCGAACTGCTCGACTCGCTGATACCCAACACCACATACGCAATAGATTTCGGCGATGCGATAAAGGACAACAACGAAGGAAATATCCTGAACGGATTCTCGTTGGCATTCTCCACGGGCGACAAGACCGACTCCCTGCAAATATCGGGAACCGTACTCAATGCCGCCGACCTCGAACCGATAACCGGCATGACGATAGGAATACACACCGACACGACCGACACGGCAATAAGCACCAAACCGTTCGAAAGAATATCGCGGAGCGACGCATTCGGTAAATTCACGATACGCAACCTCTCCCCCGGCAAATACCGCATATACGGATTAAAAGATGCCGACCGCAGCTACACCTACAACAACACATCGGAAGACATAGCATTCAGCAAAGAGATAATAATCCCCACAGCCGAAGGGACAACCCAAACAGACACGATAAAAATAAAAGAAGTAAAAGACGGAAAAGAGACGACCCGCGATTCGCTTGTAACACGCAACACAACCCGCTACTATCCCGACAGCATACTGCTTTTGGCGTTCAACCAAGGAAAATCGCCGCTATACCTCAGCAAAACGGACAGACAGGAACGGCGCCGCTTCACGATAATCTTCTCAACCGAAACAGACACCCTGCCCGAGCTCGAACCCATAAACTTCAAGCCGCAAATACCCGACTGGTACATACTCGAGCGGACGGTAAAGAACGACACGCTGAACTATTGGATAAAAGACTCGGCAGTTTACAACATCGACACTCTGATATTCGCCGCGAAATTCAAAGCCAGCGATTCGCTGATGAACATAATAGACCAGACGGACACGCTCGAGTTCCTCGCACGAAAAGAAATACAGAACAACAATACCGGCGGCAGTCGCAGAAAAAGACGCAACGATGCCGATAGCGTAACAGTAAAATTCATGGACATAACCCCGAAAGTGAACGCATCGACAGACGTTTACTCATCGCCCCGTTTCATCTTCAACCAGCCCGTAGGACATATCGACACCGCCGCAATACACCTGCGAGTAAAAGAAGACAGCATCTGGACAGACGTAAAAGGGTTCGAATTCTACGCCGACTCACTGTCGCCGCGCACCTACATACTTAAAAATCCGTGGCGTTTCGCAAGCGAATACAAATTCACGATAGACTCGCTGGGAGCAGAAGGGATATACGGCGAATACACAAAAGGACTCGAGCAGACGATAAGAATCAAAAAGAGCGAAGAATACTCCAATCTATACATAGAGACAAAAGGGGTAGAATCGGGAGCATTCGTCGAGCTGCTCAACAAAAGCGACAAACCCGTCCGCTATGCAACTGTACGTAACGGCGGAGCAGAATTCGTCTTCGTACAACCCGGCACCTACTACGCGCGGCTTGTAATAGACAGCGACGGAAACCGCAAGTTCACAAACGGAGAATACCCCATACGGCAACCCGAGAAAGTATATTACTACAACAACCCAATAGAGTTAAAACCCAACTGGGATGTAGAACAGACATGGGACGTATATGCCATACCCGTAGAAAAGCAAAAGCCGTACGAGATAGTAAAGAACAAACCGGCCAACTACAAGAAAGAAGACGACGCAGACAGAAAAGATAAGGAAAACGACCCGATATATTCGAACCGTCCCACGACAAATCTGCAATTCTGACAAAAAGAGAACAGAGAAAAAGAGCGGGCAAAGTAGCGGATATGCCGACAAATGAGTACCTTTGCAAACCGTTAATCGGCGGCGTTCGCAACGACAAGCCGATATAAAGCAAAGAAAAAGAAAAAAAGAGAACAGCAAAATGGAATACGATTTCAGAGAAATAGAAAAACGCTGGCAAAAATACTGGCAGGACAACGACACCTACCGCGTAGTCGAAGACCCGATGAAACCCAAATACTACGTACTCGACATGTTCCCCTACCCGTCGGGAGCAGGGCTGCACGTAGGGCACCCGCTCGGATACATAGCTTCCGACATATACGCCCGCTACAAAAGGCTGCAAGGGTACAACGTGCTGCACCCGATGGGATACGACGCATACGGGCTTCCCGCCGAGCAGTACGCCATACAGACGGGGCAACATCCCGCGATAACCACACAAAAGAACATAGAGCGGTATCGCAGCCAGCTGGACAAGATAGGCTTCTGCTTCGACTGGAACAGAGAAGTCCGCACCTGCGACCCCGACTACTACCGCTGGACACAATGGGCATTCGAACAGATGTTCAACTCTTATTACGACAGGAAGGAAGACAAGGCAATGCCCATTTCGCAACTCGTGGAACACTTCGAAAAACACGGAACTGAAGGCATCGATGCCGCATGCAGCGAAGAGTTGCAGTTTACCGCCGACCAGTGGAACAAAAAGAGCGACAAGGAGAAACAGACCACTCTTCTCAACTACCGCATAGCCTACCTCGGCGACACGATGGTAAACTGGTGTCCCAAGCTCGGCACGGTACTTGCAAACGACGAAGTAAGCGAAGGAATATCAATACGTGGAGGATACCCCGTAGAGCAAAAGATAATGCGCCAGTGGTGTCTTAGAGTCTCGGCCTATGCACAACGCCTTCTCGACGGACTCGAAAAAATAGACTGGAGCGATTCGCTGAAAGAGACCCAGCGCAACTGGATAGGACGCAGCGAAGGAGCAGAGATGCAGTTCAAGGTAGCCGACTCGGATGTAGTATTTACAATCTTCACCACACGTGCCGACACTATATTCGGCGTAACATTCATGGTACTCGCACCCGAAAGCGAATACGTACAAAAAGTCGTAACCCCCGAATGTAAAGAAGCCGTAGATAAATATCTCGACAGCATCAAGCACCGCACCGAACGCGAAAGAATCGCCGACCGCACGGTATCGGGCGTCTTTACCGGAGCATACGCGATAAACCCGCTCAACGACAAAAAAATCCCCATATACATAAGCGACTACGTTCTGGCCGGCTACGGCACAGGAGCCATAATGGCAGTACCGGCGCACGACAGCCGCGACTACGCATTTGCAAAAGCCTTCTCCCTGCCCATAATCCCGTTGATAGAAGGGTGCGACGTATCGGAAGAGAGTTTCGATGCAAAGGAAGGGAAAATGATAAACTCCGAAGGCAAAGGCCTCAATCTTAACGGGCTCGAAGTAAAAGAAGCCATAGCCCGCACAAAAGAGTTCATAAAAGAAAAAGGACTGGGACGCGTAAAAGTGAACTACCGCCTGCGCGATGCAATCTTCAGCCGCCAGCGGTACTGGGGCGAACCCTTCCCCGTATATTACAAAGAAGGGCTGCCGTACATGCTGCCCGACGAAAAACTGCCGCTGCACCTGCCGGAAATAGACAAATACCTCCCCACCGAAACCGGAGAGCCGCCGCTGGGACGCGCAAAGAACTGGGAAACCGCCGAGCATTACCCGCTGGAACTCTGCACCATGCCGGGATTCGCAGGGTCGTCGGCCTACTACCTGCGCTATATGGACCCGCATAACCCCGACCGACTGGTATCGCACGAAGCAAACAACTACTGGCGCAACGTCGATTTATACGTCGGAGGCACAGAACATGCCACGGGACACCTGATATACAGCCGGTTCTGGAACAAGTTCCTGTACGACCTCGGCGTAGTATGCGAAGACGAACCGTTCAAGAAACTCATCAATCAGGGAATGATACAAGGACGCTCCAACTTCGTTTACAGGATAAAAAACAGCAACACGTTCGTATCATACAACCTCAAAGACCAGTACGACACTACAGAAATACACGTCGATGTAAACATAGTAAGCAACGACAGACTCGACATGGAAGCCTTCCGCAAATGGAGTCCCGACTATGCCGATGCCGAGTTCATACTCGAAAACGGCGAATATATCTGCGGATACGCCGTAGAGAAGATGTCGAAATCGATGTACAACGTAGTCAATCCCGACGATATAGTAGAGCGATACGGTGCTGATACGCTGCGCCTGTACGAAATGTTCCTCGGGCCGATAGAACAGAGCAAACCGTGGGACACCAACGGAATAGACGGAGTACACCGTTTCCTGAAAAAACTCTGGAATCTCTTCTACGACAAAAACGGTCTGGCCGTAACGGACGATGCACCGACAAAAGAAGAGCTAAAGGCGTTGCACAAACTGATAAAGAAAGTAAGTTACGATATAGAGCACTTCTCGTTCAACACATCGGTAAGCGCGTTTATGATATGCGTAAACGAACTGACATCGCTTAAATGCCGCAAAAAGGAGATACTCAAGCCCCTTACCGTACTGCTCGCACCGTTTGCTCCCCACATAAGCGAAGAACTGTGGAGCGCACTCGGCAATACACCGTCGGTTTGCGATGCCCCGTGGCCGACATACGATGAAGAGTGCATAAAGGAAGACACCGTAAACTACGCAATATCGTTCAACGGCAAAGTCCGCTTCAATATGGAATTCCCTGCCGATGCGACAGCCGAAGAGATAGAAAAAAGCGTACTCGCATCGCCGTCGGCCGAGAAATGGATAAACGGCAAGACTCCCAAAAAAGTAATAGTCGTACCCGGCAAACTTATAAACATAGTAATATAAGACGCCGACGGGCAACGACACAAACAGAGCCGCACAAAAAAGAGGCCGACTAAAAGCAATATTTTAGTCGGTCTCTTTACATTACCATATAATTTACGGATATTCCGAAAATCCCCCGCCGTTTGCCAGTTTATAAAAAAAATCCGCATCATCTCACAGACAAACGATGCAGATTAAGCCTCTTCAATATGTACGCAACATTATATCATTTAATCAGCGTCCATTCCATACCGCAACACCTTTCCCCGCCGTTCAATACTGCAAACGACAACCGTCCCCGTTGCCATGCGGAAGCAAGTCAGAACGCCTCAGTCATATTAAAATAGAACAACATGTGTTTGTCGGCAAAACTATACCCGCCATCGACACGGAAATTCATCCGCGGCTGCACCTCCACGCGCAGCCCCAGACCGAGGTTGGGAAGCACGGCATTATAACAAACGGGACTCGGGCCTGCTATACCGCAACCGCCCCATAGCACATACCCCAAACGGCTCAGCAACCGCTTGATTTTCGTCTCCGAACCCGCATCCCACATCTGCCGATACTCCAACATTGCCACGGCAGTACTCTTGTCGCGATACTGCCCCTGATAATAACCGCGTAAATCGTAAGGCCCGCCTATTATCGCATACTGGGTAAAGGGAACATCCTGAAAAGTACTCTTTACAAGCACGTTCCATGCAAGCACCCTGCGGTGCGACTTGGACAATTTATAATATTGCCGGTAATCCATGTTAAAGCTACCGTAGTTGAAATCGCCGCCGAAATATTTGCTGTAATACGACAGTTTCAATTCAAAAAACACCCCGTTGTAGGGATTGGCTGCCATATCGCGCGTATCGTACGAAAAGACTGCACCGAGCCCGAGGTTGTTAGCCTTAAACCCGTCGGCCGTTCCGCCTTGCGATACATAAACCGGGTCGTTCAACACAAACTCGCCGGGAGAAGTAATCTTTTCATAAATATAATCAACCGACGCCCCCAAAAAACAACGACTCTCCCTCAAACGGAACATAAGCACGGGATTCAGATGAATCGTGTTCTGACGGAAACCGGTAATATATTTCCCCCTTTGAGTGTTATGGTTGTCGTCATACCCCACTCCGTAATAGTTGTCGTTGTTGTTCTCGTATTCGTAAATACCGAAAAGCCTTATTCTGTCCTTCTTGAAAAAAATCTGCGGCTTGACGAGGATATAAAACCCGAGCGGCTTTGAGAAGGTAAGCCCGAAATTGACAGGTATCACGCTCCGCTGCAATGCAGTATCCCTTTTATCCGCACTGAACGAGAAAAGAGCCGCACCCCCTATAAGAAAACCGTAATCGGGAGTATAACCCGGGCCGCCGAGAATACTGAACTTGAAATTCTTGTTTTTCTTCTTCGCTTTTTTCGCTTCCGTCCGCAAAGAATCGGAGACGGATGCAACAGTATCCTTCCTTACATGCAAAATATCCGACAACGGCAGAAATTCATCGGGCTGATAAGTTGCGGAATCGGTGTGCAACGACAATGAATCGGACGACAAACGGATATTACCGACGGCAGAAACGGAATCCGTCCGCTCCGTGGCAAATGAACAGACAGACATGCAGCATAAAGCAGATATAAAGCAAGATAAAAAAGTCCGCTTCAGAACCATAACAAGCAATTTAAATCCCACCGACGCCACATTCGACATTCGCAAACGCCTAACAGATAACGGCAACAGGTTATTATGCTGCAAAATTACGCCTTTTTTTCACACAATAAACAGCAACTGCCGTCCAACTTGCAAAAAGGAGCAGGACGGCAGCCGGTATATGACAAACAAACTCTATATCGTTCAACTACTTGGTGCTTCGCACGGAACGCACCGGAGCTTGTGTTTTCGAGGCTTTGGGGGCTTTGGTGCGGGGAGTCTTGGAACGGGAAGATGATGAAGACTTCACGTTGTCCGACGAACCGCGGGAAGAACGAACCGACGATTTGGGTTCATCTTTTTCCGTCGCATTGCCCTTCACATCGGCAGAAGCAGGCTCGGAAGCATCGGCCTTGGCGACAGGTTTGCCGTCCGAATCGCCGCCTTTCTTTGCAGCAACGCTCTCCTGTTGCGAATCGATCCAAAGACCTTTTTCGAAACTCTCAAGCTGTTTCTCTATTGCTGCACGCGCACTGTCCTGAGCCGCAGGTTCGGGATACAACTGCATAAGCGACATGTTTCTCAAATTCATCGTCTTGTATATCTCGCCTTCGAACATGCGCAACCTGAAGAAGTCGTCTATCGTATAATTCCTCACATTGTTCTCACTGCTGGTAAGAATATATTGCTGGGCCATATACGGACGCAAATCGGAATATTTTATCCAGAACATCGGGTAACGGATAGGTTCTCCGCCGAAATCATCCACACGGTGCAACACAGGGCAAAGAGCCTCTATCTCGCATGTAACTCCCGAATTGCGCTGGTCGAACATCCACTTCTCACGGACGTAATACGACAACACCTCGTTAGCCGGCACATCGCTCGGGTCGATTACTATACGCGGCGATTTCCCGCCGCTCTCCTTCTCGGAATACAAGATATGGAACCTCTCGAGCATCTCGGATACCTTTATCTTGTACTCGTCGGTAAAAATCTCCCTGCCGTCGAGATATTCGAACGCCTCTACCTTTTTGTCGGAAAGCAGGCGCATTATCAGACGGAACAGGTTCTCCTGTCCCTCCATGCTCTCTTCGGGGAAATAGAGCGGCAGATTCGCATCCTGCTTCAAATCTATCGAACGGTAAATTACGCGCATCCACGGCATGTCGGCCGGGGAGAGCTCCTGTTTGTCGTATAAAGCCTGAGCCCTGATTGAAAGGGAATTGTCGGCTTCCTCCGCTCTTTTTGCTGCTCCCGTACGAATCTTCACGCTGCTCTGCGCGAGACTCTCGAAAGTTATCGACAATGCGGCAACCAATGCCGCAACAAATATTATACTGCTTCGCATATCTCGAAATTTACATTTATTCTGTGTTCAATCAATTAACAATAACCTCGATTGGAGAGAGCGTTCTCTGTATTCCGTCGGGGCCTATCGCCTTAACCTTCGATATGTAGAACCTCTTTCCGCGGGAGAGACGGCGCAATGCGTTCCGCTGCCTTTCGGAGAAGTGGGCGCCGTCGGAAACTTCAGGTATTGCATTTCCCATCGAGTCGAAAATAACCGTCTCGAACGAAAGCACCCTGAACGAAATATTCAGCAGCCCGTCGTCTATCGCAGCTTCCAAACCGGGAGCGGTCAGCAGCAGACTTTTTGAGAAAGGCTTGCCGCCGCGGTAACGCTGTATGTTGCCGTTATTGTCCTTATACGAAATAAAGGGCATCGGGTCGGGCAGCTGACGAACCCGGAACACGGTGCTGTTTACCGTCTGGGAACGCCCTTCCATATTTGCCACAACCGATATTGTTACATCTTTTCCCACACCTTGGGGACGGGCAATCCAACCGTTTCCCGAACGCGAAAGCGTACCGTTCGACATCGATGCGGAAATTGCATTGTTAGGGATACCGGGTACCGAGATGCTTATCGGGTTGTCTATACCGGCATACAGCACGTTCATCATGGTAGCCGATACGGTAGCCGTAGGCTCGATAACGGTATATGACGATGAAAAGTCGTGTCGCTGTATCGTCCCGTCGCCGGCCGCCACTTCGAGGTAACCGTTGAAGTCGAATACACCCGTGGAGTTGCAGACGAACTCATACACGCCTCCTGCCTCGGGCGGGAGCTGTTTGTCCCCGATAAATATCAGCGGGGCTTTGGTCGTATCTATTGCGGCAAGCACTATATTCGCCGAATATGTACTTCCACGCATTACGGTTTTGGACGAGGGGATGACGTATGCATCCATTCTGTTTACCCTCACATCCCCTTCATCTATATTGTTGCGCAGGATATGCAGAATCTCGCTTTCGGCATAACGCAAGTCGCTCTGCAATTTGGTAAGTATTGTAACAGCTGCCGCCACCGGCATATTTTCGAACATGTGCTCCTCCCACCTCTTTTTATTTTCCATACGTTTCTGAGGCGGCACGGTGGGATAAAGGTATTCCCTTATGATACGTCGTTTCAGCGTGTCGGTTATCATAGGCGTAACAAAATCGGTATAGGCAACAAGAGCCTCCCTCAAGCGGCGTCCTTCGCCTGTTGCCGGCGACAACATCACATGCGATGCGGCTTCGAGGTCGTCCATACGCTGTATATTGTGTACGTCGGCATCGCGACCGTCGGCCTGACGCGCAATGCGCAACTTCAAAGAATCGATATAGCCGACCAACTGCTCGGTACGGTTACGCACATCGGTAGCCTTGCCGTACCATGCTCCCGATTTTTCGGGATTCATTTCGTTGTATGCCGACAGTTCGCCGTAAAGCGTACCGTTCTGTGCCGACGCATTGTCGGTAGAACGCGCCAGACTCTCCTCCACCTGTTTGAAGCCGTTCAACACATCCGTCGAGACATTAAGAGCCAGCATAGCCGTAAGGACTATGTACATCAGGTTTATCATTTTCTGCCTCGGCGACAGAGATGAATAGCTGTTCGATCCTGCCATAGTATATTGTCTCTATCTGATTATATCCGCAAAGCGGTTTTATAAAATATCCGAATCCTTCTCTTTGGCATCATCCGTATTCGCCGGTTTCTGCCGGTTGCTTTCCGGCTCGTCCTTCCGCGGTTTCGGGGCAGCCGCACGCCCCATGGCCGCCATCGGGTTTCCGTACATGTTCACGGTCATAGCCGCAAGCATGTTTTCATAAACGGCGTTAAGCTGCGCCATATAGTTGGTCATCCGCTCGGTCTCCTGACAGTAGCGCGAACTGTCGTCCACCGAATTGTCGTACATGTCGCGTATGGTACGCAAGCCGATATTGATGCGGTCGATGTTGTCGAGCTGCGAACTGATGCTCTTCAACTGGATTTCGTATATCGTGTTCAGCCCGGCCAGATTGCGGTTGAGGTCTTCCATCTGCGCCACATATCCTTGCGAATGCGATGTTATGTTGCCGGAATTATCCGTTATGCTGCGATACGATTCGAGCAGCACGTTCGAAACCTGCGTAAGCGACTCCGTAGCCCTCTTGAACTGTTCCATCTGGTTGGAGATTGCCGACAGTTGTTCGAGGTAGTCCTGAGTGGCAGAAGTCAATTCGGCCATTTTCGAAAGCTGGTCGGCCGCAGAAGAGAGTTTATGGATACTCTCCGACAGCGACATGGTATCCGTCTCGTCCAACTGTATATCCGACGGTATTCCCGCGCTGCGTTTTGCATCCTCGGGCGAAACGTACGGCACACCCGGCGCTGCGGTATAAACCACCCCACCGGCAACCTCCGGCACGTTCACACCGGGGGCGGGCGTTACGCCCGACGCTGTACCGCCACCACCGCCAATTCCGCCTCTCAACTGCGGACGGTCTTTGGGGTCGGCCGTTTTCAGTACGGGGAAAACCTCCTCCCACTTGTAATCTTTGGGAGGAGCATCGAATGCCGTCATTATGAACATGACCACCTCTATACCCATACCCAGCGACAACATGAAGTTACCGCCCGTAAGGTGCAATATTTTGAATAGGGCTCCCAATATGACTATTGCAGCTCCTATACTGTAAGCAAAGTTGAAAAAGCGTTTTCCCTTATCGCTCGATGCGAAAGCATAGAAACGCGCCCTGTACTCTTTAAATTTTTCTTTATTCATAACTGCCGTCGATTATTTTAAATATACTAACGGAAACCCCGCATTCAATTCTTGCGCCCTTTTGCAAATCCCACCTGCGAGCGGACACAGCGGAAACCTATATAGGAGCGTTGCTCGTTCTGGTATTCCCACATGCGGATATCCGAGCGGACGAAATTAGTAACATCCTTCCACGAGCCGCCGCGTACAATTTTGCGTTTCATAGCATAAGGGTCTTCCTTTGCCGCATTGTAGCGGTAGTCGGGATTCATGTCGCTGGTATATGCCATCCCCCCTTCGCTATATGCCGTAGCCGTCCATTCCGATACGTTGCCGGCCATATCGTAAAGGCCGAAATCGTTCGGCGGATACGTTGCCACTCTCGACGTAATCAGGTTGCCGTCCTTGACATAGTTGCCCTCCAGAGGCTTGAAATTGGCATAGAAACACCCTTTGTCCGAGCGAGGCTCGCCGCCCGACCACGGGAAACGGTTTTCGTTTATGCCTGCACGTGCCGCATATTCCCATTCGGCCTCGGTAGGAAGCCTGTACGGTTCGATAAAAGGCACCTGCAATGCAGCCTTGAGATATTGCGTGCGCCATACGCAGAAGGCCGAAGCCTGCTCCCACGACACACCCACGACAGGATAGTCGCCATAGCCGGGATGCGCGAAATAGAGGCGCATGTACGGTTCGTTGTAGGCATTGTCGAAATCGTTTACCCACACCGTAGTATCGGGATATATGTTTATTATATAGGTATGCAGGAAGTCGTATTCGCTGCTTAGCGGACGGGTTACCGTCTGCGAAACGATACGTCCGTCATCATCGATATACGCCGTATCTTTCGAAATCATTATCTCGGCGTCATAATCGGGTTTAATATCGGTATTCAGGATACGGCGCGCAGGGTCGAGACGGTTGCGGCGTTTCGCGGCCTCGGTATGGTCGAATATCTCGTACCTGTAATTCATCTGCGATGCGTCCAGTTCTTTCTGACCGGTTATCGGGTTTATCCTGTAAACGCTCTCTATCGCCCGAGCTTCATCCTCCGTCGGGTTTTTCCACGGAATAGGCTTCGACCAGTTCAGATACGGAGTTACGGGATTCCCTTCTCTGTCCTCCTCGATTTTAAACGCCTCGTTTCCGCCGAAAGCGGGGTCGGCAAGACGCTCTCTTATAATCGAATCGCGCACCCAGTAAACGAACTGTTTGTATTTGGCATTGGTAATCTCCGTCTCGTCCATCCAGAAGGCATCAACCGAAATGGACTTGTCGTTTTTCGGGGTACCCCAAACCGAATCCGCCTCGGAACATCCGGCCACAAAAGAGCCTCTGTCAATAAGCACCATTCCGTAAGGTGTAGGTTCGGCCCATGCCATACCCTTTACCCCTACCAGCTCGCCGCCTCCCGAAGAGACAGAAGGAGCACAGGAAGTCATTACCGCCGCTACGGCTGCAACAAAAACCACTCTCTTCATTATCGTCATAATATACGAATACTTTTATATTTGTTCTTATTCTTTTTTCCGAACTCCAACTTCATGCTGTAACCCACGAAAACCTCATGACTCCCGCTGGTCGCCTTTACAATATCCGTCAGTGAATAATCGTACGCATAACCCAGCACTATGTTTTTCCACTCTCCGCCGACGCAGAAAATCAACGCATCCTTCACCCGGTACGAAATACCGCCCCAAACGAAATTGTGATATTTCAACGTAGCTCCGAATTCTACTGTGGTAGTCTGAAACGTGGTCTTCACCAACATAGACGGTTGCAACTGATATAACGCGTTTTTGAAAGGAATATTGCCTCCGGCGATAAAATAATACGACGGAACGACAAAGGTTTCGTATTTGTCGTCAAAAGTTATGGTTGGCGAAGTAAGGTGCATGGCCGATATACCGGCATAAAAATATTTGTGCGTATAGTAGATTCCGGTACCGAGGTCGAAAGCCATCCCCTCGACCGATGTGGTGGGGATAGCGTCGTCGGTTTGCGTATGGAAGTCGCTTTCGGGGATATAAACCCCTTCGCCGTCGAATACCTGATTGAGGAAACCAATCTGCAAGCCGAGCCCCAGTTCGCCTCCGAAAAGCTTAACCTTAAAGGAGTATTGCAGTCCGAGGGCGGTATTCGAATAAAGACCTATCTTCTCCGTCGAAATCTGCAAGCCGACGCCGTGCCGCTGTTTGAACAATGTAAACGGCATATCGCCCATTATAAGGAAAGTCTTGGGCGCACCCGGCATACCTATCCACTGCTGGCGTGTGGCAGCCCGCAGATTAAGTTTGGTGGTGCTCCCGGCTGCTGCAGGATTATAATAGGCAGGCATTGCCCAGTATTGGCTCAACTGCGCATCATACTGCGCACTGAGCGGCAATACCGCGCAGAACGACAGCAACACTACCGGAATTATTCTACGTCTCCACATTATTTATATATAACTGCGAAACTTCCGGTAAATTGCATATCGACGGCAAAAAACTTTAATCAGGCCTTAACAGCGTCGGCACTCCTTTCGGCGATAGAGTTGGCCAAAGCCACCGCCTCGCGTATGTTGCCGCATATATTTTCCTGCTTTATAAATTTGGCTATTCCCCCCTTCTCGAGCGAATCGTACACCTTTTCATTTACGCCCGACAATATCACCTCTATCCCTTCGCGAGCCGACGAAGCGAGGAAAATTTCGAGGTTGTGCAAACCGGTAGTATCGATAAACGGCACATTCCGCATCCTTAAAATACGCACAAGCGACTTGTCGCCGAGGATACGCATCTGTTCGTCGAACTTGTTGGCGACACCGAAGAAAAACGGCCCGTCAATTTCATAAACCTCCACGCCCTTTGCCAGCGTCAGGTGGTCTTCGGCAAGAGTAGATACCTGCCTATCCCCGCCTTCGAGGTCGAGTTCCTTTCGGAACACCGACACATGGACATTTTCCGTTACGCGGCGCAAGAAAAGGATTACTGCCAGCAAAAGGCCTATCTCTATTGCGATATTAAGGTTGAAAACAACAGTAAGCAACAACGTAACCCAAAGCACGGCAACCTCCGCGCTCCTGTTGCGCGACATGGAACGTATCGTTCTCCACCCGCTCATGTTATATGCCACCATGATAAGAATAGCGGCCAGACACGACATAGGAATATGCACGGCCAAAGGCGCAAGCAGCAGCAATATCAGCAACAGCACCACGGCATGTATGATACCTGCCACGGGAGTCCGCCCGCCGTTGTTGATATTCGTCATTGTACGGGCTATCGCCCCCGTAACTGGGATACCGCCGAAAAGAGGCGATACGATATTTGCCGCACCCTGTGCCACAAGTTCGGTATTGGAATTGTGGCGGTCGCCGGTAACGCCGTCGGCCACGGTAGCCGACAACAGCGACTCTATCGCTCCGAGCATGGCAATAGTAAAGGCCGGCGATAAAAGCGAGTTTATCACCTCCATATTTATTTTGAACCCTTCGGGGGCTTTAAGTTCCGGAGTTATCACAAAACGGTCGCCGATAGTCTCCACCCCTTCGAGGGAGAAAAAGCGGCGCAGCAAGTACACGCCGGCCGTAACCACGAGTATAGCCACAAGCGAGCCCGGTACGCGCTTCGATATTTTGGGCGTAAGGATTATTATGGCCAACGTAACCGCCCCGACCACAAGTGTCGGGACATTTACCGAAGCCAGATTGCCAAGGTAAGCCCACCAGCGCGATAAGAAATCGGAAGGAACATTTTCGAGATGCATCCCCAGAAAATCCTCCACCTGCGTAGTAAATATCGTAACGGCAATACCGCCCGTAAACCCGACCACTATCGGATACGGTATAAAACGGATAATAGAACCCAGACGGAACACCCCCATAAGCAGCAGCATTACGCCGGCCATGGCAGTTGCTATAGCAAGCCCCTCGAGCCCGTAAGTCTGGATAATACCGTAAACTATTACAATGAATGCTCCCGTGGGCCCTCCAATCTGCACCGTACTGCCTCCGAGCAGAGAAACGATTACACCACCTATTATGGCCGTAATAAGACCTTGTTGCGGCGAAACGCCCGAAGCTATACCGAAAGCTATCGCCAACGGCATGGCGACAATACCCACAATGATACCCGACATCAAATCAGCCACGAACTTCTTCCTGTCGTAATTTTTCAAAGAAGTAACAAGCGCCGGAGTAAAATCGACTGCACTGAATTTCATCAAAAAGAGTTTTACGAAATTATTAATAAAATTACCTTAATTAAAAGAGGGTGCGAAGATAATAAAAATCGGCAATAAAAACGGGAGCGGAAACGATGAAAAAAATTCCACCGCCAATCCGCACTCGTATTTATCGAACCGACACCGTAACAGAGGTTAAAGCGCGCGTCGGATTAAAACTCCTTTATAAAAGCACGTCTGCGCTTATGCTGGATAGGGTCGAAATATTGCCACTGCTGCTGAATCTTGTTGTTGTCTTCCAGTTCGGGATTTGTCTCCACCATTTTGTACCCGTGTTTTTTAAACGACGGGAATATCTTTTCAAAAAATATGGCATTAACCCCCTTGTTCTGATAGTCGGGACGTACCGCAACCAAAAGCATATCCACAATATCGCTCTTGTACTTCAACGCCTTTAGCAGATAAAACCACCCGAACGGGAAAAGTTTGCCGTTGCACTTCTGCAACGCCTTGGCAAGCGACGGTATGGTTATTCCCACCCCAATCACATCGTTGTCTTCATTTACCACAACGGCCACCCCGTCGTTATAAACCATTGGAAGGTACATTTTCACATAGTGGTCTATCTGACGCGGAGTAAGCGGGGAATATCCGTACAGCCCGGCGTACGACTGATTTATACACTCAAACAGAGCCTGTCCGTAATCGCGAGCAAGCTCATTTATGTTCTTGCTCTCAACAACCCTCAACTTGAAGCGTTCACGTACCATTTTTGCAATGCGCAGATGTCTGTCGGGAAGAGCATCGGGAATAGGAATCTTGAACTCCACCCAATCCTTGTCCTTCTTATACCCCAGACGCTCGAAATGTTCGGCATAATACGGATAGTTATATATAGTCTCCATTGTTCCGAGCTGGTCGAACCCTTCCACCAGACACCCTTCGGGGTCCATGTCGGTAAACCCGAGCGGGCCTGCCAGAGAATCCATACCGTTGCGCGAAGCCCATTTCTCTATCCAGTCGATAAGGGCGCAACTGACTTCAAAATCGTCGATAAAATCAACCCAGCCGAAACGAGCCGTATTCTTTCCCGAGGCCTTGTTGGCAGCATTGTTTATGATACCCGTTATACGTCCTGCAGGCTTACCGTCCTTATAAGCCATAATGCTTACCGACTCGCAAAAATCGTATGCAGGATTTTTCAACCTGTCGAAAGTGTTGAGCTCGTCGAACACCAGCGAAGGCACGGCATAAGGCGAACCTTTGTACAACTTGTTTCTGAAAGCGATATATTTCTTAAAGTCCTTTCTTGTTGAAATCAGTCTAATATCAACAGCCATATACAAAAAAATTAGCGATAAATTCCGAAAAAAGAATCATCTGCACCCCCACGGCAGGGGAGCAGACAACCATATATATAAGATGCAAATATAACAACAAAGTTGTTAAAAAGCGGTTTTGTCGGCGCAAAAGTTATAAATAGAGAAAAAATTTCGGGTAATTGGCGAAAAATTTCTTTAATTGGAAGCGACAGTTGTAAAAATTATATTACCTTTGTAGCGGATTAGAGAGTGATAAAAACAAATAATAATTTTAATTCAAAGGAACGAAATGGCAACATTAGATTTAAGCAAGTACGGGATTACCGGAGTAACAGAAATAATCCACAACCCGTCATACGCTCAACTCTTTGAAGAAGAGACAAAAGCAAGCCTCGAAGGATATGAAAAGGGGCAAGTAACAGAACTCGGCGCCGTAAACGTGATGACCGGAATATACACCGGACGTTCGCCCAAAGACAAATTCTTCGTTAAGAATGAAGCCAGCGAAAATACCGTATGGTGGACTTCCGACGAATACAAGAACGACAACAAACCCTGTTCGGAAGCAGCATGGGCAGACCTTAAGGCAAAAGCCGTAAAAGAGCTCTCCAACAAGAGACTCTTCGTTGTAGATACATTCTGCGGAGCCAACCCCGCTACCCGTCTGAAAGTACGTTTCATCATGGAAGTAGCATGGCAGGCACACTTCGTAAAGAACATGTTCATCCGTCCTACCGACGAAGAACTTGCAAACTACGGAGAACCCGACTTCGTATCGTTCAACGCTGCAAAAGCAAAAGTAGAGAACTACAAGGAACTCGGTTTGAACTCCGAGACTGCAACCGTATTCAACCTGAAGACAAACGAGCAGGTAATCCTCAACACATGGTACGGCGGTGAGATGAAAAAAGGTATCTTCTCGATAATGAACTACCTCAACCCGCTCCGCGGCATAGCATCGATGCACTGCTCGGCAAATACCAATATGGACGAGACCAGCACCGCAATATTCTTCGGACTCTCCGGAACAGGAAAAACCACCCTTTCGACCGACCCGAAACGTAAACTCATCGGCGACGACGAACACGGCTGGGACGACGAAGGCGTATTCAACTACGAAGGCGGCTGCTATGCAAAAGTCATCAACCTCGACAAAGACAGCGAGCCCGACATCTACAACGCAATCAAACGCGACGCTCTCCTCGAGAACGTAACCGTAGATGCAAACGGCAAGATAGATTTCACCGATAAGAGCGTAACGGAGAACACCCGCGTATCCTATCCTATCTATCACATCAACAACATAGTAAAACCGGTATCCAAAGGCCCGCACGCAAAACAGGTAATATTCCTCTCGGCAGATGCATTCGGAGTACTTCCTCCCGTATCCATCCTCAACGCAGAGCAGGCACAATACTACTTCCTCTCGGGATTCACCGCAAAACTGGCAGGAACAGAGCGCGGTATCACCGAGCCGACACCGACCTTCTCCGCATGCTTCGGCGCAGCATTCCTTTCGCTGCACCCGACCAAATACGCAGAAGAGCTCGTTAAGAAGATGAACATGACCGGTGCAAAAGCATACCTCGTAAATACCGGTTGGAACGGAACAGGCAAACGTATCTCAATCAAAGATACCCGCGGTATAATCGATGCCATACTCGACGGTTCGATCGACAAAGCACCGACAAAAACAATACCGTACTTCGACTTTGTAGTGCCCACCGCACTTCCGGGTGTTGATCCCAACATCCTCGACCCGCGCGACACTTACAGCGAAGCAAGCCAGTGGGAAGAAAAAGCAAAAGACCTCGCATCACGCTTCATCAAGAACTTCTCGAAGTTCACAGGAAACGAAGCAGGCAAAGCCCTCGTAGCAGCAGGTCCGAAGCTCTAACAAGAAGACAACGACGTCTAAATAACAAGCAGGCCGAATCGAAACCGATTCGGCCTGCTTTCATTATATCAAAACGCCCGGCGCACAAAAGCCACAGCAAAACACCCCGCAATATCCAAAAGCGTCAAGACACCGCAAAAAACGGCATTACGCCAAAACTTCACACCAAACCCGAGGTACCGGCAGCATCACAAGCCGCCTCATACCGTTCTGTATCAAAGCGGAACAAAGCAGAATCAATGCACGCATCAGAAAGAATCCCCTCCGACGGGACAACAATACCACATGCAGCCGCCCGGTTAAATAAAGCCCTCTTGTCGAGCCTTACACCCAAAACCGCCTCATACAGATTCACAAGCTCGTCAAAAGCAAAAACATCAGACAACACACCCATTCCGACAGGCTCAAGATAGAGGCGTTCGCGCAGGCACCTCAACGCCATACGCAAAATCGAGTCGTGGTCAAAAGCCAAAGGCGGCAACCCGCCGAGCGGAAACCAACGGGCATCCGCAGCATCATCGCCGCCTGCAACATCGCACATTCCAACCAACGCATAAAAGGCGACCGTAACCGTACGCCCGCGAGGGTCGCGCAAAGGCGTGGAAAAAGTATGGAACTGTCGGAGCGAATCAACCGTCAGCCCCGTCTCCTCCCACAACTCGCGCCGTGCACACTCCTCCGCGCTCTCATCCATATCCATAAAACCGCCCGGAAACGCCCAACACCCTTTAAAAGGCTCATTAGCCCGCTGCACCAGCAACACATTCAGTTTCGCGCCGTCAAACCCGAACAGCACGCAATCTGCCGTAACGGACGGACGCGGATATTTGTAACAATAACGCCCGTCGCCATCAATATTCGAGAAATTATCCATAGCAAAAGCCAATTGCAATAAATATACAAGCATGCAAATTTACACTATAAAAACATATCGAACCAAAACCGCCGCACCAATCACACAAATAGCGGAAACAACAGATTTGCGCCTAAATAATATCCCGGAACAGAAAAAATATCTACATAATTTTGTATCTTTACCCAAATTTGGATTTCCGCATAAAGCGGCCGACATTACAAGAGGAAAACCTGCAACGGATAACACCCCGCCACAAAAAGCAAAAAGAGAGTACAAACCGACAGGGACTTTGTAAAATTAGACGACAGTCAGAAAAGGCGATGAAAATAACACTTATACAAACCGACATAAAATGGTGCTCGCCGCAGGAAAACCTGCAACAGGCCGAAGCAGCCATAAAAGCCAACCCGGGCAGCGAGCTCTATATCCTGCCGGAGATGTTCACCACAGGATTCTGCATGAATCCGAAAGAGATAGCCGAACCTCAAGGAGGAGCCGGTTTCCGCTGGATGCTCGACGCGGCACGCAGATACGGCGCAGCAATAGCAGGCAGCATAGCAACAGAAGAAGGGGGAAAATACTACAACCGTTTCTACTTCGTCGAACCAAGCGGGGAATACACGCAGTACGACAAGGTTCACCTCTTCACGTACAGCGGCGAAGACAAAGCCTACACCAAAGGCACCGAACGGAAAATAATAGAATACCGCGGCATAAAGATACTGCCCATAATATGCTACGACCTCCGCTTCCCCGTTTTTATCCGCAACCGCGAAGAATACGATCTGATAATATGCGTAGCCAACTGGCCGGCAGTACGCAACAAGCCGTGGCGCACACTCATCAAAGCCCGCGCCATAGAAAACCAGTGCTATGTCGCCGCAGTAAACCGTGCAGGCAAAGACGAATGGGGAGAATACACCGGCGACACCAAACTAATAAACCCCTACGGCGAGCCGGTAGCTGAATGCAAGCAAGGCGTAGCCGACACTATAAATACAGAAATCGACATTGAAGCGTTGGAAAATTTCAGGAAAAAATTCCCTGTATTGGAAGACGCCGACAATTTTACACTCAATAAAGATGAATAACGACAAGAAAAAGAATCTCCTGCTCGGCGACCAGGCAATAGCCCTCGGAGCTATAAACGCCGGGCTCTCCGGAGTATATGCATACCCCGGAACACCCTCGACCGAAATAACCGAATACATACAGGAACACCCGTTGGCAAAAGAACGCGGCATTCATTCAAAATGGTGTACAAACGAAAAAACAGCCATGGAAGCGGCACTCGGAATGTCGTATGCCGGCAAACGGGCACTGGTCTGCATGAAACACGTAGGACTGAACGTTGCTGCCGACGCATTCGTAAACTCCGCCATGACAGGCGTAAACGGAGGGCTGATAGTAGTGGTGGCCGACGACCCGTCGATGCACTCGTCGCAAAACGAACAAGACTCGCGGTTTTACGGGAAATTCGCAATGATGCCGACACTCGAACCCTCCTCGCAACAGGAAGCATACGACATGATGAAATACGCATACGACCTCTCCGAGAAGATGCGACTGCCGGTACTTATGAGAGTAGTTACCCGCATGGCACACTCGCGCGCCGTAGTGGAATGCGACGAAACGATTAACGAAAACCCGTTGAACCCGGCAGAAAACAGAGCCGACTGGGTACTGCTTCCGGTAAACGCACGCCGGCGCAACATAGAAGTAATCAACCAACAGGAAGAGTTGAAACGCCTGTCGGAAGAACACGCCCGACTCACCATAAAAGGGAAAGGGCTGCCCGGCATAATAACCTGCGGCATAGCATACAACTACGTAATGGAAAACATCGGCGACGACGCCAACTATAACATTCTTAAAATAAACCAGTACCCGCTCCCGGCAAAAGCAATAAGCGAATTAGCCGAAAACTCATCCGAAATACTCGTGGCAGAAGACGGGCAACCCTTTGCCGAAGAGCAGATACTCGGCATACTGCCGCACGCCGTAACCGTAAAAGGGCGTCTTAGCGGAGCGCTGCCCCGTACCGGCGAACTCGACCCCGACAACGTAAGAGCCGCACTCGGGATACCGCCCCGTCCGGCAAACACCAAGCCCGAAGCCGTGGTGCCGCGTCCACCTGCACTATGTCAGGGATGCGGGCACAGAGACGTTTACGAAATACTCAACAACGTAATAAAAGAATACCCCGGTGCAAGAGTATTCAGCGACATAGGGTGCTACACACTCGGAGCACTGCCCCCGTTCCGTGCCATAGACAGTTGCGTGGATATGGGCGCATCGATAACCATGGCAAAAGGCGCAGCCGATGCAGGGCTGGCATATCCAGTGGCGGTAATAGGCGACTCGACATTCACCCACTCGGGCATAACAGGACTTCTCGATGCCGTAAACAGCAACTCGCCGATAACGGTAATAATATCGGACAACCTCACAACGGCGATGACCGGAGGACAAGACTCGGCCGGGACAAACCGTCTGGAAAGCATCTGCCTGGGCATAGGCGTAGAAAAGGAACACGTAAAGACAGTCGTTCCAATACCGTCGAACCACGCAGAGATAGCCGACATAATACGCGGCGAACTCGCCTACAAGGGAGTCTCCGTAATAATACCGCGCAGAGAGTGCATACAAACCCTCCGTCGCAAAAACAAAAAACAAAACGCATAACACAAGGCAAAAGCCAAGCATAAAAACGACAGAGAAATGAAAACAGACATAATACTCTCCGGAGTCGGCGGACAGGGCATCCTGTCGATAGCCACGATAATAGGAGACGCAGCACTATCCGAAGGGCTGCAGATAAAACAGGCCGAAGTACACGGAATGAGCCAGCGGGGCGGCGACGTACAGTCGAACCTGCGAATATCGTCCGAAGCGATAAAATCCGACCTTATACCACTGGCATCGGCCGACGTAATACTTTCGCTCGAGCCTATGGAAGCGCTCCGCTACGTACCGTATCTCGCACCCGAAGGCTGGATAATAACCTCGAGCAAACCATTCATAAACATCCCCGCATACCCCGACGAAGCAGCATTGCAGGCCGAGTTTGCAAAGCTGAAGCATGTAGTACAGATAGACGTAGAAGGAATAGCAGCAGAGAACAAAATCAACAAATCGGCCAACGTAATACTTCTCGGCGGGGCAATCGATGCAATTGGACTGCCGTACGACACTGTAGCCGCCAGCGTAAGACGCATATTCGCGGCAAAAGGAGAAAAAGTAATAGAACAAAACCTGACGGCACTCCGTCTCGGATACGAAACGAAAAAATAGGATACCGATGAAACCCGACAAATTCGAACCCATATCGGAAGAAGAAATAAACAGCGTAGCCGAGCAGTTCAAGATAACCGACATAGAACACGCCAGCATAGGAGAAGTATTGCTCATGTCGTCGGAACTGGAAAGGCGTACCGGAATACCGTTTATACGCATGGACCAAGGCTCGCCCGGTCTCCCGCCCTGCACCATAGGGCTACAGGCCGAAAAAGAAGCTCTCGACATGGGAGTAGCATCGCTCTATCCCGCCGCCGACGGAATACCGCCGTTAAAGGAAAACCTGTCGGAATTCATAAAAGCCTTTATCAATATCGACATCTCACCCCGCTGCTGTATCCCCACGGCAGGCTCGGTAGCCGGTTCGTTCGGCTCGTTCATAGCCGCCACCCAATGCAGCGAGGGGAAAGACAAGGTACTCTTTATCGACCCGGGATTCCCCATACAGAGGTCGCAACTCAAGATTCTCGGAATAGACTACCTGCAGTTCGACATCTACCCCTATCGCGGAGAAAAGCTGGAAGAAAAACTCGAGTCGTATCTCCGCCGCGGCGACATAGCAGCAATAATCTACTCCAACCCGAACAACCCCGCATGGATTTGCCTCGAGGAGTCGGAACTGGAAACGATAGGGCGACTCGCCACCAAATACGACACGATAATATTAGAAGACCTCGCCTACTTCGGCATGGACTTCCGCCGCTACCTGGGACGTCCGTGGGAACCGCCGTACGTCCCCACCGTAGGACGCTACACCGACAACTACATAATAATGCTGTCATCGTCGAAAATATTCAGTTACGCAGGCCAGCGCATGGCCGCAGCATGTATCTCCGACAAACTCTTCGACCGCAAGTTCCCGGCACTCGCATCGCGGTACGGCGGGACAGGACACTTCGGCAGCACATTCATAGCATCCATAATGTATATGATAACCTCCGGCGTAACACACACCACGCAATACGGATATGCCGCAATGCTCAAGGCAGCCACCGAAGGCAGATTCGACTTCGTGGAAGAGACCGGAGAATATGCAAAACGCGCCTGCCGAATGAAAAAGATATTTACCGACAACGGTTTCCATATAGTATATGACTATGACGTAACCCTGAAGGTTGGCGACGGTTTCTTCTTCACAATCGGATACGAAGGGCTCTCCGGCGGGCAACTGCTGAAAGAGTTGTTGAGCTACGGGGTAAGTTCCATATCGCTCGACACGACAGGAAGTCTCGAAGCAGGAGTAAGAGCCTGTTCTTCCCGCATGCGCGAAGAACTATATCCGGTACTCGAAGAAAGGATGCGCAAATTCAACGAAGAGCACAAGAGCCTCAAAGAGAAACCGTAAACAGGACTTTAACAAAGACAAAATAAAAACAACACAACATTCACCGCAAGATATGATTTGGAACAAGACAAAAGAGTGCATGTCGCGCGAAGAGATGCGACAACTGCAAGGGGCGCGGTTGAGGAAACTCGTCGATAGAGTATATCACAACGTCCCCTTTTACCGCGACAAACTGCAAAAAATGGGAATAATGCCCGATGACATACGCACGATAGACGATATAAAAATACTTCCGTTCACAACCAAACAGGACCTCAGGGACAACTATCCGTTCGGGCTCACCGCAGTACAACCCACCGAAATAGTACGCGTACACGCATCGTCGGGAACAACCGGCAACCCCACAGTGGTAGGGTACACCCGTCGCGACCTCTCCGTATGGCAGGAATCCATAGCACGCTGTCTGGCGGCATACGGCGCTACGCGCGAAGACACCTTCTCCGTAGCATACGGATACGGGCTCTTCACCGGCGGACTCGGACTTCACTACGGAGTAGAACACTTCGGAGCAGCAGTAGTCCCGATGTCGAGCGGCAACACAGACAAACATATCCGTCTGATACGCGACCTCGGCATAACAGGCCTCGCCTGCACCCCCTCATACGCGCTGCACCTCGCTGAAGTAATGGAAAAGCAGGGTATCCCCGAAGAAAAAATCAAACTGCGCATCGGGGCATTCGGCGGAGAGCCGTGGACGGAAAACATGCGCAAGAACATAGAGAGCCGACTCAAGCTGCAAGCCTACAACATATACGGACTGAGCGAAATAATGGGGCCGGGCGTATCGCACGAATGCGAATGTAAAAACGGTTCGCACATAATAGAAGACCACTTCTTCCCCGAAATAATCGACCCCGAAACCTGCCAGCCCCTTCCCGAAGGAGAACAGGGCGAACTTGTATTCACCACCCTCACCAAAGAAGGGATGCCGCTGATACGATACAGGACAAAAGACCTCTGCTCGCTGATATACTCGCCGTGCGAGTGCGGACGCACCAGCGTAAGGATGACCCGCATAGTAGGACGCAGCGACGACATGCTGATAATACGCGGAATAAACGTATTCCCGTCGCAGGTAGAGAGCGTAATACTGCAGTTGCCCGAGTTCGAGCCGCAATACCAGCTTATAGTAACCCGCGAAAACAACCGCGACAATCTGGAAGTACAGGTAGAAGTACGCGAAGAGTACTACAGCGACGAGATAAACAAACTCGTGGCTCTGAAGAACAGACTTGCACACAACCTGCAAAGCGTACTCGGAATCTCCGCCGAAGTAAAAATCGTCGAGCCGCAGACACTCCAGCGCAGCGTAGGCAAATCGCAACGAGTAATAGACAAACGAGTATTGGACTAAAAAAGAGAAAACGCCATGAAGATAAAACAACTGTCAATCTTCCTCGAAAACAAGACGGGGAGAATAAATCAGGTAGCGAAAACACTCGGGAACAACGGTATAAACATGATAGCGTTCAGTCTTGCCGAGAGCGCAGACTTCGGTATTCTGCGACTGTTGGTATCCGATACCGCAAAAGCAGCCGCAGTACTTAAAGAAGAACATTTCGCCGTAAAAGAATCGGACGTAATATGCCTCGAATGTTCCAACACCCCCGGAGCATTGGCAAAGATACTCGATACCCTGTCGTCCGAAAACATTTTCATAGAGTACATGTACGCCTTCGCACGCGAAAAATCGGCAAACATAGTAATACGCCCCACCGACATCGACAAATGCGAAGAAGTGCTTACCCGCAACAACTGCAACATGCTCAACGGAGAGACCCTCTGAACAGGCAGCAGAAAAGACGGGCAATAAAAGCAGAGAAACATACTACCAGATTCAAAAAGAAGACGCCTTTTCAGTAAGACAAACAACTGAAAAGGCGTCTTCGTATCCAAACGGCAACGAGCGGCAGAGGCGATACAACATGACCGTCGGACTAATCACGGCCACAACAGATACCCCACACAAATCATACGCCACATTAGCTTAATACACCCGCCAGTTCCGGCAATAGAAGGTACAGACACTTTTCATCGCGAGCAGTATAAAAGTGCGAATCCACCGATGACTCCCCGGCTACTGCCGTACCGCCTTTTATACCGGGAGCAGCAAGAGGATGCACGGCAACTCTCGCACCGTCCAATACCCCGGCCTTATCGAATATCAGCGCTGCCGCACAATGCCCGGCCAATATCTTCCCTTTAGCAGCAAAAGTCCCGATAACATCCATCATCGAACGGTTATAGGGTTCGTCGGCGTATTTCGCAAAAACAGGAACAGCATCCCCGCAAGCAAAAACCAACGCATCGAATTCATCCTCCTTACCCGCGAGGTTGGCAACCACGTCATCGGCACACAATACATAACCCGAATTAGTCCTTATCTCGCGAGAATCGGCAACAGCATAAACCTTAAAATCGATACCGCATTCAAAAAAAGTCTCGATGTACTGAAACAGCCCGGCACCATTAACCGGATTGACAGCCAAAACAGCCACATTCTTTTTCATAACATTAAATTAAATAAAGACAAAAAATAAATTTACAAGTCCAATTTTACTACTTTTGTTCACAACTACAAACAAGGCACTTGACTGTAAGAGACTTACAACAATGTAACCATTATTGGGTTTCAAGCGAATATAAAAAGTTAAGAAATGAAAAATATGCATCATACCGGATATTGTCCCGTTCGGGACGTCATTGGCAGGCTCGGTAACAAATGGAGCATGCTTGTTTTATTAACACTGAAGATAAACGGGACGCTCCGTTTTAAATAGATACAACAAACAATAGACGACATATCGCAACGAATGCTGACGGAAACCCTGAAGAAGCTCGAAACGGACGGTCTGATAGAAAGGAAATCATACAACGAGATTCCCCCCAAAGTAGAATATTGCCTGACAGAACTCGGCAAGTCGTTAATGCCGCATATCGAAGCATTGGTAAGATGGGCGCAGGATAATATGAAGACGATAATGGAAAAACGTACGGCAAGACACTGAACCGACAATTAAAAACAGGACTGAGCAGAAAAACCCATATACAATAAAAAAAAACGTGCCGGACAAAAGTCCGACACGTTTTTCATCTATAATCGACTCCTGTTATCACTTCTTTATAAGCGACATGGCCTTAAGCAGAGTATCATCGGAGTAAATCTTCATAAAGTACATTCCGGGCTGACCGCTGACAGGTATATTTACCATCTCGCCGGCAGCTACGCTTACGCTGTTCGTGCCAAGGAGACGGCCTGCGGTATCGTAAAGTTCAACCTTATACGTTCCCTCTTCGGCGAAACGCACATAAACCTCGTTTACGAACGGATTCGGGAAAGCCCTCATCTCCTCAATCGTAACATCCTCGATACCCGACGCATCGGTTATTTCGATATAATTTATCGTCTTGCTGTCGCTGCCCCAACCGTTGGAGAGGGTCAATGTAGCAGAATATGTACCGGGTTGCGGATAGTAAACCGAAGAAGAGCCCGACTCGCCATCGCCTTCCGAAGCAGTCAGCGTAGCACCCTTATACGTCCACGAAGGAAGAGTCTCAATCTTGAACACACTGCCCGACACAAACGGAACACCCACGGTAAACGACGGAGCGTTGGATACCACATAAGCATTGTTCTCGTTTTCGAGCATTCCGGCATAAAGCGAAGTGTTAGTACCCGTACTGTAAATCTTGCCATCCGAAGCTGCATCGGTTTCAAAATCCCAGTAACCTATCAAACCCTCGGGCAAAGTATTCTGGTGCTGCATCGAAGCCTTAACCTCTTCCGCCGATATAGCCCTGTCGTAGAGTTGAACCTCGTCGATATTTCCATCCAGACCGGCACGGCCGCTTGCCGAACCTCCTATCATTATGGCATTCGTACTGAGCCAACTGTAAACATCTCTCTGCGCACCGTCATTCAAACGACCTGCAAGATTACCGTTAATGTAAATCAGCACGTCGCGAGACGAGGCATAAGGCGATACTATCGCAACATGATACCATGCTTCGGACGAGAAAGTAAAGTCGGTGCTTGCCAGCCAACCGCCGTTCATGGTTCCTTGGCGGAGGCTTAAGGAATAAAGGCCTTTTGAGCCTATTGTCGACCATATAAATCCCCAGTCGCTTTGCGGCCAACCGTCTGTCGAAGAACGGATATTGACAAGTTGCGTTCCATTATCACCATGATTGTAGCGCGATACATAGAACCAGAAGCAAAGGGAGAATGATGTAGAATTACTCCAGTTCAACTGGGCGGCAGGAATACCGAACGGTTTTTCATTCAGAGCTATACCGCGCGAAACCGTACCGTCGGTATTGGGACGCCCCGTATAAACGAAATTAACGGCAGCATTCTGCTCAGCAGTAACATTATCTTCCTCGCCGTTTGCAGTAAGCGTATATATCTCGGGCAACGCTCCTACTTCGGCAGGCGATACCTGAATATACCCCCTGTAAATCTCCGTCTGGCCGTTTATAGTAACATAAAGGTCGTACAACCCCTCTTCTGTCAAAGAGGTTGTAAACTCGGTTGCCGTATTGCTATACTTCTGACTGTTGTCGCTTGCCGATTTAATCACCCATGTCGCAGCTCCGTGGTTCGGGTCGTCGAAACCTATCGTAAACGATTCATTGGCTTTGATAACCGGTTTGTCTATCGAGAAGCCTTCAACAATGTCGGCAGCAGGAACGCTCAACCAGTCGCCCCACGTTACGGACGATTCGCTCTTTCCGTCAAGACTTACGGCCGATACGCCTATTCTTATATTGCCGCCAAGCTCCGTATCATACGGTGCGCCTACCACATATGCCGCCCACGATGTTGTTGCGGTGCACATTACACGTTCGCACCCCTCCTGCTGGGTATAGACCTTGAAGTACCATGTATCAACATCGGCATTGTAAACCGGAGCTGTCTTTGAGGAGTTCATGCTGAATATCACTTTCAAATCGACTCCTTTGTAATTGCTTGCCAATGTTTTCGATGATGCAAGAACCGGTGCTGCCGGTGTCGCGGTAGTTCCGCGCGTAAGAGCTATCTCGCCTATCAACACTTTAAAATCAGATGTCGTATTGGTGAACTTCAACCCTATCAATGCCAAAGTTGCATTATTTACAAGCAACGAGTTTCGGCCGCCTATATTGGTTGTAACTGTCTGCCACTCTTCGCCGGCAGATGCATTGGTCGCTATGGTGCGAGAAACCTCAATGTCCGATGTCGAAGTCAATTTCTCCTCCGTGGTACAAGCCCATGCCATTGTTCCGCTTCCCGAAACAACTTTATATCGGATAAGAAGTTTGTCGCCTGTATTTGCAGTTGTATATTTGGTCTTGAAGAGTTGCAGATATGCTGCATCGGTCTGACCTGAAATCTGGAGACACGACCCGCCGAACCATGCATCGTCCCATGTAAATTCTGCCGTCATATCCTCCGATGCGTCATCCGCATTCTTTCCCATAAAGCTCTTCGTCCACCACCAGCGCCATGTAGGCAGGTAGTCCTGAATACCGATATTGTACCATTCGTTGTTGAAGGTTCTTTCGCCTTCCACATTGAAGAACTGTCCGTTTCCGAGGTTGAAATAGGTTACGAACGGGTCATTCGCCAAATCGTCGCAGGTCAGAGAACTGCGGGCTACTATAAAACTCGAGAAGCCGTGGAAATCCTTAGCCGTGGAAGTATGCGTTATTTTGGTAGTAACAGCCGGAGTATTTACAGGGTTATACGACGACCCCGTAAACGAGTTCTCGCTTATCAGCTGATATGTTTTCTGCTGCTGAACAGGAGCAGAACCATTCTCCCCGCGAGTTTCATATATCATATTCATATCGTGTGCGCCCCAGAAGCCGACGGAAATGTCATAATTCTGAAGAGCGGGAAAAGGAACGGAACTTCCGCTCTGATAATTTATACCGGCGAAAACGTCGAATGACGAACGGCCGCTAAATCCGTTGGCGACACTCTGCGATGACGAAAGCCTCGAGTCGGACCAGTTGTAATTGAGGAAATACACCGTCGATACCGGCTTGCTGTTATAGTGGAACCATTCGGAACAGTTCGAGTCAAGATAGCTGTAATCGCCGATATCCCCGTCGTTTCTCGTAAACGAATACCATGCATTGTGGAACAAGGGCACACCGTATGCCTCGGCATTGGTATAACAGTCGCCCATCAGGTTCTTGAAGTTGTTCATATAACTTCCCATACTCGTCCAATAGAACTCCGAGTTCCAACCTATTCCGTCTATTCCGTAGTAGTTCAGGTATTTGAGGAACTTGTCGTAACCTCCATCTACCATAGCCTGAATCATGGAACCGTTCCCGCCGTCATTTATTTTCGGAGTGGCTGCCCATGGTATTGCAGCAACCGGACTGGCTGCGACACCGTTCTTGTGGCAAATGTCGAGGAAAGCACCCGGAACCTGTACCATGGGAGCCGTCCAGTTTCCGTAAATATCCACATAGCTCCACATCGAGAAGACCTCGGCATTGAAAAAATACTGAGGCACGGCGTTCCAAGCCGATTTGCCGATAGGACACCACCACAGCAGTTTTCTTGCCGGGTTAAGGCCTTCCTTTACCTGCGTTGCGGTATAAACGAACCTGTCGCGGGGCTTTACTCGCGAGATGAAGAAATTTTCGTTTTCCGCTTCATCCAACCCGTTATACAGCGGAGTACCCGGCTGCCATGCGTTATAAGCCTCGTACCATGCTTTCCCTTCTGCGCCGAGAGGAACATAATTCTCGTGCGACGGCAAAGACTGAGCCATAAGCACAGAACATGCGAATGTCAATGATAAAAGTAAAAAGATTCTTTTCATAATCAAGCTATTAAGATATAATTATCGTATATAAGAAATCATCTATAAAAAGCAATAAAAAAGCTGAGAGCCATTCGGCATATATAGCAATAATGCAAAATTAACGAATTAAAAAGATTTTTTTATTTAGCATTAAGTTAATAAATATTTAAAGAGGGCAAGATATATACAAAATTGTTGCATGACGACAAAAAACAGGTTACAGGAGAAAAACATTACAAATGCAAACACCGGTTTATTTAAAACAGGCATAAAAAACTGCGCCGGCAAAACTAATTCGCCGGCGCAGCATACAAATACAAAATCAATTCTTTATAACCTTCATAGCCTTAAGCAACGTATCGCCGGAATAAACCTTCATGTAGTAGATTCCGGATGCTCCGCTTACAGGAATGTTTATCATTTCGCCTGCGCCTGCATTTACCTGACTGCTGCCCGTCTGACGACCGCTTGCGTCATATACAGCTATCGTATAAACTCCTTCCTCTGCAAAACGTACATACACTTCATCTACGAACGGGTTCGGGAATGCCTGCATTTCTGCCAGCGAAACTTCTTCGATACCTGTGGAAGCGGATACTTCAACATAGGAGAACTCCTTCGTTGCGCTTCCCCAGCCGTTCTCAAGCTTCAATGTCGCCGTATATCTGTCGGCCTCGGGATACGATACCGTCGCGCTACCGGATGCTCCGTCGCCACCCGTAGTCTGTATTGCAGCCCCCTTGAGCGTCCATGTCGGCACGGTCTTTATCTCGTATATCTCGCCCGATATGAACGGGGCACCGGTTGTAAAGGCAAATTCACGTGCAGCATACGAACTCGAAACCTTTTCGTATATGGACGACGTATAGTTTTTGTTTACCCCTACGCTCCGGAGTAAATTATCCGACCCGGGTTCATTCTCAAAGTCCCAGTATCCGATAAGACTTTCGGGTAGCTGCGACTGTGAGAAATGATTCATCGACGCCTCCACTTCGTCGGCAGACAAAGCCTTGTCGTAAAGCTGGAACTCGTCGAGGTTTGCATCGAGCGATGCACGGTTGGCGGCCGTTCCGCCCACCAACATGTAATATGAACTCTGCCATGAATACGGCGATGGACATTCAAGACGCCCAACTTCCTTGCCGTTTATATAAACCGTAGCAACACGCCTGTTTGTGTAATCCATAACCAGAGCCATATGATACCATGTACCGGTTGTAAACTCAAAACCGTCAATTTCGAGGGTATTTCCGGTAGCTCCGGTTGAACGTATAACCAGTTTTATCCGGTTATCGGGCAATATGTCGCACCAGAAATAGCCCCAGTCGCTCATGGGCCACCCGTCGGACGGTGAGAGAAGAGCCAGCAGATTGGTCCCTTCAAGGCCGGGATTGAGATTGTTTATATTAAACCAGAAGGCTAAGGTAAACGGCTGTGTTCCCGACGATGGCCAGTTGAACTGAGAGACAGGGAATCCGAAAGCGTTTGTAGAGATCTGTATTCCGCGCGAAACCATACCGTCGGCATCGGGACGCCCTACATATGCAAACTCTACATTCTGCCCCTGTTCAACCTGTATCGGATCGGTACTTCCGTTTGCCGTAAACGAATTGATAAGAGGCATTGCCCCTACGGCTGCGGGAGATATCTGTATATATCCTCTGTAAACTTCGGTTTCGCCGTTCTCCGTCTTGTAAAGGTCATACAACCCTTCTTCGGGAAGCAACGTAGTAAAGTTGTTCGCCGTGGTTGAATACTGGCGTGAATCGTCGCTGGCCTTGCGTATCTCCCATGTTGCACCGGCATGGTTCGGGTCGTCAAAACCGATCGTGAACTCTTCGCCTGCCTTGATTACCGGTTTGTCTATCGAGAAGCCCTCTACTATATCGGCATCCGGCACACCCATCCAGTTACTCCATGTTATTGCCGACTCGCTCCTGCCGTCGAGGCTCACTGCCGATACACCTATCCTTATCTGTCCGCCGACCTCGGCATCGTACGGTGCACCTACAACGTAGGCCGCCCACGATGTTGTAGCCGTACACATTACCTCTTTCTGACCCTCCTGCTGGGTATATACCTTAAAGTACCAGGTATCTACGTCGGTATTGTAAACAGGGGCTTCCTTATCGGACGGCATGTTGAAAATCACCTTTAAATCGACCCCCTTGTAGTTGCTGGCAAGAGTTTTTGTAATAGAATTGTCTATTACGGGCGACTGAGGTGTTACAGATGTGCCGCGGGTAAGGGAAATTTCACCTATCAGCACCTTGAAGTCGGGGGTCGTGTTGGTGAACTTCAACCCTATCAGTGCCAGTGTGGCATTGTTTGCGAGTAGAGAACTGCGCCCCCCTATGTTGGTAACAACCTCCACCCATTCGTCGGAAGGAAGAGCCGCGGAGGATATGACACGCGAAATTTCGGCATCGTATGCCGACTCGGTGAGTTTTTCTTCCGTGGTGCAGGCCCATGCAATGGCACCGCTTCCGGATAGCACCTTGTAACGGATACGGATCTTATCGCCGGTATTTGCGGTTTTGTATTTGGTTTTGAAAAGGTGCAGGTACGACACATCCGTTCCTCCCGATATCTGGAGGCACGAGCCGCCGAACCATGCGTCGTCCCAAGTAAATTCGGCAGTCATATCGCTCGAAACGTCCGAGTTCATACGTCCCATGAAACTCTTTGTCCACCACCAGCGCCATGTAGGCATATAATCCTGTATACCAATATTGTACCACTCGTTGTTAAATGTGGTTTCACCCTCAACATTGAAGAACATTCCGTTACCGAGGTTGAAGTATGTTACAAAGGGGTCATTTGCCAGATTATCACACGTAAGCGAACTGCGTGCCACTATAAAACTGGAGAAACCGTGGAAATTCGTAGCCTTCGACGTGTGCGCAATCAATGTTGTAACCGACGGTGTATTTACAGGATTATATGATGAACCCGTAAACGAATTTTCACTGATAAGCTGATAGGTCTTCTGCTGCTGGAGAGGAGATGAGCCGTTTTCACCGCGGTTTTCAAATATCATGTTCATGTTGTGCGCCCCCCACAGGCCGACAGATATGCTGTAGCTGCTCAATACCGGGAAACTGACGCCCGCCCCCGACTGGTAGTTTATGCCGGCATATACGTCGAACGAAGAACGTCCGGAGAACGAGGAGGCCTTGTCCTGCGACTTTTTAAGTTCCAGAGCACCCCAGCCGTAGTTCATGAAATAGGCATCGCTGGTAGGATAGTTGTTATAGCGGAACCAGTCGCAGTTGTCGTCCGACAGATACAACGGACCGCCGCAGCTTCCGCTGTTGTACATGAGCGAATACCAGCAGTTGTGGAACGTGGGCCACCCCATGGCCTCCCTTTGGCTGAACGTAGATGAAAGGAACTCCTTCATAGACGTGGCAAAGGACGTAGGCGAGAAATAGAACTCCGAGTTGAACCCTATGCCGTCTATTCCGTAATATTTAAGGTACTTGAGGAACTTCTGGGCACCTCCATCTATCATGGCAGAAAAATTGCTGCCATGGTCGCCGTCGGAAACAGTAACCGTATGGGACCACGGTACCGAAGCCAGAACAGAAGTTTCAACTCCGTTTTTATGGCAGATGTCGGTCATTGCACCTGGCATTATTACAAACGGAGCCGTCCAGTTCCCGTAAATATCAACATAGCTCCACATTGTAAACACCTCGCTGTTGAAAAAATAAGCCGGCAACGCATTCCACCCCGATACCCCTATGGGGCACCACCACAAAAGTTTGCGGGCAGGGTTTAACGACTCTCGCACCTGCGTGCCGGTATAAACGAACCTGTCGCGCGGTTTTACGCGCGAAATAAAGAAGTTCTCGTTCTCGGCCATATCCGGGTCGAGATTCTGATAAAGTGCCTTGCTCCCTATCTGGCTTTCATCAAGAGCCCTGTACGCCGTGTACCACGGAACAGAAGAAGAACCGATGGTAACATATTGTTCGTGCGTGGGAGACACCTGTCCGAACGCCGATAAAACAAGCGCAAAAACAGCAATAAACAACAATGATAATCTTTTCATAATTAATATAATAAATTGATATAAGTCAAGCGGGATATACAGATATCGGCCAAACATATTGCAGTGCAAATATAAGAATTATAATAAAAAGTTACCATTTTTATACTAAATATCGGATGAGGACGGGCATTACAAACAGACTGAAGAAAGGATATTACAACAATAAAAAGACGTTACTCTTGAGAGGGAGATATCAGAAAAATACCGGTATTGATGATTGCAACCGAAGTCAGATAAAGACAAAAGATATGGAAAAGTTACGGCTAATCCGAAATATCGGCACAATATACAAAACCACCCTGTTAGCGGTTTCGGCAAAATACGGAAGAATAAGTTCAGGTATGAGAAGTGTCGGAAACAGAGTCTATTGACCACCCCTTAAAATTACGGTACTGCGATACGACAAAAACAGTATCTGCAAAAAAACGATATTCCGAAATTACGTCCTTTTCGCCGTCGGAAGTATTTACACGTACACTTATTCTGCCGCAAGAGTAAGGGGTGAAACGTTCCGCGAGAATATCGCAGCCCAAATGAATATTCCAGTCCGAAGCCAGTTTATAAACAGCCTCCTTTACCGACCACAAAAGCGCAATTGCCTTCCGGCGCTCTTCATACATATCCGGAAGATACTCGTTTTCGCAAGGCATTACGAACTTATCGGCAACAGACGCCTGTTTGTCGGAGACCTTTTCTATATCTATTCCCACAGGAAATTGCGCCATGCCTACCGCAGCATATTCACGGCTGTGCGATACGGAGATAAACGAATCGCTCCCGTCGATATAAGGACGCCCCCCGCCGTCATGTTCCACAAAAAGAGGCAACCCGGCCAATTCCCTCAGCACAAGAGTTGCAGCCAACCGCTCCTTCCTCCTTTTTTCAGAGCTTACCTCCTGTGCGATACGCCCGGTAATCTCTGCGTCGTCCAACATACGTGCAAGTTCCGCTGCAGATTCAGAGATTCTCCAAACCCCGCAGCGGACACCCGCAATATTCTCTATATATTCCAGCGGCATACTATCGTAATTTTAACGATTCTACAAGCCTGCGCACATCCTCTTCGACATACTGCACCACGGGAGCAACAGAATCCGGCTCGACATCATAATTAAAATAGAACGCACCGCGCAACAGAAAAGCGTTGCCGTCGTCGGCAACAAACTGAACAGGGGTGGCCACTTTGCCGTACAGACGGTATATGGTAGCGGCAACCTCCTCCCCTTCGAACGAAACGGCCTCAATCGATGAAGCCCGCGATGCATGAAGATAAACAAATTCCGTTGCTTTGGCACGTTGTTCAGCTGCCGCACCCGTTCCATTCAGGGGGATATACGTGCAATACAGAGTGGCTGCATACTCGGGATAAGAAATGTCTATCCACACGGACGAGGTTTCATTCCTGCGCAACTCGGCACGTGCATCAGACGGAATATCGAACTTCAGCGGAAAGTCGGACTGTGCGAAAGATACATACGTTACACTGTCGCGGTCAATACGCGGAAAGCCGTAAGGTTTCGGGGCGTACTCCCTTTTACACCCGCAAAGCAGAAACGCGGAAAACGTCAGCGCTGCCGCAACAGCAAAAAATACCGGTATATAGACTCTTTTTATTGCCGTTCCACCCATAAAGCAAACACGCCATTACACGCACTTCAAACCATTGCCGCCGAAAAAACATACAAACGGCAACAGCACATTATAACAAGACGTATCTACGCGTTTGGCATGTACCCGGAAATCGCCCAAGCATACACTGTACGGCGCAGATACGGAAAAATCAGAACGGCAGGTCATCGGCAGAGGACGACTCTTCCACCTGCGGAGCTGACGAGGCTGACGAAACTGCCGATACTGACTGGCTTCCATCCTGACGCCTCCCCAATATCTCCATGTTGTCGGCATATATCTCGGTAATATAACGGGTCTGGTTCGTCGTGGCATCTACCCACGAACGGGTACGTATTTTACCTTCGATATAGAGTTGTGTTCCTTTCCGTACATACTTCTCGGCCACTTCGGCCAACCCGCGCCACAACACTATGTTGTGCCATTCGGTACGTTCCGGCACCTGCGTCCCCGAGCGGGTGGTATAAGCCCTGTCGCTTGTCGCGAGCGGGAAATTGGCAACGCATACTCCTGTTTCGACATATCGCACATCGGGGTCTTTCCCGACATTTCCTACCAATATTACTTTATTTACAGACATTGTAAAACCAATTTAAACTGTTTATATCGACTCTGCTAATATACAAAAAAATAGTCCTTTGCTAAAATACGGCGACATTTGCCGCCGAAAACATCGTACCGCCCCCCATACCGCTTTACAGTACAGGAGAGCGACTTTTGTACCATAAACGTCGCAACATAAAAGAGAATCCGTCCCGGCCTTAGAGCCAAAACGGATTCTCTTGTTCGGCAGGCGCATCCGAATACAGAAGTTAGCATCCGGATTCAATATTGTGCGCCTTTATATCCTTTTGCCTGCCGCACGGGCAACCCCGGGCGACAAACGGAACATCAAAAAATCAATCCTCCTCCTCAACGGGAACCTCTTCGTCTATTCTGTCGAAATCGGCCTTGGAACCCACTATAAGCTTGGAGAACTCGCGCTGACCTGTTCCGGCAGGAATCAGATGTCCGCATATAACGTTCTCTTTCATACCTTCGAGGCGGTCCACTTTGCCGTTTATTGCAGCTTCGTTCAGCACCTTCGTAGTCTCCTGGAACGATGCAGCCGACATGAAGCTGGAGGTTTGCAATGCAGCACGCGTGATACCTTGCAGTATCTGTTCGGAAGTTGCAGGTACGGCATCGCGGACTACAACAGGTTTCAGGTCGCGGCGGATAAGGAGAGAGTTTTCCTCACGGAGTTTACGCGGCGTTACTATCTGACCGGGTTTAAGATTCTGCGAATCACCTGCATCGGTAACCACTTTCTTGTCCCATATTCTGTCGTTCTCCTCCATGAACTCTATCTTGTCCACAACCTGCTGTTCGAGGAAGCGGGTATCTCCCGGATCGACGATTGTTACCTTGCGCATCATCTGACGCACGATAACCTCGAAATGCTTGTCGTTTATCTTAACACCCTGCAGGCGGTAAACGTCCTGCACCTCATTCACGATATATTCCTGAACAGCCGTCGGGCCCTTTATGGCAAGTATGTCGGCCGGAGTTATCGAACCGTCGGAGAGTGGCGTACCTGCACGGACATAATCGTTTTCCTGAACAAGTACCTGCTTTGAAAGAGCGACAAGATATTTCTTAACCTCGCCTGTCTTGGACGTTACTATAATCTCGCGGTTACCGCGTTTAACCTTACCCAGCGAAACCTCTCCGTCGATTTCGGAAACAACGGCGGGATTGGACGGGTTACGCGCTTCGAAGAGCTCCGTAACACGCGGCAGACCACCGGTAATATCGCCGGCCTTTCCTACGGCACGCGGAATCTTCACGAGGACATCGCCGCACTTGATCTGCTGCCCTTCATCGACGATAAGGTGTGCGCCGAGAGGAAGCGAGTAGGTGCGGAGCACATTCCCGTCGTTATCGACTATAACGGCCGACGGAATACGGGTATGGTCTTTCGTCTCCATTATTATCTTCTCGCTGAATCCGGTCTGCTCGTCCGATTCGAGTTTGTAGTTCACGCCCTCAATGACGTTTTCGAATTTGACGGTACCGTCCGATTCGCATATGATAACGGCATTGAACGGGTCCCATTCGCATATAACGTCTCCCTTCTTGACATTGTCGCCGTCGTTGAAGTAGAGTTTCGAACCGTAGGGGATATTTGTGGTGGTAAGGATAATCTTGGTGTGCGGGTCGATAATACGCATCTCTGCCAAACGTCCGACAACCACCATGTATTTTTTGCCCATATCATCAACCACATCCACGGTACGGAGCTCGTCTATTTCGAGGATACCGTCGTAACGGGAGGTTACATTCGATACGGTTTCTATGTTCGACGCGATACCTCCGACGTGGAACGTACGCAGGGTAAGCTGTGTACCGGGCTCGCCGATGGACTGCGCTGCTATTACGCCGACAGCCTCGCCCTTCTGTACAAGTTTGCCTGTTGCGAGGTTTCGTCCGTAACATTTGGCGCAAACGCCTTTCTTCGACTCGCAGGTCAATACCGAACGGATTTCAACGCGTTCTATCGGCGAATCTTCAATCTTCTGGGCGATTTCTTCGGTTATCTCTTCACCCGAACGGACAAGTATCTCGCCGGTTATAGGGTGCTGTACGTCGTGTACCGATACACGGCCCAATATTCTTTCATACAGAGTTGCAACCGTCTCCTTGTTGTTTTTAAGTTCGGTGCAAACCAGACCGCGCAACGTACCGCAGTCCTCCTCATGGATTATCACGTCGTGAGCAACATCCACAAGACGACGGGTAAGGTAACCTGCGTCGGCCGTTTTCAATGCGGTATCGGCAAGACCTTTACGTGCACCGTGGGTGGAGATGAAGTACTCCAGCACCGAAAGACCTTCCTTGAAGTTGGCAAGAATCGGGTTCTCGATAATCTGCCCGCCTTCTGCTCCGGACTTCTGCGGTTTTGCCATAAGGCCACGCATACCGGAGAGCTGGCAAATCTGCTCGCGCGAACCGCGGGCTCCGGAGTCGAGCATCATGAACACCGAGTTGAAACCTTGGTTGTCGTTGGTAAGACGGTTCATCAATATCTTCGACAGTTCGGTATTTACACGCGTCCACGCATCGATTATACGGTTGTAACGTTCGTTGTACGTGGTAAATCCCATGTTGTAGTCCGAAACAATCTGTTCCACCTTCTCGTAACCTTCCTGAATAAGTTTCTCCTTCTCTTCGGGAATAATCACGTCGGCGAGGTTGAACGAAAGGCCTCCCTTGAATGCCATCTTGTAACCGAGGTCCTTTATATCGTCGAGGAACTGTGCTGCACGTACCATGCCGCAGGTCTTTATGACACGGCTGATTATCTCGCGCAACGACTTTTTGGTAAATATTGCATTTATATATCCTACTTCATCGGGAACATACTGGTTTACAAGTACGCGTCCGACTGACGTCTCACGCATGATGTCCACCAGATTGCCGTTTTCGTCGAGGTCTTTTACTATAACCTTTACATGTGCGTGGAGGGTAACTTTACCTTCATTGTATGCTATTTCGGCTTCTTCCGGGCCGTAGAACACAAGACCTTCGCCCTTGTCGCCTGTACGCATCTTGGTTATATAGTAGAGACCGAGAACCATGTCTTGCGACGGCACGGTTATAGGCGCACCGTTTGCAGGGTTCAATATGTTGTGCGAACCGAGCATCAGCAGTTGGGCTTCGAGTATCGCCTCGTTACCGAGCGGAAGGTGAACAGCCATCTGGTCGCCGTCGAAGTCGGCGTTGAACGCGGTACATGCCAGCGGGTGCAACTGGATTGCCTTGCCCTCTATCATCTTGGGCTGGAAAGCCTGGATACCGAGACGGTGAAGCGTCGGGGCACGGTTCAGCAGCACGGGATGTCCTTTCATCACGTGCTCGAGGATGTCCCATACGACGGGCTCTTTACGGTCGATAATCTTCTTTGCCGATTTGACCGTCTTTACAATACCGCGCTCTATCAGTTTTCTGATAACGAACGGTTTGTAAAGTTCGGCAGCCATATCCTTCGGAAGGCCGCACTCGTGCATCTTCAACTCGGGACCTACGACGATAACCGAACGTGCTGAATAATCGACACGTTTACCGAGGAGGTTCTGACGGAAACGTCCCTGCTTTCCTTTAAGGCTGTCGGAGAGCGATTTGAGAGGACGGTTGGCTTCCGTCTTGAACGCGCTTGCCTTGCGCGAGTTGTCGAGGAGCGAATCGACCGCTTCCTGCAACATGCGTTTTTCGTTGCGCAATATAACTTCGGGAGCTTTTATCTCGATAAGACGTTTCAGACGGTTGTTCCTGATTATGACACGACGGTAGAGGTCGTTCAGGTCGGATGTCGCAAAACGTCCGCCGTCCAGCGGAACGAGAGGACGCAGTTCGGGCGGGATAACCGGAATATCTTTCAGTATCATCCACTCCGGACGGTTGCGCTGACGCGACGCACGGAACGATTCGATAACCTGAAGACGTTTCAACGCCTCGCTCTTGCGCTGCTGCGAACCGTCGCTGCTTGCACGGTCGCGGAGCTCGTACGAGAGGGAATCGAGGTCGAGACGCACCAGCAGGTCGTAAACAGCCTCGGCACCCATCTTGGCAATGAACTTGTTGGGGTCGGTATCGTCGAGCGACTGATTGTCTTTAGGGAGCGTATCGAGCACGGCAAGATACTCTTCCTCGGTAAGGAGGTCGTACGTTGCCATAGTGTCGCTCAACACTCCGGGCTGGATAACGACGTATTTCTCGTAATATATTATCGAATCGAGTTTCTTTGTGGGGAGTCCCAACAGATAACCTATCTTGTTGGGAAGCGAACGGAAGTACCAGATATGTGCCACGGGAACGACGAGGTGTATGTGTCCCGTACGTTCGCGACGCACCTTCTTTTCGGTTATCTCCACGCCGCAGTGGTCGCACACTATACCTCTGTAACGGATACGTTTGTACTTTCCGCAATAGCATTCATAGTCTTTTACCGGACCGAATATTCTCTCGCAGAAAAGGCCGTCGCGTTCGGGCTTGTAGGTACGGTAGTTTATGGTTTCGGGTTTGAGAACTTCACCACGCGAGTTACCTGTTATCTCCTCTGGAGAAGCCAAACCAATGGTAATCTTGGAGAAGTTGCTCTTTACCTTCGTATCTTTTTTGTATGCCATATTTTTTCTTATAACAGATTACTAATTTTAAGTCTGCCGTCGCGCGCCGGTTATGGAACGGACGGCAAACCTGATGCTGGTTTAGTCTAACGTGATGCTCAATCCGAGACCGCGGAGTTCGTGCAGGAGGACGTTGAGCGATTCGGGTATTCCCGGAGTCGGCATCTTGTCGCCCTTGACGATAGCTTCGTACGCTTTGGAACGGCCGACAACGTCGTCGCTCTTTATCGTAAGAATCTCCTGAAGGATGTGGGATGCACCGAATGCTTCGAGCGCCCAAACCTCCATCTCTCCGAAACGCTGTCCACCGAACTGCGCCTTACCGCCGAGCGGCTGCTGCGTGATAAGCGAGTACGGGCCGATTGAACGGGCGTGCATCTTGTCTTCGACCATGTGGCCGAGTTTAAGCATGTATATAACGCCCACCGTTGCCGGCTGGTCGAAACGTTCTCCGGTATGTCCGTCGTACAGATAGGTCTTTCCGTAACGCGGCAGACCTGCCTTGTCGGTCCATGCATTCAAGTCGTCGAGGCCTGCTCCGTCGAAAATAGGGGTGGAGAATTTCTCGCCCAACTCTTTTCCGGCCCAGCCCAATACGGTTTCGAATATCTGACCGAGGTTCATACGCGAAGGCACACCCAGAGGGTTCAGCACTATATCCACCGGAGTACCGTCTTCGAGGAACGGCATATCTTCCTGACGGACTACGCGCGATACGATACCTTTGTTTCCGTGGCGACCTGCCATCTTGTCGCCGACGCCTATCTTGCGTTTCTTGGCTATATAGACTTTTGCCAACTGCATGATTCCCGACGGAAGCTCATCGCCTATCGAGATGTCGCACTTCTTGCGACGCAACTCGGCATCTATCTCTTTCGACTTCTTCAGGTAGTTTATTATCGTGGCGCGGATAAGTTCGTTCTTGTCGGCATCCGACGTCCACTTGCTTACCTGTACTATATTGTAATCTATTTCGGCAAGAGCCTTCTGGGTAAATTTGACGCCCTTGGGTATTATGTCTATGCCCAGATAATCCTTCACGCCCTGCGATGTCTTTCCTTTGGTAAGGGTAACGAGTTTTTCCAGCAACAACGCTTTCAACTCGTCCTGCTTGGCGGCATACTCCTCATCGAGTTTGGGAAGGATGGCCTTGTCGGCAAGTTTCGATTTTTTCTTCGTGGCTTTTGCGAAGAGGTTGGTTCCGATTACCACGCCTTTCAACGACGGGGTGGCTTTCAACGATGCATCTTTTACATCGCCTGCCTTGTCGCCGAATATGGCACGCAACAGTTTCTCCTCGGGCGACGGGTCGGATTCTCCTTTCGGGGTTATCTTTCCTATCATTATATCGCCGGGAGCCACATGCGCCCCGACGCGTATAATTCCTCTCTCGTCGAGGTCTTTCGTCGCATCTTCGCTGACGTTGGGTATATCGGCTGTAAGTTCTTCAACGCCGCGTTTCGTTTCGCGCACCTCGAGGGTATATTCATCGACATGTACCGAGGTAAGAATATCTTCGCGAACCATACGTTCGTTAAGGACGATTGCATCCTCGTAGTTATATCCTTTCCATGGCATGAATGCCACCTTGAGGTTACGTCCCAGAGCCAACTCGCCGTTTTCGGTGGAATACCCTTCCGTCAATATCTCGCCTGTCGTAACTCGCTGACCTTTCCTGCATATTGGACGGAGGTCGATTGTGGTACTCTGGTTTGTTTTGCGGAACTTGGGTATGTGGTATTCCTTGACTGCCGATTCGAAGCTGACAAACTCTTCGTCGGGGGTACGGTCGTAGCGTATTCTGATTGTCGTCGCATCGACGTAATCTATAACTCCGCTTCCTTCGGCCGTAATCTGCGTACGTGAGTCGCGAATCAACTGTCCTTCGAGGCCGGTACCTACGATAGGAGCTTCGGAACGCAACAGAGGAACTGCCTGGCGCATCATGTTCGAGCCCATCAACGCACGGTTGGCGTCGTCGTGTTCGAGGAACGGTATGAGCGATGCTGCTATGGATGCTATCTGCGTAGGCGATACGTCCATCAACGATACTTCTTCGGGAGCGACAACGGGGAAGTCGGCATTCAAACGCGATTTTACGCGGGTGCGGCGGAATGTACCGTCATCGTTAAGCGGGGCATTTCCCTGAGCTATTATGTGGCCTTCCTCTACTTCTGCCGTAAGATATGTTATTCCGTCGGGAGACAAATCGACACGGCCGTTTTCTACCTTGCGGTACGGCGTTTCGATAAATCCGAGGTCGTTTATCTTGGCATATACGCAGAGCGACGAGATAAGTCCGATGTTCGGGCCTTCGGGTGTTTCGATAGGACAGAGACGACCGTAGTGTGTATAGTGTACGTCTCGCACCTCGAATCCTGCACGCTCGCGCGACAGACCGCCGGGGCCGAGAGCCGACATACGGCGTTTATGGGTCATTTCGGCCAACGGGTTCGTCTGGTCCATAAACTGCGAGAGGGCGTTCGTTCCGAAGAACGTGTTTATGACGGACGATATTGTTTTGGCGTTGATAAGGTCTATCGGCTCGAATACCTCGTTGTCGCGGACGTTCATGCGGTCGCGGATTGTACGGGCCATTCGTGCGAGACCTACGCCGAACTGGTTGTAGAGCTGCTCGCCCACTGTTCTGACACGACGGTTGCTGAGGTGGTCGATATCATCCACGTCGGCATGCGAGTTTATCAGTTCTATCAGATATTTTATTATCTTTATAATGTCCTCTTGGGTAAGCACTTTTACGTCGGACGGGGTGGAGAGGTTCAGTTTCTTGTTTATCCTGTAACGTCCCACTTCTCCGAGGTCGTAACGCTTCTCCGAGAAGAAGAGGTTGTTTATCACCTCGCGTGCGCTGGTATCATCGGCCGGTTCGGCGTTGCGCAACTGGCGGTAGATATAGAACACGGCTTCTTTCTCCGAGTTACTGGTATCTTTCTGGAGGGTATTGTATATTATGGAATATTCCGACGACGACTGCTCGTCCTTGTGCAACAGCACGGTTTGCGTACCGGAATCGAGAATATCCTGTATGTACGACTCTTCGAGCACCGTCTCACGGTCGAGAATCACTTCGTTACGTTCAATGGATACTACCTCGCCTGTATCTTCGTCCACGAAGTCCTCAACCCATGTTTTCAAAACGCGGGCGGCGAGTTTGCGGCCTACGGCTTTTTTAAGGTTGCTCTTTGTAACCTTTATCTCTTCGGCCAGACCGAATATTTCGAGTATATCCTTATCGCTTTCAAAACCTATCGCCCTCAAAAGCGTCGTTACGGGCAACTTCTTTTTACGGTCGATATAGGCGTACATGACATTGTTGATGTCGGTGGCAAACTCAATCCATGACCCTTTGAACGGTATTATTCTTGCGGAATAGAGTTTTTTTCCGTTTGCATGGATGCTCTGTCCGAAGAATACGCCGGGTGAACGGTGCAACTGCGAAACGACCACGCGTTCAGCTCCGTTTATCACGAATGTTCCTTTTTCGGTCATATACGGGATGAGTCCCAGATATACGTCCTGCACTTTGGTTTCGAACTCTTCGTGGTCGGGGTCGGTACAATATAGCTTGAGTTTTGCTTTTAGGGGGACGCTGTATGTCAATCCGCGTTCGAGACACTCATCAATGGTATATCGGGGCGGATCGATATAGTAGTCCAGAAACTCCAATACGAAATTGTTCCTCGTATCGGCAATCGGGAAGTTTTCGGCAAAGACTTTGTACAGCCCCTCGTTTTTTCTTTTTTCGGGAGGGGTGTCTAATTGAAGGAAATCTTTGAA
>JADIMW010000042.1 GCA_017694415.1 Candidatus Caccoplasma merdipullorum
CTATAAATCCGCTTTCGTACGAGTGGAAAGATGAAATTTTGAAGATTGCCGATGCTGTCGAATGATTTGTATTTGAGTTTGTCCGGTGTCTCGCTTTTTTACGGGCGGCGCAACATATTGTCCGATGTGAATCTGTCGCTTTATCGCGGCGATATTCTTGCCGTTACGGGCCCAAATGGCGGAGGCAAGACGTCGCTGGTGAGGATTATGCTCGGTTTGCTCGCTCCGACTTCGGGGAGCGTTAGGTATTTAAACGGCGGTGAGAAGACTCCTGCCGACGTCGGTTATCTTCCGCAGAAGAACAGTATGGACATGCGTTTCCCTATTACTTTGGAGGAGATGGTGGAATCGGGTCTTGTGGGGTGCGGTGTAACGGATGCTGCCGCACGACGCTCGAGGGTTGCCGATGCTCTTGAGGTTATGGAGCTGACGCACTTGCGGAAAAGGCAGATAGGCGAGGTGTCGGGCGGTCAGTTCCAGCGGGCTCTTATGGCGCGTGCCCTTATCGGTGAGCCTGAGTTGCTGGTTCTTGATGAACCGACTTCATACATGGATGCGTATTTCGAGGAGAAAGTGTTTGATATTTTGAAAGGGGTGTCGGGCAAATGTACTGTCGTTATGGTTTCTCATGCCGTTGATAAGGTAAGGAGAATCGCTTCGCGCTTGGTTTCGGTAAACCGCACTGTTACCGAGATTCCTCTTTAGTGTTTAAAACTTTCTGTATCTGTTTCCGGGGTATGATTTTATCAGCCCGATGAATTCCAAACCCATAAGGGTTGATATTGCCGTCGATACGGGAAGGTTGCAGAGTTCTGCTATTTCGTCCGTCGTGTATTCCCTGCGTGTATCGAACAGCGTCATTATGGCGGCTTCGTTTTCGTTCAGTTCGGTTTCTGTGAAAAGGTTGCGGTTTTGCGGTGCGGATTGGGTCTCCCAGTGCATGGCGTCTGTTATGTCGGAGGCGGAGGTTATAAGTGCCGCCTTGTTCTTTTTTATCAGTTCGTTACACCCTTTCGACCGCTCTGCGTGTATGTCGCCCGGAAGTGCAAAGACTTCGCGGTCGTATCCTGCAGCCATATCGGCTGTTATCAGCGACCCTCCTTTTTCTCCCGATTCTATTACTATCGTTGCGTGGCTCATTCCGGCTACTATCCTGTTGCGGGCGACGAAGTTCATTTTTTGTATGGGGCGGTCGGATGTGTATTCTGTTATCAACGCTCCGTGTTCTTCTATCTTGCGTGCCGTGGAGGCGTGTGTGGACGGATAAACGGTATCCAGCGGATGCCCGAGTACGGCAACTGTGGCTATCCCGCTGTCGAGTGCTGTGCGGTGTGCGCAGATGTCTATACCGTAGGCAAGTCCGCTGCATATTATTATGTCGGGGAGTGATTTTGCGAGGTCGGCTACCAGATGCTCGCAGAATTCTTTGCCGTATGGCGTGGCATGGCGCGTCCCTACTATGCTTATTATATGCGGTGAGTTGAGGTCGGCATTGCCGCGACGGTATATTATGGCGGGGGCATCGTCGCATTCCCGCAGCAGCTTGGGGTAACCGGCGTCGGTATATAGCAGCGGGGTGATGTTTCCCCTTTCCATGAATTCCGCTTCTCTTTGGGCAAGGCGAAGTGCTTCTTTGCGCCGTTCTGCTGTTATGCCGACGGGTCTTTTGTTTTCGGCGGCTCTGTTTCCTGTCGTGTCGGGCAGTGCGGAGAGGGCTTCTTCTAATGTCCCGTATTGTTCGACTATTGTTGTAAACGTCTCTATATACGGCTTTTTAAGTAGGTGCGCAAGTGCTATTGCTGCCAGTTGCCGGTCGGTTATCATATTGTTGCTGTATCGTCGGTTAGGTATTGCCCGAGTTTTGCGGCGAGTTCGTCGCCTCTTACCGGCCTGCCGCTTTTGAGGCATACTGTCGTTACTTTTGCCGATGAGCAGAGCTTGTTGTCGGCAACGCGGTATATGTCTTCGTAGAAGATGAATTTTATCCCTTCTCTTTTTGCATTGAGCTTGCATTGACAGAGCTCGCCCCCGTGCAGGGAGTTTTTGTAGTCTATTTCTATGCGGGCAACAACGGGTTCTATTCCGAGTTTCCGTATTTCGGCGAATGAACACCCGGCGTGTTCGAGAAATTCGTGTCGGGCGTATTCGAAATAGTGCTGGTAGTTGGCGTTGTTTACTATCCCTTGTGCGTCGCATTCGTAATCGCGCACTTTTATTTCTAATGTGTATGTGTATTTTTTTTCCATTTCTTGCGTGTCCTTCGGGTATTAACTTTCTGCTTCGAGACTTGTTTCGTCTTCTGCCGGTGTCTCTTTTTCTGCTTTTTTGCTTTTGTCTTCGGGGTAGCTTATGCGCGGATGGTATATGCTCTCGAGACGTGTTATGAAGACTTCGCGGATTTCTGTTACGTCGCGGAAACTGAGCGATGTGTCGTTCAGTTCTCCTTCTGACACTATTTCGTTTATGGTGCTGTTTACCATTTTGCTGATGGCTTCGTGCGAGTAGTCTTTCATGCTGCGCGATTTGGCCTCTATCACGTCGGCCATCATCATTATCCCTTCTTCTTTGGTGTGTGGTCTGGGCCCGGGATATGTGAAGGCTTCTTCATTTATCCGTTCGTCGGGGTGCTCGTTTTTATACGAATTGTAGAAATATTTTGCTTTTGTCCTTCCGTGGTGGGTGCTGATAAAGGCTTTTACCGATTCCGGCAGGTTGTATTTTTTTGCCAGTTTCAGCCCGTCCTGCACGTGGTTTATTATTATTCCCGCGCTGTCGATATAGCTGAGGTTGGTGTGCGGGTTGAAACCGTGCTGGTTTTCGGTAAAGAACATAGGGTTGGATATTTTGCCTATGTCGTGGTACAATGCTCCGGTTCGCACAAGAAGGGCTTTGGCTCCTATCCTGTTTGCTGCTTCGGCCCCGAGATTGGCTACCTGCATGGCATGCTGGAATGTCCCGGGACACTTCTCGGAGAGTTCGCGCAGCAGCGGGGAGTTTATGTCGGAGAGTTCGACGAGCATTACGTTCGATGTGAACCCGAACAGTTTTTCTATTACGAATACGAACAGATAGGAGAAGAGCAGCATGAAACAGTTTATCGACAGGTACAGGAACATGTCGGGGTTGAGTTTGTTCCAGCTTCCCTCGCCGAGGAGCGTATATCCTATGTATGTTATGCAATATGCTATGAATATGAGCAATACGCTTTTGAGCATCTGCGAGCGTTTTACCAGTTCTTTGAGCGAATCGATTGCCGTCATGCTGACGACGACTTGAAGCAATACGTATTCCATAGGGAACGGCGATGCCGGTGCACACAGCAGTATCGTCACCAAACTGCAATACAGGGCTATCCTTGCGTCGAGGAACGTTACTACCATTATCGGCAGTACGGCGAACGGCACTATGTATATGCCGAGCAGCAACCGTTGCGACATTGCGTAGGAGGCAAGCGTTACTACGGTTATCATCATCATCAGGAATCCGAGCGTTCTGGGGTTGTGGAATATCCTTCTGCGGAAGAGCGCCATGAACAGGTAGAAGAACGAGTAGAGTACGACTACTATTATCGACTGTCCGGTAAGTGCTCCGGTGCTGCGTCCGTTGTCGCCGGCTCTTTTCAGGGCTGCTTTTTCGTATGATTTCAGTACGCGGTATATTTCGGGGGTTACTATTACTCCGCGGTCTATTATCCTTTCGCCCGACTGTATCATGCCTGATGAAATAGACAGATTGTCGAGCAACTGGTTGCGTGCCTTGTCGTTGGTCAGCGTGTCGTATTTGATATTGGGTACGAGGTAGGTATTGAGGTCTTTGGTATGCAGCGTTTTTCGGACGCTGTCGTCATAGACCATATACATTATTTTTTCGTACGCCATTTTGGGGGTGAGAAGCATGTCGGTATTGTACTCGCGCGCTACTCCGTCTTCGAGCAGGCGTATGCTTTTCTTCCCCGAAAGCCGCAGGTTGGAGTACGATTCGGCATCGACTATTCCCTTGTCGTAAACATCGAGTATGGCCGAGGTTATCAGACTGCGGAAATAGGGGGGGATGTTTTCGCCGGTTTTGTTGTTTGTGTTGTCGTTGCGGAATTTGTCGGCTTCGGACATGGCTATTGTCTTGTCGAGCGTGAAGTATGGCTTGAAACTCTCCAGTACGCTGTCCTGTTCGTGTTTTATCGTGGTGTCGTCTTTGTAAACGGCGAAGTCGAAAGGTGCCGTAAGAAGTCCGTATCGCCACGGTTTCCCTTCTTCGAAATAGTATCTGAACTGCCTTTCGCGCGGGATGAACATTATGGTTAGTGTAACGGCAGCAATAAAGAATATTGCCTGCCAGATATTGCTCGTGTCTATTTTCAGCCTGCTTTTGAACATGTTTCCTGCTATTTGTCTGTTTTAGCCTGATTGATGCGGGTGGCGGATTTGACCTCTTTTATTTTTTTGAGGTTGTTGCATATTTCCGTGATGCTTTGTACGGAGTGGACGGTTAGTCCTATCTTTCCGTAAAAAAGCCCGTCTTTGGCTTCCATGTTTATACTTCTTATATCTACCGTCCCGAGATTGTTTATCTGCGTGGTTATCTGGTTCAGTATCCCTCTTGTGTCTATACCGCTTATTTCTATCGATACGAGGGAGGGTTTGGCGGCTTTTGCTTCTTTCCAGCGGGCTACCACGAGCCTTTCGCCGAAACTGCTTTTGAGCCTTAACGCTACGGGACAGGCTATCTTGTGGATTGTTACGGTTTCGTTGTCGTTTACGTATCCCAACACGTCGTCTCCGGGTACGGGGTTGCAGCAGGGGGCTATGTTGTAGCGTTTGTTCTCTTCTTCGGGGCGTATTACGAATGTGGACGTGCGGTCGATAAAGCTCTTTTCGTCTTCTTCGTCTTCTTTGTTGCGGGTGTCGCTCAACTTTGACGGGGTTAGCGATGTGAACGGTTTTTTCAGGTACTTGAATATTATGTTCGGCCGCTTTTCGGATATGGCTTTGAGTGTTCCGTCGTCGAGCGTTATGTCGTTGTTCCCCATCAGATAGAAGAGTTCTTCTTTCCGTACCACTCCGAAGTGGTTCATTATCTTGTCGAGCATCGACAGGTCGTCGGGGTTTATTTTGTGTTCTTCCGCAAATTTTTTATATATCTCTTCGCCTGCGGTGGAGACTATCTTCCGTTCTTTGCGAAGTGCGTTTATAAGCCGTGTTTTCGACTTTGCCGTGGTAACGAAGTTTATCCATTCCTGTTTGGGGTGCTGCGACTTGGAGGTGAGTATCTCCACCTGGTCGCCGCTTTGCAGTTTCTGGCTGAGCGGTACCAGTTTGTGGTTTACCTTGGCTGCTATGCAGTGATATCCTACGTCGGAGTGGAGTGTGAAGGCGAAGTCTAATGCCGTGGCGTCTTTGGGCAGGGTCTTGATTTCTCCTTTGGGCGTGAATACGAATATTTCCGAGGCATACAGGTTCAGTTTTATCGTGTCGAGAAAGTCCAGTGCGTTGGGCTCGGGGCTTTCGAGTATCTCTTTTATCGTCTTGAGCCAGATGTCCAGTTCGTTTTCTTCGTAATTTTCGTTGTCGTTGTTGTCGCCGGTTTTGTATTTCCAGTGTGCGGCGAATCCACGCTCGGCTATTTCGTCCATCTTGCGCGAGCGGATTTGTACTTCTACCCAGTTGCCGTCGCTGCCCATTACGGTTACGTGCAACGCCTGATATCCGTTTGCCTTGGGGCGGCTTACCCAGTCGCGTATTCTGTCGGGATGCAGCCGGTATATGTCGGTTATTATCGAGTATATCTCCCAACATTCCCGCTTTTCGTCTTCGTCCCGTTTGGGGTCGAAGATTATCCTTACGGCATACAGGTCATAGACTTCTTCGAACGGGATGTTTTTGGCATCCATTTTTTTCCAGATTGAATAGACGCTTTTTATGCGGGCTTTTATTTCGTATTTTATCCCGCGTTCGTCCATCCGTTTTACTATCGGCAGGGAGAAGGTCTTGAACGCTTTTTGCCTTATTTCTTCGCTTTCGGCTATTTTCTGGCTTATCTCTTCGTATATCTTGGGGCTTTCGTATTTGAAACTGAGGTCTTCCAGTTCGCTTTTTATCGAGAAGAGCCCTAACCGGTGCGCCAGCGGTGCGTATATGTAGAGTGTCTCGCCGGCTATCTTGTACTGTTTTTTTTGCGGCAGTGAGCTAAGTGTCCGCATGTTGTGCAGCCTGTCGGCCATTTTGATAAGGATTACCCTTATGTCTTCCGACATCGTCAGCAGCAGCTTCCTGAAGTTCTCGGCTTGTTCCGATGCTTTGTCGCCGAATATGCCGCCTGCTATTTTTGTCAGCCCGTCAACGAGCTGGGCTATCTTTTTGCCGAACAGCCGCTCTATGTCTTCTATGGTGTATTCCGTATCTTCTGCCACGTCGTGCAGCAGTGCGGCGCAGATAGAGGTTGAGCCGAGCCCTATCTCCTTGCAGGCGATACGGGCTACGGCTATGGGGTGAAGGATGTATGGTTCGCCGGATTGACGCAGAATGCCTTGATGCGCTTGTTTTGCGAATTTGTAGGCACGTTCTATTATTTCCACTTTTTTGCGGTGGTTGGAGGCGAGGTATTCCGACAGTAGTGTCTGAAACTCGTTTTCTATTATTTCGTCTTCCGACAGTTTTACTTCCTCCATTGTTGTACGTCGTTTATGTGGAGAGTATCCTTATGGTGTTGAGCAAATCCCTGTTTATGGGTTTGTCGTTCTTTATGGCTTTTATAAACGGTACATATTCTATCTGGTCGTTGCGGATTCCTATCATTACGTTGCGCTGGTCGTCGAGCAGTGCGTATATGGCCGCTTCGCCCATACGGCTGGCGAGTATCCTGTCGTTTGCCGTGGGGGAGCCTCCGCGCTGCATGTGTCCGAGTATCGACACGCGTACGTCGTATTGCGGGTGTTCTTTTTTTACAAGTTCGGCTACGTGCATGGCTCCTCCTGTTTGAGGGCTTTCCGCCACTATTACGATGCTGCTGTTCTTCGATTTGCGGAATCCGTTCTTTATCAGTTCCTCGAGCTGGTCTTCCTGTGTGGCTATTTCGGGGATGATTGCTGCTTCGGCGCCGCTGGCTATCGCTCCGTTGAGGGCGAGGAATCCTGCGTCGCGTCCCATTACTTCGATAAAGAAGAGGCGTTCGTGCGAGGTTGCCGTGTCGCGTATTTTGTCAACGGCCTGCATTATCGTATTCAGTGCGGTGTCGTAACCTATCGTGCGGTCTGTCCCGTACAGGTCGTTGTCTATCGTACCGGGTATTCCCACTATGGGGAAGTTGTACTCGGTGGCGAATATGCGGGCTCCCGTGAGAGTTCCGTCGCCGCCTATCGTTACGAGTGCGTCGATGCCGTGCTTGGTTATCGTGTCGAATGCGAGCTGACGTCCTTCCTTGGTGGTGAATTCCTGACATCTCGCCGTTTTGAGTATCGTCCCTCCCTGCTGGATTATGTTGCTTACATTCTGGGTCTTGAACGGTACTATCTCTTCGTTGAACAACCCTTTGTATCCGCGATATACCGCTTTTACGTCGAAATCGTGGTAAATCGCCGTACGGGTTACCGCGCGTATGGCTGCGTTCATCCCAGGTGCATCACCTCCGGAGGTGAGGATGCCTATACATTTTTTTCTTTTTGCCATGGTTTTTGATTTGTATTAGTATTGCGAAGATAATGATTTATATTTAAAAAACGAATATGCCGCGAAGGACATTTGGTTATTATTTTTTACCGGTTTATTCCAACTCGCGCTTTACGAATTCCGCCACTTCTTCCATAAGCCATTTTGGGGTGGAGGTGGCTCCGCAGATTCCGATGCTGTTTTTTCCTTTCAGTTCCGACAGGGGGATTGCCGACAGGTCGGAGATTTGAAGCGTGGAACTGTTTATGTTGCGGCATTCTTCGAACAGTACTTTGCCGTTGGAACTTTTTTCGCCGCATACGAACAGTATCGTATCGTGTTTTCTTGCAAATTCTTTTATGTTGGGTATGCGGTTGGCGACCTGACGGCATATCGTGTCGTGGCATTTTACCGTTTTGCCGGGGTTCAGGCGGGCTTTCAGCTTTCCGGCTATTTCGTTGAGTCCGCTTACCGACTTGGTGGTTTGCGAGTAGAGGTGTATGTCCTTGTCCGGGTCGATGTTGCTGAAGTCCTGTTCGCCTTCAACTACCACGGCGTTGCCTTCGGTTTGTCCCACAAGTCCGTTTACTTCGGCGTGCCCCCGCTTACCGTATATAACTATCGTTTCTACCGACGGGTCGATATTGTTGTATGTCTCTTTTATCTGCCGTTGCAGTTGCAAAACTACGGGACAGGTGGCATCGATTATCTCTATGTTGTTTTTTTCGGCAATCCGGTATGTCTGAGGCGGCTCGCCGTGCGCTCTGAGCAGTACTTTTACGTCGTGAAGCCGTGCGAACTCTTCATGTCCTATGCATATCAGCCCTTTTTTCCGGAGGCGTTCTACTTCGTTGTTGTTGTGTACTATGTCTCCGAGGCAGTAGAGGACTCCGCCTTTGCTCAGTTCTTCTTCGGCCTTTTTTATTGCTGTTACCACACCGAAGCAGAATCCCGATTTGTCGTCTATTTCAACGTGCGGCATCTTTGTCTTGTTTTTCCGGTTTGTAGAGTTGTTATTCTGCGGCTTTTCTGTATTGCTGCATCAGCCATTCGTCCTGCTGCTCTATCGTCATGCAGGTATTGTCGAGGGTTATCGCGTCGTCGGCCTTACGCAGCGGACTGACTTCGCGGTGGCAATCCATATAGTCGCGTTCCTGTACGTTTTTGAGTACTTCTTCGAATGTTACCGCGCTCCCTTTTGCTTTCAGTTCGTCGAGTCTTCGCCTTGCGCGTATTTCGGGCGATGCCGTTACGAAGATTTTCAGTTCGGCATCGGGGAATACCGTGGTACCTATATCGCGGCCGTCCATTATCACTCCTTTTTTTGCTCCCATTTCGCGTTGCAGTTTTACCATTGCTTCGCGTACCGACGGAATTGCGCTGACAAGACTTACTTTTTCCGATACGCGCATGCTGCGTATCTCTTTTTCAACGCATTCTCCGTTGAGATATACCTGCGGTGCGTTTTCTTCGGGAAGTGTCCGGAACTCTATGCTTATTTCGGGTAGTGCTTTTTCGAGCCTTTCGGTATCTATTTTGTCGCCTTGCAGTATCCCGCTGTTCATGCAGAAGAGGGTTACCGCCCGGTACATTGCTCCGGTGTCGATGTAGATATATTCTAATTTGCGGGCAAGAGCTTTTGCCATGGTGCTTTTACCGCACGAAGAGTATCCGTCAACGGCGATTGTTATTTTTTTCATTTCAGAGTTGTTTTTACCGCCGGCCGAACTCGTTGAGACGCATGGAGAGGTTGAACATGAACATTGTTCCGTGTACGTGCCTGTTGGCTACGGAGACTCCTATGCCGACCATCTTTACCTGTACTCCTGTTCCGAATGTAAACCCGGAAAAGAAGTTGCGTCCGTATCGGAGCATGTCGGTATGTGTTTTGTAATTGTACCCCAAAGCTACATAAAAATTCTTATTCGGGATATATTCGACTCCGAAAATGGCGTGTCGGAAAAGGTTGGAAAAGAAGTTGTCTTTTGTCTCCAGTACTTCCCCGCCTGAAAATTCGTCGGTTACGGGTTTGCTGTACGGAAGACTCCACTTGTTGAGGTGCTGGAAGGTTACCGACCATCGGATTGGTACGCTGCGCATGGTTTTTGATATGCCCAACTGTATGTCCCACGGAAGTTTGTCATAGGTCTCGCTGAACCGTTTGAGTTGCCCTCCGAGGTTGCGGAATACGAGCGATGCGGAAAAATCCTTGTCGGGATTGTAATAGTTAAGCCCTATGTCCACGGCCAGAGCCAGCGACGAGTATTCGGCATACGACGAATAGATGAATTTTGCCTGTACTCCTCCTCTCCAGCGGCGTCCCATGTCGTGGGTGTATCCTCCGCTTATGACCATGTCCTTGGCGTTGAAGTTGCCCGTTATTACACCGTTGGCATCGGCTTCTGTAATGCTGCCGTACCCTACGTACTGTATTCCGGCCGACCATGCGGCGCGATTCCCCGCCGCCATGGCGAACGTGGCTCCGGCCGAATTGGTGTTGCCCATGTAGTACATGTAGTTGAGGTCGATGATTTTGTCCATCTCGGGGCCTAACAGCGCGGGGTTGTAGTGTACTACCGATACGTCTTCTTCTATTATGGAGATATTGTTGCCGCCGAGCGAATTGATATGCGACGATACGGGCAGGTCGAGAAACTCGAACGACGAGTTTCCGTCTTGCGCATATGCGGCTGCGGCAATGATTGTTGCCGCCAATATTGTTGCGTATCTTTTTCCCATTTCGTAGCCCGTTTGCTCTCTTGTGCTCGTTTGGAGAGTGTTGCGGTTTGTGCGGATAAACCGTAAAACGCTTTCCGGCAACAGGTTTGCTTGTGCCGGAAGTGATGCCGGTTTCCCGATTACAGAATAATAACGCGAAAAAACCTTTTACAGTATATCGGGATGCTGTAAAATATTTATTTTGTTTCTGTTTTTTGTCGGGGTGGCTGCCGCTTGTTTGTGGAATATGGTGCTGTTTTTGGTATGGCGGATTAAAAAACTCGGTTTTCATTTGTTTCTGCCTTCGCTTTTTGCTACCTTTGACTGCCGCCGGATACAGGATGTTTTTCGGCATGGCTGTTTGCGTAATTTCTAAAACCTGTTGCGTTAATCTTTTTATCGTGTGCGGCAGGGAATGGGTATGAATATTTTTTTATTACAGGTTATGAAGCATATATTGTTTTGTTTGTCGCTTTGTGCGGCGTTGCTCCCTTGCAGGGCTTTTTCTTACGATTTTTCGTCCGACGGTGTATATTACGGTATAGCCAACGCGGAATCCGATACGGTATTCGTAACTTTTAAAGATTCGTCGTATGTCTCTTATGCCGGTGCGGTTACTGTTCCCGACAGTGTAATGTTCGACGGAAAGGTGTATCGTGTTGCTGGTGTCGGCGATAATGCTTTCCGCGGGTGCGCGGCTTTGACCTCGGTGCACCTGCCCGACGGGATTGCTTATATCGGCGACGACGCTTTCCGCGGATGTTCCGCCTTGCGTAAAATGGTTTTCCCCAAGAATCTGGAAACTGTCGGTTATAATGCATTTGGCGGAGCAGGACTTGATTCGCTGTTTCTCCCTTCTAAAGTGAGGATATTGGAACCTATGGCGTTTATGGGAAACAAGAATCTGAAATATGCCGAACTTCCCGATTCTCTTAAGTTTATAGGGGATTATGCCTTTATGGATTGCAGGTCGTTGAAAACCTTGAATATTCCGGAGTACATTGAAATAATAGGCCGAAGCGCATTTTTCAATTGCTATTCATGGGGCGAGGAGGCGCATATCGGTATAGAGATAAAACGGATAGGCATTTACGCTTTCGGAAACTGTTTCGGAATAAAGAGGGTGTATTGCGCCGGCGAAATGTATCTCCCTTATTGTGAGGAGAGGGCTTTTGGCGATATTGTTCCGGTGGACAAGACTTTGATTGTGTTCCCGGGAATGAAGAAGGCTTATTCGCGGGTACCGGTTTGGAAGGATTTTAAGGAGATAATAGAACAGGAGTAGTTTGTTTATAATATAATACGATGAGAACGACGCAGGAATACCTCGATATAATTAATGATGCACTGCTGGCGGTATCGTATCCTGTCGAGCCGGCGGGGTTATACGACCCGGTAAAGTATCAGCTCGACATGGGCGGCAAGCGTGTCCGTCCTTTGCTTGCGTTGCTGGCTTGCGAGATGTGCGGCGGTAGTATTGCCGATGTCTTGCCTGCTGCCGTGGGGATAGAGATTTTCCATAACTTTACGCTGTTGCATGACGATGTGATGGATAAGGCCGATATTCGTCGCGGCCGCCCTACGGTGCATAAGGCGTGGAACGAAAATGTGGCTATCTTGTCGGGAGATGCGATGCAGATAATTTCGTATCAGATGATTGGAAAGACTCCGTCCGGGGTTCTGAAGCCTGTATTCGATCTGTTTTCCGCAACCGCGTTGCAGATATGCGAAGGTCAGCAGTACGATATGGACTTTGAGGAGCGCGATGATGTAACGGAGGACGAATATATTGACATGATACGGTTGAAAACGGCTGTTCTGTTGGGGTGTGCCCTCAAAACGGGTGCTTATGTGGCTAATGCACCGGCGGAAACGGCCGATGCGCTGTATCGTTTCGGAGAGAATCTCGGCCTTGCCTTTCAGTTGCAGGACGACTATCTGGATGTTTACGGCGAACCGTCGAAGTTCGGGAAGAAGATTGGCGGGGACATATTGAACAATAAAAAAACCTATATGCTTATTTCGGCCATGCGTCTGGCCAATCCTGAACAGTTGGCGGAATTGAACCGCCTGCTTAATTCTGCCGATGTTGCGCCCGATGATAAAATAGCCGGGGTAACGGCGCTCTATTCCGCTCTCGGTATAGATAGACTGGCTATGGAAAAAATAGACTATTATTACCGCAATGCTCTTGCCGAGATTGAAAACATGTCGGCTTGCGAGCCGTTGAGGTTGTTTGCGTCGGAGCTTATGCAGCGCGAGTCATGAGAATTTTCGACACTCACACGCATATATTTCTTAACGAGTTCGATGCGGACAGGGCCGATGTCGTGGCGCGTGCCGCCGACGCCGGTGTTTCCCGCATGATGCTTCCAAACGTCGATGTCGAGACTATCCCGCTATTGAAAAAAATGCTTGCGGATGAGTCGGACGGACGGTTTGTCGCTGCCATGGGGCTGCATCCTACATCGGTAGGCGAGGCTTATCGTGATGATTTGGATGTGGTTTATTCGGAACTTCATGCGGCAGGGTATCGTGCCGTGGGGGAGGTGGGGCTCGACCTGTATTGGGACGACACTTTTATTAAACAGCAGATAATCGTTTTTGAAGAACAGTTGAAGTGGGCGTCCGAAAAGAATCTGCCGGTAATAGTGCATAACCGTTCGGCTTTTGAGCGGACAATCGCTTCCGTAAAACGGGTGGGGTGGAACAATATAATACTGCACAGTTTCGGCGGTACTCCCGACGAGGTAAGGGGGGCGAGAAGCGTTTGCGACCCGTACTTCGGGATAAACGGTGTTGTTACGTTCAAGAACGCCCGTTTGGACGATACGGTAAGAGAGATAGGTCTGTCGCGCATGCTGGTCGAGACGGATGCTCCGTATCTTGCGCCCGTCCCGCATAGGGGTAAGCGGAATGAACCGTCTTATATAGTGAATACCGTAAACAGGATAGCGGAGATTTTAGGTGTCTCGCCGGAGACCGTGGCCGATGCAACTTACCGGAATGCTGTTTCGCTGTTCGGCGAATAGCTTTTAACGGGAAAGGGTTTTTTCTTTACTTGGATATTTGAGGGTTACCGAATATCGTATAATGAGGGGGAGTTTCAAAATTTTGCTTTGAAACTCCCCCTCATTATGCTTGTCTCTTCCCTTTAAGGCTTTACCTGTATTTCGTATCCGGGGATGCCTCTGAGTTTAAGTCCGAATATAAGCGTGGAGTACGGGTTTATTGCCGACAGCTCCTGTTCGCCGTATCCCAGATATGACGGAATTATTATTTCGCAACTGTCGCCTACTACCATGTTGGTAAGGGCTATGGCAAACCCTGTAACCGTAGAGGAGCATTTGAACGTTACGATGCTGTCCGTATATGTGTAGGTGGAGTCGAATACCGTCCCGTTGCACAAGTACCCTTTGTATGTAACATCTACGGTGCTTGTGAAGAGCGGGTATTTTGTTCCGTTCCCGCTTTTGTACTTTTTCATGAGGATGTAACTTCCGGCATCCCATACCGGAGAAACACGCATGTATTCTCTTTCTCCGTTTGCGTTTACCGAGTTGTCCTTTTGTGTGAAAAAGTCGTTGTTGGTATGTCTCCAGTCTTTATATTTTTCCCATGTACTCTCTTCGTTGTTGCACGATACGGCGGCTACCAAGAGTATTATGAGCGTTATTATTGCGGGCAGTTTTTTCATCTGTCGGTTCTTCCTTTGCCGGTTTAGTCGTTTGCAATCTTTTTCAACAGGGGTTTAAGACTTACCTTTTCGTTTATTATAGACGATATTTTGTCTATATCGATTCTCTCCTGCTGCATCGTGTCGCGATGGCGGAGCGTTACTTTTCCGTCGTTTGGCGTGTCGTGGTCGATTGTGATGCAGAAGGGTGTTCCTATTGCATCCTGACGACGGTAACGTTTGCCTATCGAATCTTTTTCGTCGTACTGGCACTTGAAGTCGAACTTCAGGTCGTCCATTATCTTGCGGGCTATTTCGGGCAGACCGTCTTTCTTTACCAACGGCAGTACGGCGAGTTTTACGGGCGCCAACGGTGCGGGGAGGCGCAGTACGGTGCGTGTCTCGCCGTTTTCGAGGGCTTCTTCGCAGTATGCCGCCGACATTATGCTGAGGAACATGCGGTCCACTCCTATCGACGTTTCTATTACGTACGGTGTATATGATTCGTTCAGTTCGGGGTCGAAATACTGGAGTTTCTTTCCGGAGTATTTTTCGTGGTTGCCGAGGTCGAAGTTGGTTCTGGAATGTATTCCTTCTACTTCTTTGAACCCGAACGGCATCTCAAATTCTATGTCGGTTGCCGCATTTGCATAGTGCGCCAGTTTGTCGTGGTCGTGGAAACGGTATTTGTCGTCTCCGAGGCCGAGAGCTTTGTGCCATTTCAGACGTGTCTGTTTCCATTTCTCGAACCATTTCAACTCCTCGCCCGGACGGACGAAGAACTGCATCTCCATTTGCTCGAACTCGCGCATGCGGAAAATGAACTGTCTTGCCACAATCTCGTTGCGGAACGCCTTACCTATCTGGGCGATACCGAACGGGAGACGCATGCGCCCAGTCTTTTGTACGTTGAGGTAGTTTACGAATATGCCTTGTGCGGTCTCGGGACGGAGATATATCTTCATCGCCCCGTCGGCTGTCGAACCCATTTCCGTCGAGAACATCAGATTGAACTGTCTTACGTCCGTCCAGTTTCTGGTGCCGCTTATCGGACAGCATATCTCGTAGTCGATTATTATCTGGCGCAACTCTTTAAGGTCGTTGTCGTTCATCGCTTTTGCAAAGCGCGAATGCAACTCTTCGCGTTTGGCGGTGTGTTCTGCTACGCGAGGGTTGGTCTGGCGGAACAATGCTTCATCGAACGATGCTCCGAATTTCTTTGCGGCCTTTTCTACCTCTTTCTCTATCTTTTCGTCGATTTTCGCTATTGCATCTTCGATGAGTACATCGGCGCGATAACGCTTTTTCGAGTCTTTATTGTCGATAAGGGGGTCGTTGAAAGCGTCCACGTGTCCCGATGCCTTCCATATCGTCGGGTGCATGAATATTGCAGAGTCGATGCCGACTATGTTTTCATGCAGAAGTATCATGCTGTCCCACCAGTATTTTTTTATGTTGTTCTTGAGTTCTACTCCCATTTGACCGTAGTCGTAAACAGCGGCCAGTCCGTCGTATATTTCGCTCGACGGGAATACGAATCCGTACTCTTTGCAGTGCGAAATCAGTTTCTTGAAAACGTCTTCTTGTGTCATCTCTTTGTAACTTTCCTGTAAATGTTAGGTTTGCGTAGCGGTTGCCCGCGAGCATAACAAACCGCAAAGTAAACGAAAAATTTCGATTTAACAGGTGTCTGCAATCTTAAAATCTTAAACGTTATTTATCCGTATGCTTGCATGTTATGGAATAGCGTCGTGCAATATCCGCCGTTTCATCCGCTTTTTTTACGTTTGCGTCGGGTTAATCGGCATTAACTCTCCGTGTATTGTCTCCTGTATGTTTTTGGAATATGAATATATGTTATGGAAAAATAACTCTTCTGTTTCAACGCGTTTGGTC
>JADIMW010000043.1 GCA_017694415.1 Candidatus Caccoplasma merdipullorum
CACACAAGCACAAGCCGGTAAAACGCACCGCACCATCCCGCAAAAAACCGACGCACCAAACACCAAAAAACAATTACAGCAGTCCGGTACAGAAAAAAGCAAGACGCAATCCGAAAAAAAAAGAAACTCACAAAAACCGGCAAAACAAGCATCACAAAAAAGCGGCAAATCCGCGCACACAAACACTCAAAACAAACGCGGCAAAACCCGTTCCAGCTCCAGCAAGCCGGCCTTAACACGCAGCCCACCCGCATACCCCACAAGGCTGCCGTCCCGTCCCACAACCCTGTGGCAAGGCACGAACACACTCACCGGATTATCCCCCACGGCCGAAGCAACAGCGCGAGTAGCCGACACACCCCCCGTAACAAAGCGGCATAACTCACCATAAGAAACAGTATAACCATAAGGAATAAAAGAGAGAGCGAACCACACACGACGCTGAAAATCAGTCCCCGGCAGCAACATCGGGATATTCCGCACAAGCCCCTTACCCTCAAAAAAAACATCCAGAGCCTCCGCCGCGCGGTCGGTAGCAGGCGAAGCCCCCGCAGCCCAATCCGCACCCAACCTCCTGATAACCCCGCTCTCCGCATCCGTCGAATAACAGTCGTCGCACCAGCAGCACAAGCAAAGACGCCCGTCGTACGAACCAAGTTTCAACCTGCCAAGAGGCGAATCATAATATCTGTAAACAACACATCCACCCATAAAACAAATATACATCCAATCCGGCAATAAGCAATCACAATAACAAAATAAAACCCCCGCCAAACAAACCACACAAATTCATACCATACCCCAGAACGGTAAATACCGTAGCGGTGCGCAAACAAGACAAAAGACGCACAGCCTTTTGCTAAGATAAAATATTATTAACGATATTTTATGCGTATAAAATGAGAGAATAAAAATTGAAGTCGTTAAATTTGCGCCCGCTAATATAAAATCATGATATTAGCAGTAAGCCAAAATATAAATAACACAAAAAAATAATACAATACAAAACCCGAATCACAGGTATAGAGTTAAGACTGTAATCAAGCTAACCAATAAATAATTTAGTTATAGCATAGATTAATATTATGAAACGACTATTACTATCCGCATTAGTAATGCTGACAGCAATTGTTATGGTTTCTGCACAAGAAACAACCTATCTGTCGGCAGAAGCAACAACCAACATGGCCGCCTACGACGATGGCAAAGGAAACACCTATCCGGTTACCAACGTAACCGATGGAAACCTATCTACTATTTTTTGGAAAGGAGCAGCACAAAAGGCCGGCGACTACATACTGCTGACCCTCGACAACATTTACAGTATCGGCGAGGTACGTCTCTATTTCTGTGCCAACGACCAACCCGGAGGAGCCGCCAAAATACAAATATCCACCGACAACCAGCAGTGGACCGATATATCAACCATTAATCAGTACAACATAGGCGACAAAAACACAAACTACCTGCATTTAAGCGATGCCGACTCACAACAGGCAAAATACGTAAGGCTATATCTCGAGTCCGAATCCCCGCTATGGCTTCAGGTAGCCGATTTTCAGGTATATGGATACCGTACGGAAAAAACCGAGACACCGGTCTTTTCCATGGAAGACGGGACTTCAGTCATACTAGGCTCGATAGAAGAAATAACCATAACATCCGAAGAAGGAGCAGTCATATACTACACAACCGACGGAAGCTGGCCCGACGAAAACTCACCCAATTACATATATAGCGGCGAAAGCATAAAATTAAACACAACATACTCTTGGGGAAGTATAGGAGTACTCAAAGCCGTATCAAAAGCCGACGGCAAGGACATAAGCATAATGAACGTACTAACCTATACCATAGCCGCGCCATATTGCAATTCCTCGTTCCCGTCAGTAGGCGAAAGCTATAACTATGTAGGGCAGATGGTCGATTTTACCACTACCGGAGCAAAAGTAAATGCCAACTGGACCAACCCCGCGAGCGGCGACATAAACGGCTACGTCGGAACCATCGAAAACGCCTTCACCGCACTGCCCGGCCAAACGATAACACTAAACATAACAAGCAAAAACACCACATGGGGAGCCATTCGCGTCTATGTCGATAAAAACGGCAACTACCAGTTCGACGACGGTGAAAACATTGCGCGTGTAGGCGATGCAAACACAAGCAACGACAACCTCTCCGTAACACAAGAATTTACGATCGACGCAACCACACTCGGAGGCACCTATCTGGTAAGAGTGCTGTATGTACCGCGCGACCCCAATAAACCCGAATGCGTTGAACAATTCAACAGCACCGACCCGTGCGGAACATACACGCAAGGCGGATATTACGATTTTGCATTTCATGTATTGACAGAAAACAAAGAGATAACCATCGACACCATTGAAGAAAATGATGCCGCGTATGCAATAGTATCGATACACCCCGACGAAACAACGGCAGTCATGCCAATGTGGGAACTCGATGAACATTCCGTTGCGACAGAAGAACTGGTAATAGACGTGTCGTCCACGGCCGAAGCGCCCGAAATATACATATACGGCGACGGAACCATATCCGCCGAAACAATAAAAGTAAACCGTAAAATATTCTCCGACGAATGGACACTAATATCGCTCCCCTTCGAACTCAACCTGTCATCAGTAAGAGTAAACGGATACGCGGCAAGATACGGAGGTAACATCCGCATAATGGAGTACGACGCGGCAAAAAGAGCCCAGAACAGCGTAGATGGATACACCGTCTCCGGGTGGACAGAAAAGACAAGCGGAACGATAGCAGCAAACGAAGGATTCGCTATAGTCGTAAACCCCACATACGGAGCAGAACAAGTAGTAACATTCGCGGCAACCAACTTCACTATGGATGCCAACGATAAACAAATCGACCTCGAGGAAAACCCCGGGCAATCCAACATGGCAGGCGGGAAAAGCATGGATGCCGACTGGAACCTAAAAGGCAATCCCATGTTGCAGTCGCACGAAAAAGGCGAAGGATACACCCTCTATGTACATAATCCGGCAGACAATACCTATACCGAGTTAGCCTCCACCGATACCCATACATACACCCCGTTCGTGGCATGGTTCGTACAAAGCGACAACGAAGGCGGATTTATGAGCATGACCTTCAGCCACGGCACCCAACCGGCCTACGCACGCAGCATGGCCGACAACATAAGCGGATACTTCGAGATAAACATAAACGGAGGAGAAGACTATGTCAGAATAACAGAATTAGAAGGAAGCTCCGAAACATACATCCGAAACGAAGACGCCATGTATTTTGCGCCCCTCTCAAATAAAGTATCACAGCTCTACCTCATCGACGACGAAGGAGTAAAGATAGCCTCCAGCGTAGTACCTGCACCGTACGCCGAAGTAAAACTCGCATACAAAGCAGCCGTAGCAGGCGCGCAGACCCTGACGGTAACCAGCGTAATACCGGGAACGGCAGTATATCTTGTAGATAACGAAGAAGGCACAGAGACACTGATGAACGAAGGCAGCGAATACAGCTTCACGAGCGA
>JADIMW010000044.1 GCA_017694415.1 Candidatus Caccoplasma merdipullorum
GCCCAAGGCGTATTGATAGTAAAAGTAGGCGACGAAGTAGTGAAAATAGTAAAATAAAACGCATGAAAGGGGAGGGGAAACCTCCCTCTTTCACTGCTTAAAAAAACGACAAATACATATAATACGCACAATATGAAAAAAATAATGATGACAGCCGTAATGGCAATAGCTTCGGCAAGCGTAGCAATGGCACAAAGCGGGACAGGCTTTCCCGAGGTACCTTCCGATCCTGCCGCAGTACCCATAGTAGAGAGTCTGGCAGCACTGTTCGGCATAGGCGGAGCATACGCGTTGCGCCTGTTGAAGAAAAAGAAAAACAGCTAAAGCAAAATACGGTAAGACAAACCATAGGAGGGCGGCCAAAAGTCATGACGACACGAGGTCGCCCTTACTGCATATAAAAACAAACCTCGATAAATAAAACACGAATATCAGAAACAAAAAAGCCAAAATCGCATTACCTTTGCCATTATACATAACAAACAAAACAATAATAATGCCCGAGCAGTCCATATACATAAAAAACGCCAATCACGACGGCAAGACGGTCGATATATACATAAAAGGGAACATAATATCCCGCATAATTCCGTGCGGAGCAGAACAACAAGCCGAAGAACACATGCAGGCAGCCACAACAATCGATGCCCGCGGCATGAATATCTATCCCGCATTTTACAACATGCACAACCACGCGGCAATGACACTGTTGCGAGGATATGCCGACGACCTGCCACTGAAAGAATGGTTGGAGCAGCATATATGGCCGGCCGAAGCCACCTTTACCGAAGAGTATATCCGTGTCGGAGTAAAACTCGCATGCCTCGAAATGATAAAATCCGGCACACTCTTTTTCAACGACATGTATTGGAAAGAACATGTTGCGCTACCCGTTGTCGAGTCAATGGGGATGCGCGGAGTATTGGGCGTTACGCTGATAGATGCGATGCAGGACGACGAAAAAGAAAAAAGTTTCGAGGTAATAGAAAACGCCGCACAATACAACACTCCGCTGGTAACCCTGTCGGTAGCCCCCCATGCGATATACACAGCCGGGAAGCAATTGTTGTGCCGGTGTGCCGAAACCGCGCGACGCAACAATTTGAAACTGCACATACACATAAGCGAGACGCAGAACGAAGTAGCGGACTGTATAAAACAGCACGGTTGCAGCCCCGTGGCATACCTCGACAAAATAGGATTTCTGGGCGAAGACGTAATAGCGGCGCACGCAGTACACGTAACCGACGAAGACATACGCATACTGTCGCGGCGAGGCGTAACCGTTGCACACTGTCCCGCCGGCAACATGAAACTCTCGTCAGGAATAGCCCCCATACAGAAAATGCTTGATGCAGGGTGTCGCGTAACGCTCGGAACCGACGGATGCTCCTCCAATAACAATATGGACATGCGCGAAGAGATGAAAATCGCCGCATTGCTGGCAAAAGTAACAAGCGGGGCACAGGCGTTACCGGCAAAGCAGGTGCTTGATATGGCTACGCGGGCAGGAGCAGAGGCTTTCGGCATCGGTGCAGGGACGGTAGAAGAAGGGAAAATAGCCGACCTGTTGCTGGTGCGAAGCGACGACCCCGTCATGACACCGATGTATAACACTGTCAGCAATTGGGTATATTCGTCCAATTCCGCACTTGTCGATACCGTAATATGCAACGGACGGATTCTTATGCAAGGACGGAAAATAGAAGGAGAAGCAGAAATATTGCAAGCAGCCGGCGAAGTATCCGCCCGTATAGCGCGCCTCAGACAATAAGGCGCAGGTCATCCCCGATAAGTCCGTCCCTGCGGGTAACGGACAAAATCTCCTCCTCCATATCCGCTGGAGGCAGGATAAATCTGTATTCCGCAGGCAAATGCTGTCCAATCAAAAACAGTGCGCCGGCATTATGCAACGCCATTGTAGCATCGATATAACGCAGCAAAGTCGGTTCTTCCAGAATAAAATTCAGAGTCTTTTTTCCGTTCAGGACAAATTTCGGGTCAATAGCCGGGCCGAACTCATCCTCCACCCCCATATTGGCAAGCAGTGCGCCGCAATCCGTAACGGCCTTTGCCGGAATATCCTTCAAAGCGTTGCGTACCCCCGTAGCCGTAACCACGGCAAAAGCGCCCTTCAACACCTTTAAAACAGCATCAATATCTCTGAAATCCGTGAAGCCCTCCGCAAACTCGCGCATCCGTTCCGGCACTACCCCCGTATCAGTAACCACATGACATTCAGCTCCCAACTTATGAGCATAATAAAGAATACCCGAACCCACTTTACCGCAGCCGAACAGAACAAGTTTACGTCCTTTCCAATCATTATAACCCAAATATCCCATGGCTCTGAAAAAGCTTTCGCCTGTACCAAGACACGTCTCAATACGCTTAATAGCCCCGCCGTCGGCAAAAAACACCGGAAGCCCCTTATCCCTGTAAGCATCAGCGCCGCTGCGAGTAAGCTCCACATAACCAATACGAGGCGATAAAAACGAAAAAGCCCCCGCGCAATCCATTACAATATCAAAAATCTCATCATTGCCGCATTCATCCGCCGAACAGATTTTCACACCGCACTCCCGCAGCAAACCCACAATACCCTCATCATAAGCCATAACCGAAGAAATCCCAACCGTAAGGTCAGCACCCGCAGCCAACAAAGCCCTGTATTTAAGTAAAGAGTTGCGGTAAACCGGAGTTGCGTCAAGTAATCTCATCCCCTTCAGGGGCTTAACAATATTCCAAATGTTAAATTGCTCGTAAAGAGCAGGATATTCCCTCTTGTCGTACGCCCCGTTCAGTATATTGGCAATCGGCTCAATTAACATAATTAAATTGCAAAAAAGAATCCGTAAGAATATACAAACAACCCGATATAATAAAAAAATATAAAATGTAATATCGGTACATTACGCATTATTTAAGTCATCATGCAAATATATTATATCCCGAATATCTTTAGAATAAATGTAAAACAATAAATTGCAGTCAAAAGGTAAAAAATACGACGACAGCCTATATATTATTAAAAATAAAACTTTTATATAACAATTTGTTTCTTTTTGTCATTAATTGTATCTTTGCGCCGTAAAAGTCTTAAAGAGAAGGATTAGTTCTCAACCAACAATAATGTATTATAATTAATACAAAAAACAGAAGTCTGAAAGTTTTGCGAATTTTGAATTTAATTATATAATACAGACATGAAAAAACTGTTACTGCTAATTTTGGGAGCATATATGGCCGTCAGTTCCGTACAGGGCGAGCCGACAACCTCCCTTACGTTTAACGGAACGGATCAATATATCCGGATACCGAATTCCGCAAGTTTCCAGATGACGGCAGACCAAAGCCTGTCATTCTCCATGTGGGTAAATCCGAGTTCATGGACAAACGCAGCCCGATTTTTGGGATATAGGGCAGGCGACGATAAAGAATCCGGATACGAAGCATATATCCATACATCAGGATATGCTTGTACCGCAACAGGTGTTATCAATGAAAGCGGAACAGGCGGATCTCGCCCTATCGACACAGCGATAAGCAGTGGCGACGCCAGCAACCAATGGACGCATATAGTAGTCGTTTTCGACAGGGCAAATCAAAAGAGTGTTGCTTATGTAAACGGCGTATTGAAAGAAGAAGGTACACTTACATCGGAAATGGTGTTTGCATCCACCCGCGACATTCTGATCGGGGCAGGATGGAATGCGGATGGAGCAGTAGATCGTTATTTTACCGGTAAGATTGCAAATGTCCGTTTTTACAGGGGAGCCCTCACGGCAGAACAGGTTCAGTTCGATATGTCGGCAAATACATATTCGGATTTAAGTCAGGATCTCAAGAATATATGTGTCGCAGCATATAACATGGACGACAATTATACCCCGCTTACCCTTACCGACCAGTCGGATAATGGCAATCACGGAAAATTTGTCGGATACACATCGCAGTATTGCGAGCCGACGGAGACATTGACAAGACCGGACAGGACTGATGGTGGTGCTACGGATAATCGGTATGTAACGTCCATACAAATAACAGGTGCTACATATCAAGGAGAAGCACAGACCATAAATCTTACCGGCATGTCTCAGGAACCTCGCAGGTGTGTATATGAAAACCATACCGACTCGATACTGTATTGCACACCCGGAGATGTCTTGTCTCCTGTTATAAATTTCACGGGGGACTGGATGCACAAATACGTTTATGTCGATTGGGATCGCAACAGTATATTTGAAATAGCAGAAGGGACACCGGGTGTTACGACTGACTGGGGTGAACTCGTATCGGCAAACTATCTTACAGAAACAGACGTAAAAGATAAAGACGGCTATACTTCGGCCGGAACAACCGGTGTCCGCAGGGGAACTACAGCCCTGCCAACATTTACTGTGCCGCAAGATGCTGCAGGAGATTATCGTATCCGTTTCAAGGTCGATTGGTACAGTACCGACCCGTGCGGAAACAACTCATCCAGTAACAGTATCCTTAACAATGGCGGAGCGATATTGGACTATACCATTCATGTAGACATGCTACCGACAGCAGATCCGGTAATAACCCTGTCGAGCGGGTCGAACATAGAAAAGGGTGTAACCCTGATACCCGTGTCGTGCGCAACCGACGGAGCAGTAATATATTATACCACCGACGGCAGTGAGCCGACCGAGCGTTCAGCACAAGCAGTAAATGGAAACATAATTGTTGATGCCTCAAATTCCGACTATGAAACGACAATAACTGTAAAAACGGCAGCCAAAGCTCCTAATGCGAAAATTAGTAATGTTGTGAGCGCAGAGTATGTAGTCTATCCCTACTGTTATTTGCCTAAGGCATCTTCTACAGAGAACTGGCCGACTATAACAGAACTTTACACGTCGAGGGAAAATGGTTATGACTTGAATTATACAAGAACACATGAGCCTGATGCAAACTATTACGATGTTGTAACTGCAGAAACGTCAGGTCTCAGGGTTAAGAAAGGTGAAACATTTGATCTTAAATATATGTGGGCAAATGCGTGGTGGTCTGGTTTTTCCATATTTATGGATAAAGGAACCGGCACACTCGAAGAGATCTTTTACGGCTGTGGCGCAAAAGATGATATAGTTGCAGATACAGACCGGGGCGAAGTTAAATTGGAGACTGCTTCTAATTCAAGCAAGAGCATAACAATAGCTGCAGATGCGGCATACGGAGAATATTTGTTGCGTACAGTTGTAGCAGATACCCACGATGCTTGTACTTCAACCAACGCTCAGAAGATAGTCGATATATTCTATCTTGTATGTCCGGCAATAACTGTAAATGCGGCAGATGCAGCAGAAGGTACCGTTTCGGTTGAAGTTGATGGAAAAGCATCCGAACAACTTAATGCCGACAAAACATATCTTATTCCTGTCGGAAACCCAATTACCCTTACAGCAGTACCGGCAGAAATGTATGTGTTCAGCAAATGGGTCGATGCAAACGAATCGGAATTATCCACAGAAGCCACATATACATTTAATTCGTCCGATAATATTACTGTAAAAGCAGTCTTTGTTCCAAATAATATAGACATAACTAGCGATTTAGAAGAGACGGAAGATGTAACTTATGCCGTAGTAACATTAAGTCTGGACGAGACGACCCAGTCGGAACCCGTATGGAAAGTGGGGACACACCAGACGGAAGCCGAAGAGTTGGTAATAGAAGTAGCAGCCGACGGAGCGACGCCGGAGATAGAACTCAGTGAAGGAGGCACGATAGCAGCCTCAACAATAAAAGTTTTACGTAAAATAACCGCCGACCAGTGGGCTCTGATCTCCTTGCCGTTCGATATAGATTTGGGCGTGGAAGAAGCCATACAAGTCAATAGCGGTCTTGCGTTATACGGAACCAATATCCGTATAATGGAATATGACGGATCAAAAAGAGCAACCGGTAGTGTCGAAGGATATACACAATCCGGCTGGGTAGAAAAAACAAGCGGAACGATAGCCGCCAATACCGGATTCGCCGTAGTTGTAAATCCGGCAAACGGGGCTGAACAGACATTGTATTTTGTCGGAAAAGATTTCACGATGAACTCGGACGATAAGGAAATAAGTTTGGAGCGTCATGAATCCACGGTCAATGTAATGGAAGACGGCAAGAGCATGGACGCCGACTGGAACCTTCGAGGCAACCCGATGCTCCAGTCCGCAACCAAAGGCACCGGTTATTCATTATATGTATATGACGGTGCGACCGATTCCTATACCGAGCACAACGGCATACAGACCCCTACCTATTCACCGTTCACGGCATGGTTCGTTCAGAGCGACGACGGCTTTACATCGATGACGTTCAGCCACACCGCATCAGCAGGGGCATCAACAGAATCCAATATCGGCGGATACTTTGAGATGACGATAAACGGAGGCGAAGATGCCGTCAATGTAACGATATACGAAGGCTCGTCCGAGTCCTACGTAAGGAACGAAGACGCAATGTACTTTGCTCCGCTCAACAACAAAATATCACAACTGTACTTGATAGACAAAGAAGGTGCGCAGATAGCCTCCAGCGTAGTACCTGCACCGTACGACGAAGTAAAACTCGCGTACAACGCAGCCGTAGCAGGCGCGCAGACCCTGACGGTAACCAGCGTAATACCGGGAACGGCAGTATATCTTGTAGATAACGAAGAAGGCACAGAGACACTGATGAACGAAGGCAGCGAATACAGCTTCACGAGCGA
>JADIMW010000045.1 GCA_017694415.1 Candidatus Caccoplasma merdipullorum
TTGATACTCGACAGCAACGATTTGGAGCGGGAGCGAGGCATAACAATCCTGTCGAAGAACGTATCGATACGCTACAAAGGGTGCAAGATAAACATAATAGACACTCCGGGGCACGCCGATTTCGGAGGCGAAGTAGAACGCGTATTGAACATGGCCGACGGATGCCTGTTGCTCGTCGATGCATTCGAAGGTCCGATGCCACAGACGCGGTTCGTATTGCAAAAAGCCATAGAAATGGGGCTTAAGCCGATAGTGGTAGTAAACAAGGTGGACAAGCCCAACTGTCGTCCCGACGAAGTACAGGAGATGGTCTTCGACCTTATGTTCAACCTCAATGCAAGCGAAGACCAGCTCGACTTCCCGACCGTATTCGGTTCGGCAAAACAGAACTGGATGTCGCTCGACTGGCGCAAACCCACAACCGACATAAACATTCTGCTCGACACCATAATAGAAACCATACCCGCCCCCCCCGTGCTGGAAGGCGACCCGCAGATGCTGATAACCTCGCTCGACTTCTCCTCGTACGTAGGCAGGATAGCCGTAGGACGCATACACCGCGGAACGTTAAAGGAAGGAATGGAAGTAGCCCTGTGCAAACGCGACGGCAGTGTGGTAAAACAGCGCATAAAAGAACTGCACGTATTCGAAGGATTGGGACGCAACAAAGTAACCGAAGCCTCATCAGGCGACATCTGCGCACTGGTCGGAATAGAAGGATTCGAAATAGGCGATACCATATCCGACCCCGCCAATCCCGAACCGCTGAAACGAATCGCCATCGACGAACCCACAATGTCGATGACATTCACCAACAACGATTCCCCGTTCTTCGGCCGCGACGGAAAATACGTAACATCCCGTCATATCGCCGACCGTTTGACGCGCGAACTCGACCGCAACCTCGCACTGCGCGTCGAAAAAGCGCCCGATGCCGACGTCTGGACAGTTTACGGAAGAGGCGTATTACATTTGTCGATACTGATAGAAACGATGCGTCGCGAAGGATACGAACTGCAAGTAGGCCAACCGCAGGTAATAATAAAAGAGATAGACGGAGTAAAATGCGAACCCGTCGAACAGCTCACAATAAACGTAACCGAAGAGTACTCCAGCAAGATAATCGACATGATAACCCGTCGAAAAGGCGAACTCAACGCAATGGAGACGCAGGGCGACCGCGTACACATGGAATTCACCATACCGTCGCGAGGCATAATAGGGCTACGCAACAATATCCTCACCGCATCGGCAGGCGAAGCCATCATGGCGCACCGCTTCCTCGAATACCAGCCGTGGAAAGGCGATATAGAACGCCGCACAAACGGTTCGCTGATAGCAATGGAAGCCGGAACGGCATATGCATACGCCATAGACAAACTGCAAGACCGCGGACGCTTCTTCATATTCCCGCAAGACGAAGTATATGCCGGTCAGGTAGTAGGCGAAAATGCAAAAGAAGGCGACATAGTGGTAAACGTAACAAAGTCGAAAAAACTGACCAATATGCGTGCATCCGGAGCCGATGACAAGGCAAGGATAATCCCTCCGGTCGTATTCAGTCTCGAAGAAGCGTTGGAGTACATAAAAGAAGACGAATACGTCGAAGTAACACCGCATCATCTGCGGCTGCGCAAAATAATACTCGACGAAACCGAAAGAAAACGTCAGAACAAATCATAGCAAATCAGGTGTCGAAAAAACACCCGATGAAAAACAAGATAAGGATGTGCCCAAAACAGCAGGCACATCCTTTTGTTTTTCACAACCGGCAAAACAAAAGCAGAACCTCCAAGAGCAAAAGACAAAAAGTGCGGTAGTAAAACGCTGCAAAAGCCCCATATAAACCAAGGCGCAATCATAAAACAAGAAATAGAAGAAGCCGTAAAAAACATTTGAAACCAAGAACGAAAAAAAGAAATTTACCGACCGTGATATATTATAACGTCTGTACCCCTCTATAATACCGAAAGCAAACAAAACTTACAGGCTAATACAAAAAACTAACAAAAGGATATATACGATAAAAAATATTTGCATAAATAAAAAATAAGGGTTTACTTTGCAACCCGACAAGAAAAAGGAATAACAATAAAATGTATGCGCATTACGCATACACAAGTATAAAACCTGAATCTGATATAGATATAACCTGTAAACTATATATTTATAAAAAGAAAGTGCAATATTAACCAATCTAAGTTTATTTATTATGAAATTTAAATTTTTATCAGTAGTGATGATGTCGGCATTGTGTTTTGTAGGCAGTGCCAAAGCGCAAGAGACTTCCGACCCGCAGAAAGAGACGGTAATAGTAGATGAATTCACACGCACCACAGCCGTTCCGTCTTATCTCACAGAAGGAATCAGAGCCAATGTTATAGAAGGTTTCGTATCCAAAGGCCGTTTCCATGTAGTAGATGCCCTTACCAACGATGCACTTAAGGCTCTCAGCGCAAAACGCGTAGCAGAAGACAACGTAGACGCATCCAATGTAATGAACAGCGAAAGCGAGGCCGTTTACAAATCTCTCGGAGCCAAATACCTTATAAAAGGAAAAGTAACCGACCGCACCGTAACACGCGAGAAAGACGTATTGAGCGATTCATACAGCTGGTATTCGAAAATATCCCTTTCACTGACAGTATATAACATTCTGGACGGTTCGACAGTAGCATCGAAAAACATACAACTCACCGGCGTAAACTCCGACAGCTCGGAAAAAGCCGACATGAATGCAGTAGAAGACGCTAAAAAAGAGATGCGCAGTTTCGTTGATGCCAACTTCAAATTCAAGACCTTTATAGAAATGATAGAATCCGCCGACAAGAAAAAAGGAGCAAAAGAACTTTACATAGTAGGCGGAAACGAAATGGGAATAAAGAAAGGCCAAGTATTCAAGGTATATTACGTAAAACAGATAGGCTCACGTACAACCAATCAGGAAATAGGAGCTCTCAAAGCCGACGAAGTAATGGACGGATTGACAAAATGTAACGTAACCAAAGGCGGCGTAGAGATAAACGACATATTCAACAGCGAAGGTCGCGACAAACTCGTAATAGAATCAGCAGGCAATACCCGCGAGAAAGTAGGCGGATTCTTCGGATTCTAAACCAAAAACAATAAACCACGGTAAGGCTAATCGCATAAAAACGCAAATCGCAAAAAAATGCCGATTAACCAAGCCCGATAAACCGCTACATAAAACAAAGGCTGCGTCGAGAACCATATTCGGCGCAGCCTTAATTTTTAACAAAACAGCAATAAAGACAAAACCTCATACATCCAAAACAAAGCAAAACCCGGAACAAAAAACAAAAGAAAAGACCACGAATCATAATAACCCGAAAAATCCGAAACAGTAACAAAAAACAGGCAAAATACGTAAAATTTACATATAACTTGCATAATCTCAAATAGGTTATAAAATATTTGCATATATAGAAATTATAACTTTACTTTGCGTATATAAGCAGGAAAACAGAAAAAATAAGGTAAAACAATCCGCAGAAAAGAGAAATCGCGGATTAAAAAGAAAAACAGGAAACAAAGAACACAAGCCGGCAAGAACCGGCGAGCAACAGAACATACATCTGATACAAGCAACTATAAAAAACGACAAGTGATAGAAAAGGCATAAACAGAACCCTCTATACAGCAAATAAGGCAAAACCCCGGAAACAACCGTAAATACTAATTAATAACCATAAGCGAACAAAATAAGAATTCGCACAAGCAAAAACAACATAAAACCATGAAGATAAAAGTATTGACACTAATCGCAGCGGCATTCCTCATGCATACAACCATGCTTAAGGCGCAAGGATACAGCACCGATGCCATGCTCGTAGAAAACCAGAACGACAAAGTTGCAGTAATAAAATGCTCCGGCATAGACGATAAAAAGAAAAATGCCGAAACAATGGCGGTAAAATCGGCAATATACACATACCTCGTAAGCGGAATAGACGGGTTAAACCGCGGACTGCCGTTACTCGGCACAAAGCCGAGCAGTCAAGCCATGTCGTATGTAAACAACATACTGGAAAGCGGGAGATATAACGTCTTCGTGAAAGGCTATACCGTAGATGACGATGCAACCCGCAAGATAGGCAAGCAGTATCAGGTGCACATACGCTTGGAACTATACATAGAGTCGATGTACAAAGATCTTGTAAACAGCAAGATAATACACCCGACAGGATTTGTGGAAGTCGCCGAAACGATAGCATTCCCGTCCATCATGGTACTCCCGTACAGCGACAACGCCACGATGCCGCAAGAGATAATAGAAGCCAATCCGTACATGCGTCTCGCCATATCGAAGATGAACGAGGCATTCATCGAAAAAGGCGTAGAAACAAAAGACTTGGAACAGATGTTGCGTAACGCCGACCGATATACAGCAATGAAAGGCGATTTGGATTTCGTCAATAATCTGGTAATAAATTCCGGAGCAGACGTAGCCGTATATCTCGACATAAGCAACGACGGGAACGCACAACTCGGCAACAGAGTAACACTCACGTTAAAAGCCATCGATGCCGCCAGCGGCAGGAACATAGCATCAAAATCCGAAGTATCAGGTCGCAAAAAGGCCACGGTCGATGTAATAACCTCGGCCATGATACAAAACATGGTAGATGATTTCCTCAGGCAAATACAAATCTCCATGGCCAACCGCATAGACAAAGGCAACACCATAGCCATACAGTTCAGTATCGACCCGATGAGCAACGTCAATTTCGACATGGAAGTCGGCACCGACTATACACCGTTGTCCGATGCCATAATCGGCTGGGTAAAAGACAATGCCAAAGACGGAAAATATCATCAGCAAGGACGAAGCGAAACCCTCTTGTCGCTCGACGAGATACAGATAGCAAATACCGACAACAGCGACATAAACGATTTCTCGCTCGGATTATATCGCTTCCTCCGCGGATTGAACCTCGTCGTAAAACGAACGATAACAGGCAATACAATAGAAATAACCATACAGTAAACGAACAATATTATGAAAGCAAAAAAACTGATAACGCTGCTGTTTATGGCATTGACGGTATACCCATTATCGGCAGCCGAAAAAGAAAACATATCATTCAAGGCAATGGGGCTGCAAAACGAAACCCCGTTGAACGAAGACAACCAAAAACGGCTAACATTAAAAATCGAACAAGCCGTAGCCTATAACAACGCCGGAGCAAATACCGCGCAAAGTCAGTTGTTCGTAATCTACCCCGAATTCGTAACGACAAGTTCCGACGTAGTAAATACCGGGATGCGCAATATATACGTAGTACGCGGCGAACTGTCGCTCTTCTCGCGCAACCTTATGGACGACAACACCTTTGCAACAGTCGTTCTCCCGTTGGAAGGCAGTGGGAAAACCGAGCAGGACTGCTATCGCGTCATGATAAACTCCATACGCGGCAGCAATCCCCAGATAGCCCGCTTCATAAGCGAATCCCAGCAGCGGGTAATAGAATACTACGAGCGGATAATGCCGCAAGTATTGGCAAAAGCCGAACGGCAGATGACAGCATTAGAATACGACGACGCATTAGTAACACTCAGTATAATACCCGAGTGCGTAGATGGCTACTATACCGTATCCGAGTTGATGAGCAAGGCGTACGCCAAAATCCTCGACAGAAATGCCGATATGGCGATAAACGAAGCCAAGACCCTAATAGTCAAAAAAGAATACATGCAAGCCATCGAAGTCCTTTCGACAATCGACCCCATGAGCAGCAAGTATGACGAAGCATGGCAGATGATAGCCGAAGCCCGAACAAAAATCGATGCAGTCGAGCAGGCCGAAGCCGAAAGACGCCTTCAGGAAATAGAAGCCGCCAAAGCACAAGCCGAGCAAGAGCGCGAGCAGCAGATGAAAATACTGCAAATGGAATACGAAGCACAAGAGCGCGACAAAGAGCGGGCATACGAACTGACAAAAATAGCATTGTCGGGACAGCAGGCAAAAGAATATGCCGACACTCAGGCGCAGGAGAAAATCCAGACAGCTGTTGAAAACAATACCGACGGAAGCGACTTCAAAACATGGTTTACAAACACCTTCCTAAAATAGAAAAAACATGAAAGGCCGAATAATAACAATAACGCTACTTGCGCTATATCTCGCATTCCCGGCATCAGCCAAGGTAAAAGTGGTAAACCGCAGTGCCTCCAGCGAGCCGTCGTGGATAAACGGAACCGAGCAACAGATGATAATCGTATCATCCAAAGCCCCCACAATGGAAGAAGCACGACAAAAATGCCTCGACAATATCCGTTTGCAGATGCTCGATGCAATATCGCAGAACATCGAATTCACAAGCAGCGAAATATCCACCCAATACACCCAGAACGAAATGTTGGAATTCCGCACACAGTTCAACAGCGAATTGCGTAAGCAGTCGGCCAACATACCGTACATAAAAGGCGTAACGCTGGCAAAAGCAATCGACTCCTATTGGGAAGAACGCTACGACAAAAGCACCAAAGAACGCTATTTCGTCCTCTCCGTGAAATACTCGTTTCCCAAAGCCGAACTCGATGAACTCGTAGCCGAATTCGAAAAGCGCGATGCCGAAATGTGGCAAACCTATAAAGACCAGCAGTCTGCATACCAAAACATAACCGAATACGAACAGATAGAAGCAGCCGTAAACGCCCTTAACGGTATAAAAAGCTACTTCTTCGACACACATCGGCGCAATCAGGTAGAAGCGTTACAAAAGAATTTCCTGTCGCTATATCCGCAGATAAACGTCGAAATAGAAGAACAAGGATTAGGATACGCAAAACTCAAGTTCTATTTGGGCGGCAAAGAAATAATGTTGCGTGCCATACCCGTAATGCGCTCACAGACAGCCACCGAATTAGCCTATTCCTCATCCGGCTCCGCAGGACTGCTCACATACGCATACGACACCTGTCCCAAAGGGTCGTACAACGAAATAACGCTTATGTGGAATCTCCCCGGCAAGCGTATGGAGCGAACCGTAACATTTACCGTTCCGCGCAACAACAATACCATACGGGTAAAAGGCGACGTCTATATAACAGGGCTGCTTAACGAAGAAAACGTCATATACGACATAAACGTATCCCTCACGTTCCAGGCCGAAGGATATGCCCCGTACACGGTAAAACGACTCGAATTAAAAGTCCCGGCATTAAAAGCCCCGTTGATAATGGACGCAATAGACGAAGAAGTAGATAAAGACGGGCAGTACACACTTGAGTGCAGCACCGAAGCCCCGATAATAGGCTCCGACGTACGCTACAACACGCTCGACATATTACAAGGAACAGCCGTAATAGAACACAAAGGCGTACAAGAAAGCATAAACATCGTCCAACCATATAAAATCATGGTAAGAAAAGTAGAGACGATAAGCGAAGACGAAGAATAGTAAAAACAATAAAAAGATATAAAGATGAAAAAAGTACTATGTTCATTATTGGTATTGTTTATGGCGGCAGCCATGACAAATACGGTAAAGGCCGACGATAAAGAACTAAAAAAAGAGTTGTCGGCAAAAACAAGTAAAGACATTCGCAAAGAAGCAAAAAAACTCGAAAACGACGGGTGGCAGATAATGCCCGGCAAACTCCCGTTAGAAAAGCAGTTAGAGCAGTCGCAGATAGCACAGCTGCGCGAAAATGACGAAGGCGAAAGTTTCTTTATAGTAGGAAGCGCAAGTGTGGTAGGCGGAAACTATACAATAGCAAAACAGATGGCCGACAACAATGCAAAGCTGGAAATCTGCCGCAGTCTCAGCGACATGGTAGCCACCAAACTGACACAAGAACTCTCCAACATGGATTTGGGAAATAATCAGGCCGAGGCCCTGCTCGAAGTAGCAAGTGCTGCAAAAAGCGTCTCCTCCATGCAGATAAAAGGAACCGAGTACCTGTTGGAAATATTCCGCGATTTGGGAAAAGGCAAAACCGAAGTCCGCGTAGTCATGGCCATATCCCGCGAAAAAGCGATGAGTCAGGCACGCGAAGAAGTAAAAAAATCGCTCAAGGACAAATCGTCGCAGTACCTTAAGGACATCGACGCATAAACCGTATTAAAATAACCGCGAGAAAAAACAAAAGTCGAATCAAACAATCAAAAACACAAAGAGATGGCAGCAACAAATAAAATCACGTATGTAGGAGTATTGTCCGAAGGATTGACAATATCAGTAAAAAACATGGCATCGATAGCCGGAGCAGTAGTCTTGTGGCTGCTGACAATATGGGTGCCGTACATAAACGTCGGCACAACGATAGCCATACAAACCATGCCCGTAGAACTGAGCAAAGGGAAAGTAATCTCCCCGCTGTTCATATTCGACGAAAAATACCGTAAATACATGGGCGAATATTTCACCCTTACCGGATTGATATGTATGTCGGTATTCCCCGCGCTCCTGTTCATGTTGGTACCCGGCATAATAATCAGCATAGGCTGGTCGCTGGCATACTATATACTTGTCGATAAAGGCGTTGCCCCGGGCGAAGCATTAGTCCGCAGCAACAATGCAACCAGCGGATATAAATGGATTATATTCGGAATAAACGTAACCATAGGTATCATATTCATGATATTGGCTAAAATTTTCGGACTTATACCCGGAACATTCGGAACCATAATGATATTAATAGCGTTTATCGCAGTTTCAGTATATGCGTTATCATGTTCAGCCGTGATGTACCGCAACCTTACAGCCGAAGATACACCCGCACCCGCAGCAACAACAGCCGAAGCATAAAAGAGACAATAAAACATTAACAACAACCATAAAGAGGCTGTCCCGAAAAAACGGGGCAGTCTCTTTTTGCGGGCAGCACACCGGCACGGCACAAATACAGCAATACGCCGTACCATTCACACTCGACAGAACAACCCGCAAAATACAACGCATAAAAGGCACAAAAAGAACTTCGGCAAACGAAACATGCGCCCGCAAAAGACAATACGCAGCACATAAAAACACACCCGTAAAACAGTAAAAAGTCGAGCGCAGACCGAAATAAAAAAACAAAGTATCACGATTTGATTATGACAGTCGGCAAACTATTAGCAAAACCAGTCAAAAATAACCAAAACAACAAGCAGTCGGCCAAAATAAATTTTGTCCTTAGCAAGCTTTATTATACCTTTGCCACGGAAAAAAACAGGTACACACGATGGCTAAAATATCAGGAGCCGTAGTAGTGGACAACGAACGCTGCAAAGGGTGCAATCTCTGTGTTGTAGCCTGTCCCGCAGAAGTCCTCGCACTACAAGCAAAAGAAGTAAACGACAAAGGGTATCATTACGCATACATGGCCAATCCCGACAAATGTATAGGGTGTGCAAGTTGCGGATACGTATGCCCCGACGGATGCATAACCGTCTATAAAGTAAAAATTTAAATTCCGTTGCAAAAAAACAGACTATGTCAGAAGAGATAAAATTGCTAAAAGGAAACGAAGCAATTGCCCATGCAGCCGTAAGATACGGATTCGACGGATACTTCGGATACCCCATAACCCCCCAGTCGGAGATAATGGAAACGCTGATGATGCTCAAGCCGTGGGAGACGACAGGCATGGTAGTCCTACAGGCCGAGAGCGAAGTAGCCGCAATAAACATGGTATATGGCGGAGCAGGTTCAGGCAAAGCCGTAATGACCTCCTCATCCAGTCCCGGCGTAAGCCTCAAGCAAGAAGGCATCTCCTATTTGGCAGGGACGGAACTCCCCGCATTGATAGTAAACGTAATGCGCGGCGGTCCCGGACTGGGCACCATACAACCCTCGCAGGCCGACTATTTCCAAGCCGTAAAAGGAGGAGGACACGGCGATTACAAACTGATAGCCTTAGCCCCGTCGTCCGTGCAGGAGATGGCCGATTTCGTCGGATTAGGCATGGATTTGGCATTCAAATACCGTAATCCCGCCATTATACTTGCCGACGGAATAATAGGGCAGATGATGGAAAAAGTAGTATTGCCCCCGTACCGTCCGCGCCGAACCGAAGCCGAAATACGCGAACAATGCCCGTGGGCATTGCAAGGCAAGCCCAAAGGGCGCAAACCCAACATCCTGACCTCGCTCGAGTTGTCGCCGGCCGTAATGGAAGACAACAACCTGCGTTTTCAGGCAAAATACCGCGAGATAGAAAAAAACGAAGTCCGATACGAAACCGTCGATTGCGAAGACGCCGACTATATAATCGTAGCATTCGGTTCCATAGCCCGAATATGCCTCAAGACACAAGAGATGGCGCGAGCCGAAGGAATAAAAGTCGGGTTAATACGCCCCATAACCCTGTGGCCGTTCCCGTCGCAAGTAATAGCCGACTATGCCCGTAAAGTAAAAGGCATCATCTCCGTAGAACTTAATGCAGGGCAGATGGTCGAAGACATACGGTTGGCCGTAAACGGCGCAATAGACGTTAAATTCTACGGCCGATTGGGCGGAATCGTCCCCACCCCCGACGAAGTATTGGACGTAATCAAAAAAGAGTTGGTAAAATGAATATCGAAGATATAATAAAACCCGAGAACATCGTTTACAGCAAACCCCGGTTGATGAACAACAACCCCATGCACTACTGCCCCGGATGCAGTCATGGAGTCGTACACAAGTTGGTAGCCGAGTTGGTCGATGAAATGGGGCTGGAAGAAAAAACCATAGGCATAGCCCCCGTAGGATGCGCAGTCTTTGCTTACAACTATCTCGATATTGACTGGATAGAAGCCGCACACGGACGCGCACCCGCAGTAGCGACAGCCATAAAGCGGCTCAATCCCGACAAATTCGTTTTCACCTATCAAGGCGACGGCGATTTGGCAGCCATAGGCACAGCCGAGACCATACACGCTTGCAACCGCGGAGAAAACATAGTAATCATATTCATCAACAACGCCATATACGGAATGACAGGCGGACAGATGGCACCCACAACGCTGTTAGGCATGAAGACCTCCACCTGTCCCTACGGGCGCACCCCCGAACTGAACGGGTTCCCGTTGAAAATCTCCGACATATTGGCGCAGCTCGACGGAACGCGCTACATCACGCGCCAAAGCGTTCACAATGCCGCCGCGATAAAAAAGACCAAGGCCGCATTAAAACACGCAATCGAGAACGCCATGGCAAAACGCGGCACATCATTAGTAGAAATAGTCTCCACGTGTAATGCCGGGTGGAAGATGACCCCCGACGAAGCCAACAAGTGGATGGTCGAGCACATGTTCGAAAAATACCCGTTGGGAGACATAAAAAACGAATAAAGATGAAAAAAGAGATAATAGTAGCCGGATTCGGAGGACAAGGCATACTGTCGTTAGGCAAGATACTCGCCCATGCCGGGTTGATAGAAGGAAAAGAAGTAACATGGATGCCCTCGTACGGACCCGAACAGAGAGGCGGAACAGCAAATGTAACAGTAATACTCAGCGACGACCGCATCAGTTCTCCCGTGCTCAACACCTACGACGTAGTAGTAATACTCAACCAGCCCTCCCTCGAACGATTCGAAAGTCAGGTAAAACCCGGAGGCATAATAATATACGACGGATACGGCATACACCGTCCCCCGACGCGCAAAGACGTATCAATCTACCGCATCGACGCGATGGATGTAGCCATAGAAAGCGGCAATTCCAAAGTCTTCAACATGATGGTACTCGGCGGAATACTCAAAGTATGCCCCATAGTAAAGACAGAAAGCATAATCCACAGTCTCAAGGAATCCCTTCCCGAACGCCTGCACAAACTCCTGCCCGAAAACGAAAAAGCCATACATACAGGCATGGAGATAATAAAAAAAGAAGAATAAGGGTAGGGAAGAAGCCCTATAAAAAACAAACTCCGGAACACGGTAGTCATACCGCTGTTCCGGAGTTTCCTATATGACCCTGCAAAAAACAAAAAATACGTCGTCTGTCCAATCCCGAGCCATAATCAATCCAAAGCCATAAGAACCGCCCGGCAAAAAGAAGCCTCCGCACCGTCAATCTTCACAGGCAGAGCCGACAACCAATACACCCCCGGCACAACATCCCTCAAGCACAACCCCTCTATAACAGGAATCCCCGCACCCAGCAAAAAACGGTGAACGACGTACTCCCCGTCGCCCGCACCAACCGTAATATCATCGCATCCAACCGTACAATACCCACCGTCCACAACAGAGCGGCAATCTGCTTCCGAGAGAGGGAACTCGCGGCATCCCTTAAACAAGACAATCCCCACCCCGTCCGATGCAGGCGGCAAAGGCGTTCCACAACCATTACGCTCAACCACAATACACCGTCCCCAGAAACGGTCGAGAGGAATATCCACAATCCCTTTCCCGTCGGGAAAACAGTGCAACGGAGCGTCGATATGCGTCCCCGTATGCAAATCCGCACACAGCGACGACACCCTGTATGGCGACGAAGCGTCAATCTCCGACAGCACAACAACCCGCGGAGGCACAGTATCCGGATAAAGACGCGAGTGCATAATATCGCACGAAATATCAAACAGTTTCATAGTCCAAAAAACATGCAGTAAAAATAACCAAAAAATAACAAACCGCCCCTCCCTCAAAAACAGCAACATAAGCCGAATGAAAAAAGAAGTAGATAAAAATACCCGATGTTTTTTGTTTTTACTGTAACATTCACTATCTTTGCACCGTTTTTAAGAATCCCTTGAATGTCGGTGGACATTTGAACCAAGAGGGCGAGTGGCGGTACACAAGTTGATGGAGTGGTGGTTACCAAACCGGCGAAAGTCATCGGCGTCGTTGAAAAAACGGCGTAAAAACCCGAAGGCGGCACCGGAGAATATAGGCAAGAAGAGGTATAGAATTAGTTACGTACCGTTAAAAGCAAGCGAGCGAGGCCGAGTGTGAAGAGCATGAATAATATTGGAGAGGAAGAGTTCTTGAGGGAGAAGAAGCAAGAGGGGGAGCGAAAAGATATGCTCTATGGCGATATCAAGGGATTAAAATAAGGAAAGATGCCAGAGTGGACGATTGGGACGGTCTCGAAAACCGTTGTACCCTTACGGGTAC
>JADIMW010000046.1 GCA_017694415.1 Candidatus Caccoplasma merdipullorum
CGCCAACCCGCCTGCTTCGCGAACGGAATCGGAAAGTTTTATGTCGGTACCACGTCCTGCCATGTTGGTAGCAATGGTTACTATTCCGCGCTGACCTGCCTGCGCCACTATCTCCGCCTCGCGCTGATGCAATTTGGCATTCAGCACATTATGTTCTATTTTGCGGAGCTTGAGCATTTTACTCAACAATTCGGAGATTTCGACCGATGTTGTTCCCACAAGTACGGGACGGCCGGCATTTACCAACCGCTCTACTTCTTCTATTACGGCATTGTACTTCTCGCGTTTGGTCTTATAAACGCGGTCGTTCATGTCCTCTCTTATAACCGGCTTGTTGGTTGGTATGGTAACGACATCGAGCTTGTATATGTCCCAAAACTCGCCGGCTTCGGTCTCTGCCGTACCTGTCATACCTGCAAGTTTGTGGTACATGCGGAAATAGTTCTGCAACGTTATGGTTGCAAATGTCTGTGTCGCAGCTTCTACCTTTACCCGCTCTTTTGCCTCTATTGCCTGATGCAGACCGTCGGAATAACGGCGGCCTTCCATAATTCGGCCGGTCTGCTCATCTACAATCTTCACCTTGTTGTCGATTACCACATATTCTTCATCGCGGTTGAACAGCGTATAGGCTTTCAGCAACTGGTGTACGGTATGGGTGCGCTCCTGCTTTATCGCATAGTTCTGCAACAGGGCGTCTTTCTTTTCCTGTTTCTCTTCGGGGGAGAGGTTTTCATTTTCCAACTCGGCCAACTGAGCGCCTATATCGGGCAACACGAAGAAATCGGGGTCGTCCATGTTCTTCGATATTATATCCAACCCCTTGTCGGTCAAATCTACGCCGTTGTTCTTTTCGTCTATCACGAAATAGAGCGGGTCGGTAACGATATGCATCTGACGGTTATTGTCCTGCATGTAGAACTCTTCCGTTTCGAGCATCAGCGATTTTATTCCCGGCTCACTCAAGTATTTTATCAACGGGGTATTTTTCGGAAGTCCTTTAAAACAGCGGTATAACAACAGTGCCCCTTCGCGGCGTTCGTCCTTGTTGGCCGATGCTATCTTGCGCTTTGCTTCGGAGAGGAGCTGCGTGGCCAATGCCCGCTGCGCCTTGTACAACTCTTCTACTTTCGGACAAAATTCCTCGAACATCTGATCTTCGCCCTTAGGTATCGGACCGGATATTATCAACGGGGTACGGGCGTCGTCTATAAGGACTGAATCGACCTCATCGACAATGGCATAGTTGTGCATCCTCTGTACGAGGTCGCTTGGCGAAATGGCCATATTGTCGCGCAAATAGTCGAAACCGAACTCGTTGTTGGTTCCAAATGTTATGTCGGCCGCGTATGCCTTGCGACGTGCGTCGGAGTTTGGCTGGTGCTTGTCTATGCAATCTACCGACAACCCGTGGAACATGTAGAGCGGGCCCATCCATTCGGAGTCGCGTTTTGCAAGATAATCGTTCACGGTTACGACATGCACTCCGTTACCCGGGAGAGCATTGAGGAATACCGGAAGTGTAGCCACCAACGTTTTTCCTTCGCCGGTAGCCATTTCGGCTATTTTACCCTTGTGCAAAACCACTCCTCCGAACAACTGCACGTCGTAGTGAACCATATCCCACGTTATCTCGTTTCCTCCTGCCATCCAGTGGTTGAGGTATATTGCCTTGTCGCCTTCTATGCGGACGAAATCGTGAGTGGCTGCGAGGTCGCGGTCAAAGTCGTTTGCCGTTACCACCGTTTCGGGATTTTCCGCAAATCGCCGTGCCGTATCTTTTACCACTGCGAATACTACCGGCAATACTTCGTCCAATACCTCCTCGTATTTTTTGAGTATGATTTTCTCGGTATTGTCTATCCTGTTCCATATTGCCAATCGTTTTTCGTAGGGCAGGGTTTCCACTTCGGCCTTCAAGTCGGCTATCTCTTTTTTATCTTCGGCGACATACTCTTGTATGTGAGCCTTCACTTCATCTATTTTGGCTCGCAAAGAGTCGTTGTCCAACTGTTTTATCTTTTCGTACTCTTGCTTTATACGCTCCACATAGGGCTGTATCTCGCGCATGTCGCGCTGCGACTTGTTTCCGAAAAGTTTCCTTAATATATCGTTGAATGTCATATTTGTTATTTTTTATTTACCGTATCGCCCCCCGACTGCCCGTCGGGATATAACGATACTGTTCGTTTTTTTAAACTCTCTTATTTAATTTCCGGCAAAGCCAATGATGCCGACGCGCTCGGAGCTCTTATGCGTAATGCTCCCGACAGCGTAGGTGCTATCTGTGTTACGTTTATTTCGCGCGAAACATGTTGCGGCGTTATGTTTTTCCCGAAAAATATCAGTGTCGCCGGTACGGCATTGTAATGAACATATTTATTGGGGGTTATGTTGTCTTCGTAATTTATCTCCCACCCGGGCTGTATGGTAAGTACAAGATCGCCCGACAGTTTGCGGCTGTATTTGCGGCGAACAGGTGCGACGCAACTTAAATCGCCGTGCATTATCTGACGTGCGGTCATTACATCTTGCACTCCTTGCATCTGCGAGAGGAACTCGGCGCTCTTGAGCATGAATTCATCGAAATCGTGCCCGTTCTTCTCTATCAGTTCCTTGTCGAGGAATATCTCTCCTGCATTATACCCCAGAACCCATTGTTCGTGCGAATATAACGCCATTAAATAATAGTTCAGCAAGGCTGTGGCACGACGTGGATAAAATTCTCCCGTGGGTATTCCGTATAACCCGTGCGGGCGTCCTTCCACTTCGGTATAGCCTGTCGATACGATATATATCAGCGTATTCTGCAACCCGACGTTTTTATCGATAGATTCGAGCAAAGAGGCTATCTCGGCATCTAAACGGATATATGTGTCCTGCAGTTCCGCGCCGTAATCCTGCACCGAGTGTCCCTGATAGTTACCGCCGTAGTATCCGACGCACAGGTAATCGGGGAATGTGTCTTTTCCTAAAAAACCGTTCTCGATGAATTTTTTGGCGACTTTGGTTACTTCGGTATTTACAAGCGGAGAATGCTTGAAGTTATAGTATTTGTCAGCACCGGAGAATCGATACCCGAACAGGAATTCGGGGGTATCGTACGGAATGCCGGTATATTTTTTCGCTTCGTAAAGAGGAGTCCATACCATAGTATCTATACGGGTATCTACTCCGTCCTTTATGTTGAGGTCGTTAATATATTGCGGGATATCGCGGTAATATGTGGTGGTTGCCCACTTTCCTGTGCTGTCGTCGAGCCAGAATGCCGCATTTGCCGCATGTCCGGCTGCGATAATGGCCATATCGGCCTCGGGTGCTACGGAATATACGCGGGCTTTACCCAATGTGGCGGATTTCAACTCGTCGGGTACTGTCGATACGGCAATGGCTTCGGGGGACAGAGTGGATGCAGTAAAGTTACCGAGTTGTTCGGAATCGTACAATACAGGTTTTACAAGACGTTCGCCGCGAATAAAACGGTTGTCGGAGATTATTCCGTGCCACGAAGGGTATGCTCCTGTGTATATCGTCGCCGTGGAGGATGAACGGTCGGCTCCCACATATCCGAACGAGACCTGTTCATATACAGTTCCTTCATTTGCCAAACGGTTGAAACCTTTTTCTCCGAATATATGGCTCATCCTTGCGAGGTAATCGGAGCGCAACTGGTCGATTGTAATTCCCACGACAAGACGCGGAGCCTCTTCGGAGGCGGTTTGTGCCTTGGCAGGAAAAGCAACGAGCGCGAATACTATGGGAGCGAAAAACTTATTCATCGGTTTTTATAGCCGGAGCTTTTCGAAAAGCTCCTTTTTCTACTGCAATATATGCAAATGAACGCACAAGCAAAATAACCATAAGGGGTATGCAGGCGGTATTTATCTTCTGGGGTATAAATGCAAAAGCCAATATCAGCCCTAAAACAAGCGCAAAATTAATAAAATGATAATAATATAGAAATTTGCCTGCCTTATTAATCCATATCGCCGCTGCCGCCACGTACCAGAACGGATGCAGCCAAAGGGCGTTATAGTTCGACGATACGGCCGGATGCTCGGAAAAAAGCAGGAGAAAATATATCAGGACTCCTGTTGTTCCGAATATTGCGAACAGCAACGTATCGAGTATCTTGCAGTGTTTTCCGCGGCGCAGCTCCACAACAGTTACGCAAAGCACGGCCAAAAGCAATACGAGATTTACCACCCACGGGGTGAGCAGGGTTGTGAATATCGACGGTTCGGTGGGTACGACCGATGATTTCAACACTACTTTGGGTTCGCCTGTTGCAAGCGGACGGAGCGCACCGCCCGGCTCTTCAACCGATGCTTCGGCCAAAAGCGTTTCCGTTGCTGTCGGGAGGAAAGGTGTCGCAACAAAATCGACGCGACAATCAACTTCTTTGCCGAGAAGCAAATCTATTCCGAATGTCATCCACGGATATGAACGTGTGGAGTAGTGTATCATATCGCGGTATGTGGGGAATACCGCTTGCGGGGAATAGACAAGATATCCGTCCACATTGCGGGCTATTATGTCGCGCGGGCGTGTTGCGCAGTTGTCGTACAGGAACGAGTATCTATATACCGCATTCGACGGCAACGCATTTATGTTCAACGCCTTGAACAATCTTTGCGTTTCTTCGGCCGTAAGATTCAACGGCAACTCACGGACTTCACTGCCTCTTTCCGCATACATCGACACGAAATCGTAATACGGCATTATTCCGATGGAATAATCTGTTTCGCCTTTTACAAAACGGTATGTAAAGTGCGGCGTGTTGAACGAAAATACCCCGTAGTGATACACGGCATCGAATCGGCGGGCAGGGATATTCACCCGTATTCCCGTATGACCGTACAGCTCATATATGCGCTTGCCGGGGGAACATGTCAGCAACGAAACTTTTATCGTATCGTTGTCTGCGCCGAAAAGGTCCATCCTTGTCTCTCTCGCATTTACGGTAAATGGCAGCACGAAAAGCGATACAATAATCAAAATGAATGATATACGTGTCTTTATATATGATGTTTTCACTATCGGTTTGGTTTTATCATTTTATTTGTAGGGTCGTCGTGTCCCATATTGCGCATATCCACGCCCGAAGCACGCTGATAGATTCGCAAGTCGAACTGCGGTATTACGGCGAGGAGATGCTCTATGACATCGGCGGCAAAGGCTTCGTAATATTCCCATACCTTGTTGCTGCTGAAAAAATAGACCTGCATCGGTATTCCTTCGGTTGTGGCGGCAAGATACCTTACCATAAGCGTCTCGCTCTTGGCCACATCGGGGAGGTTTCGCAAATACCACTCCATATATACGCGGAACAGTTTCAGATTTGTACACTCACCGCGCTTTTTATCTTCTTCGGTACGGTTCCTAACATATTCATCTATAACGGGATATTGCGCCGAAACACGTGCTGTTAAGGCCTCGTCGGCAAATCCCACGCTGTACATGTCGATATTTACCGAACGCATTATGCGCCGCCCGGGGGACTCGGTCATCCCGCGCCAGTTCTGGAATGAATCCGTCATCAGCATCATCGGCGGAATTGTCAGGATAGTATTGTCGAAGTTCCTTATCTTTACGGTATTGAGGGAGACTTCAAAGACAACTCCGTCGATATTTTTCGACGGCATCGTTATCCAGTCGCCCGGACGCAGCATGTCGTTCCACGAAAGCTGTATTCCCGAAATCAGACCCAAAAGCGAATCCTTGAAGACCAACGACAATATGGCGGCCGAAGCTCCCAGTCCTGCAATCAGCGTAGCGGGCGATTTATCGACAAGTATTGCAATAATTATTATTATGCCGATAAATATTATTATTACCTGTATTGTCTGGAAGAGCCCCTTTAACGGACGGTTTTTTATGCGGGGGCTGTTCTGCGCCATATCGGACAATGCCTTTATAAACCCTCCGAATGCCCGCATTATCGTGGCAACGATATAGACAAGACTCATTTTCTCGAGGAGGCTGTACAAAAACATCTCCTTCGAAAAGGCCATGGGCAGCATGAAATATACCACGAATGCCGGTACTATGTTAGCTATCCTCGCGGGCAACTTGCGTTCGAAAATATAATCGTCGAATTTATTCCGGGTTTTTTGCGCAAGTTTCTTCAGAGGATTGTTTATGAGCCATTTGGATACATAATCCGAGACTACTGCCAATATTGCTATAAACAATATTATTACGCACCGGTACAGTATAATGTTGGTCTGCTCCGAAAACTCCATTGTCTCAATAAGAGAGTAGATATGGCTTGTTATGTTATCGTATTCTACCATTGTCGAATCGTTAATTCGTTTTTAATATTGCGGAAGTTTGAACATGCGTCTCATCAGACTCCACTTTTCTTCGGAATGAGCTCCCGGACGGCCATTCTGAAATACGCCTACCGTATCTTCCCATTCTATCTGACGCGGCAGCGTCGCCAATTTCGAGAACGCCTCGTCCCAGTCGAAATCCTCTACCGTTTCCATTATCATAAACGACTTGTTCCCCAAAATGTATATCTCCATATCGAGAACTCCTACCTGACGCAAACCTTCCGGTATCTCTTTCCATATCTTGTCCGATTCGTGCAGTTTGCAGTATTGTGCTATTTTTTCCGCATCATCCACCAGTTCCAGCATCTGGCAGTAACGTTTAACCCCCTGTTTTCTTGCAGGGACGGAATACCCGTCCTTTAAGTTCTCCATAATAACAATCTTGCATTTTTAAATTTTCAGGCACAAAGGTAGATATTTTTCCCGTTATGTAAAATCCGCAAAATATTATATGGCAATTTATTGTGCCATAAAAAACGATATATCTTCAATCGGTTCACGGGTATTGTATCTTTAGGGCGGGACATGATTTTCACGGGGAAACTGTACCGTACCGATGTAATTAAATTTTTTCTCCGCCCGAAACACCTCGTTCGTATTTCTCGGGATATAAAAAGAGTCGCACCGAGATTAAAAATTTTCGGTGCGACTCTTGTCCGACTCAGTCAATAACGGCGTACCAATGCCGTTATTGCCGCTGTTCTATTTCGGAAACTTCAAATTATTTGCCGCCTTTTTGCCGTGTTTTGTTTTTATCGCCTGCATTGCCGCCTTTGCCGGATTGCGAAGACGACTGTTCGTCTTTATTCCAGACCCTTTTTAAACGCTTGTTTTTTTTCTGCATGGCCGATATTGAATCATCTTCCCTTATCTTGTTTACAGCTTTCCACAAAATATAGCGTAAATCAACGTCTTTAATTTCGCCTATTCCGAATTTTTCTTTCAGGAATCTGCGCGCCATTGCCGAGAACGTATTCCAGTCGGAGTCATCCAGATTGGGATTTGTGGCTATATCCACAAGATATGCCGCAGCACCGTCATCGAAAGGACCATATATTTCATAGTAATACTTTTTGTATTTTTTCGGAATCTTCCTGTACACCTCTCTCAAGAAATCGTCTGTTTTTTCTCCGAATATCTTTTTCAATCCCCGGTTTATAATTCCGTATTCGAGCAATGCCAACCGCATGTCGATTACTCCGGACTTACTGACTATAATCCCTATCTCCTTGGTGTCGGGATTATAAAACGTCTTTGTTGAACGGTCAATTTCCAGTTTCTCGCGTATTTTCGTAGGGACGTCTTCCATCGTCCTGTACAATCGGGTTTTCAAACGCAACCTGTTGGCCAGTTCCTTGGTTTGCAAAATAAGGTCTTCTTTTGGCGATATTCTGCTCGGGATAGGAAGCAACAGCCCATATTCATCCCTATAAATAGGAGATTCATCTTTTCCGTTCACTCTCAGCGATGTTATAGGCGGTTCATAATCCTCGTCAAACATCGGATACCCGTCTAAACCGCCAATAGCATATCCGTCATCCCCATCATAGTCGAAATCGGAATGTTCACTGTCTATGATTTTTTCCAGTTCGTCCAAATCTTCCTTGTTGTCGAAGTAAAACTTGCGGTTGTCCACTCCTTCGGATGGCCCGGTATCGATTCGGCGGTTTTCGTATATGCTGGGGTCTTCAATATCATCGATGCCGACCCCCATAATCTCCTCAAGTCTTTTAATATACTCTTCTTCGCTCATATTCTTGTCTCTGTAATGATATGGTCGATAAGGCGACAAATAAGGTATTTCATGTGCATAATCGTGCGGTTCGTCTTTATCGCCGGTTCTGAAAAACGGATTATGCTCGAGCCATGCGTCGCCAGCTTCGGGATTGAACATCCGCCATGTCAATTCATCGCCGTTGATAAACGGTGCATCTTTATATGCTTTCTGTTGGAACCACTGCCTGCCGGGGTGATACGACCCGTTATAATATAGTGTCGGGAAGTTGAGATCTTCCTTCACCGGCGCCAATATTTCACGGTCGGCAACAAGCCCCGAAGGTTCGTCGTAATAGACTTTGCCTTCCATGTATCTCTCCAGCATTTCATCGGTCTCGGGCGAATCTTCCGATACCCTGTAGATTCTATGCGTATTCAAAAGATTCTTGTCTTTCTCTTCGGGGGATAAACCGACTGGTTTTTTTTCAGGCATTATCTTGTCGATAAGTTTAAGCACAGGTTTCCTTCCCATACTTTTAAGTTTTAAAACCAACTTGTTAAGTTCGTTTTTGGTCAATGCCTTCGACCGTTCATTCAACCTTCTTTGTAAAGCAATATAGTCGTTATATTTTACCGACCTTACATCGACTACATCTGCCGGGTCAATCCAATTCAGTTTTCCTGTCAAATCTATGCCTTTATATAGCCCTGTCTTGGGGTCGGTACCCATATACTGGTAGGTGGTGCCGGGCATATCTTCGAAGAATACCAAATCGCCGTTTATATTGTGTTTTTTCTGTCCGAAAAGGAATGTGGGCCTGCGACTGAGCACATCCATAAAACCTCCTGCGCCGAACCCTATTCCTGCACCTATTGCGGCATTGGTAAGCATTTCGGTCAATGTGGGATAATGTTCCGGATTTCTGTAAATAGTGGTAAGGAGATCTCTTGTCAAAGACTGAGAAGCTCCCGATGCCGCCTGCATCGAAGAGGCCATAAGCATTTGTTTGCCTGTTTGTGCCAATTGTCCGAACTTTTTGGACGATACCTGATCGACCAGTTTTTTCATCTCTCCAACCGCATTCTTTTTTATCTTGAATTCTCCCTGAAGGGTGTTTCTGAATTTCGCGACGGAATATCTCGGGATATTTCTAAAAAAGATACTCTGCATCAAAGCGTCCATCATGAGGTCGGTTGCACCTACACTGTATATATACGAGTTCCTTTCGAGGTCGTTTATCTTGTTGCCGGTCGCCTTTTCGTATTCGTCTATTTCCATGGCAGCCTCTGCCATACTGCTGTTTGCATTGAGCGACAAATTGCCAACCAGTGCTATCGCACTCGCCCACGGACTGATCATGCGCGCTGCTATCGGCAATATGTTATGTACTGCCGCAGAGGCAATATCTCCCGCTAACGCCCAGCCTTTGGCTACCGGCATCTTCTCTCTTTTCGTATTTGCCTCTTGCATTATCTGCATTCCCTTACCGCCGTTCCGATATACGGAGCGGATATAATCTTCATATCTTTCAGGCGAGGTAAATACGTCTTTAGCCTTTATCAAGCTGTTCAACACTTTTATCTGTCCGTCCAGCGAAGCCTCATATTGCATCGGCGACATTCCCTGCAACTTTTTGTCATTCGTATCGCCGTTTGCCATACTCTCCTTTTCCTGCGATATATCATCGAGCATATCCAACATTTCGTCTTTCGACAAATCGTACAGGGTCTTTCCTTTTTCCTCGCTCCTCAATATTACCGCTCCAATATTATTCGCATAATCTTTTTCGCCTAAATATTTGGAAGTTACATTACCCCTGAAGTACCTTGCATCGTTCTCCATCCTATCGACAAAAAGTTTCATTCCGTCGGCGAATGACGTTATGGTATCGCGCGGAGCAGCTGATGTTCCATGATACGGCATAAAGCCGCCCCCGATTGAGGGACGGGGAGAATTATACAGTCTTGTACGCTCTTCATAAACGGGAGGCCGCATTATGTACGAGCCGAAAGTTTCGGACGGTTTTGGGGAGACTTTCGGCATTCTTCCAAAAATCTGCTTTTCATCAATGGTACTTGGCAAATTAAAATCATATACGGGATATTTATATTTCGTCTTTGCCATGGTATTATTGATATTCCGAAGCCCCTCGTCGATTGATTGCATGCGCGGTTCTATTTCTCTCGTCAAAGGCCCGGAAATAATGTTTTTGCCTCTACGGGCATCGTATTTTTCGTAATAATCCGGATATATCTCCGCTTCGCCTTCTCTGCTTATTTGTCTGAAAGGCTCGTTCTGATACCTGTAATATTCACTGGCTGTCGGCTGTGCATCGTACCACGGGGCATCGGTTGTTTGCATCGACGGCGGCACACTTTCCCTGTTTATATTTATCTCTTTTTCTTTATCTTTTTCTTTATTGCTGCTCATAAATTCAAAACTTTAATTACATACCCAAATTCATAATCTCTCTTTCGGCTTCTTGCGGCGTGCATCCGTTGGCTACAAGCATATTGAACAATACTTGCCGCTGTTCATCGGTAAGTTGTTCGCCGACTTCAATTGGCGGGAGTTGCGACAAGACCTCCTGTGAAAGTCCCGGTTGCATCCGCTGCGGCATATTTTGCGCCTCGGCAGGCGAATATGCCTGTTCTTCTCCAGACTGCGGATAGGGAACGTTATAGGATAACCTGTCAAATCCGTAATCAGGCGACATGTTTTCTTGCCGATATGCCCCGGTGTTTATATCAGGGGTCTGTTCCTTTTGGGCTTTTTTCGCAGAATTTCGCTTCTCCCTGCGGTCAAGTATCTCATCCAACAAATCGCCAATCCGTTTTCTGATAGGATACAACTCGCTGTATTTTTTCCCTCCGTAAATATCGATACAGAACTCTTTGGTTACTCTGTTCAACCGTTTCATCGATTCCGGAACATCGGCATTATCCGCAGAAGACGGTTCGTCCGGAAGAGAAAGCAACTTCAAGCCGTCGGCAAGAACAGCGAGAGATTTTCGTTCCGGCGACATTCTTTTTGCCTGTTCCTTTCGGCAAGCCTCATAAAAGCCGCACCCGCCTTTAACATCGGCGACTATCGACTCCGCACCATAAGCCCGGGAAACCTCTTTCAATCCATCCTCTTTTTTATTGTTTCTCATAATAATCGCATATAAAAATTATAACTGCCTTTCAACTTTTACCTCCGCTGCCTTTGGACTGATTAAGTGCGCTCATACTCCAGAAATTATCAAAAGTCTTGAGCCCCTCCGAAGCATTGTTAAGCATATTGGCTGCCGACGACATATATGAATTGGCATTGTTTTGATATATATTGTACTTCGCATCCTGTATGGCTGATTTCCGGTTTATATAGCTGTTAAGCACGGAATCTTTCCATTGCGCACCTATGGCAGCTGCATTATTGTACGTATCGGCCAAAGCATCGGACGAAGATTTTTGCATTGCAGCCACACTCTCCTGAGTTCCTCCGGAAAGAGCCGCCATTTTGCGATTCTGTGAAGTTTGCCTTTTCTGTTCTTTTCTGAAATTGTTGAACAGAGCCTGAACATCCGCCCTGTCGGTATAATCTTTGTAATATTGCGAATTGAACAATGTATCTGCGGCGGACTCGCTTTTTTCGAGTTCCTTCATGGCTTTTTCGTTAGCTGCATTGGCGCGTCTTCGCTGCACGCCGGCCATAATCCCGCTAAATATCGTTTGTAATAGCATAACTAAAATTTTACATTGATAAAACAAAATCTTTTCAATTTCACATCAGCACACAAATATCGCCACGTAACTTTGCCGTCGAATGGTATAAATATCAAAAAACCGGTAATCATGAATAAAAGCGATACAAACACACCAATTACTCAGAGAAAGGCGAACGGGAGAAACCGTGAACGTGAAGAACTTTTGAAAATGTGTTATGGCAGACTTCGCGAGATGATACCTGCATGCAACAGCGAAACGACACTTATAAAATGTATTGAGATGCTCGAAAAACAGCGCGTTGCAAACGACGTGGACGATACAAAAGAAAAGCGGCTGTATGCGATAGCCGCCACACTCGACCGTCTGTCGGAACTTAACGGAGAGTAGGCACTTGAAAATTCGGTTACCGCATGACAAAAAACAGCTACGGAGCCGACAATCACCGACTCCGTAGCAAAACCGATATATAAAAAATACGAAAGCAAGGTTACTCTATCGACACGGTCTGTCCGCCGAAAACAGACAAATCGAGTTTATTCATGATATACCGCACGGCAAGTTGAGCCCTTACGGAATTGCCCGCGGCATCTATCGGAGGAGAGAAAGATGCGATGCCGAACAATCCCGGCATAATACCCATAACGCCTCCACCTACCCCGCTCTTTGCCGGAATGCCGGAAGAGTAGAGCCAGTCGCCGCTCCGTTCGTAAAACCCTACAGTGGCTATCAACGATGTTATCTTGTGCGCCAAAGAGGCATCGAAAACCTTCTTCCCCGTAACGGGGTTTATCCCCCGCCCCGCTATCGTAGCGGCTGTTACGGCAAGCTGTACGGTATTTACCCCCAAAGAACACTGGCGGGTATAAAGGTCGAGCGACATTATCGGGTCGTCATATATCCTGCCGTAGTTCTTCAACAGCCACGCAATGGAACGGTTGTTGAAATTGGTATCGCTCTCCGACCTGTACAACTCATCTATCAGTACAGGAGCGCTGCCTGCCAGTTCTTCCATGTTCGACACTATCGCATTCCACTTGGCATCGGCATCGCCCGTTGGACGAACCATGCTGCATGCTGTTATAGCCCCTGCATTTACAAGAGGGGTAGAAGGGTGGTCGTTTTCAAGCAATATTGCAATTATGGAATTGAACGGCAATCCTGTGGCATCCGCGCCTATTTTCTGCAACACGGCATTAGCGCCGTACTGCTTGAGCACAAGTATCGCGGTATGGACTTTCGATACGGATTCGATACCGAAATGGTAATCGGTATCGCCTATCGATATTGTCTCACCGTCGAGCAACACTACCGATATTCCGAAGAGTTCGGAATTAATCCCTGCCAGATACGGAATATAATCGGCATTTTTCCCTTCCCGGTTCCCCTTGAACTGGAGATATGCCTCTTTTACTGCCGCGCGAATCTCATCTTTTGTTATAATTCTGTCAGCCATAAGTTCAAATTAAAATGCGGAATGCGACAATTTACATCACGACACGCCGTTGAAAACAACATAAACAACCGATTAACGC